>JBNJFZ010000126.1:0-16796 GCA_051747295.1 Myxococcota bacterium
GCTCTCGACGACCCAGAGTTGGTTGTCGGCCGAGACCAGGGCATTCGAGCCAGATCCGATCGCCTGGGAATTTGTGTCGACACGCAGCGTCCGTGCGGGGGGGCCGCCCTGGCATGCCGATGCCTCGGTCTCATAGGTGTATTCCCAGGGGCCCGTCTGTTCGTTCGGCCCGCAGCTCGTCAGCCAGCCGGTGCATAACAGGCTCGCGATCACCAATGATGGGAGTCGCTCCATCAGTTTGCCTCTTTTTTCGAGTCGGTGTGGTGAATCAGGCCAACGGCGTTGAGGTCGAAGCCCGCGGATTTCGAGTTGTTTGGCTCCTCGGAGAGGTCCCGAATTCGAATATAGCGTGCCTCCTCGACTCCGATGTCGGCGAGGTCGAACGCATCGCCTCCGGTTTTCTCCGGCTCCAGCGGGACCACGGCCAGCGGGTCGTAGTCTTCGACGGGCCTCCAGCCGGCGCAACCCGGCCACTCGCTGGCCTCATTTGGCGCGGGGTCGCACGAAAAGCGCGTCCAGGTCTCGCCATCGGTGCTCACGGAGACCTCGCCGAGCTCCTGCCAGATCCCGTCGTCTTCGATGGGCGTCTCGAACGGATTCTCGAACACGATAAAGTCCGCGCCCTCGCCGTCGACGACGGCTCTGTCCCCGAAGTCGACGACGACTTCGCCGCCCGAGCCCAGGCTCAAGACCTGGGTCGATGACCCGGGCGGCCCCAGCACGATATCGGGCAGGCGTGCCTGTCCGTGCCCGGCGCCTTCGCCGGGCTCGAACGACACGACGTTCTTGGCGTACGGTAGAGCGGCGAGCCGCGCCTCTTCGGTCGGACCGTCGTCGACGGCCTCACCGCAGCCCCATGCCGAAAGACACAGGGCCGCGGCGAGCGCGATAGATGAGAGCGTGGTCCGCATCTTAGCTTCCCTCCGGCGTCATCTTCGTCCACGCGAAGTCACCGCAGCCGCCCTCCTCGGGGTTGGCGTCGTCAGCCGTCTCGGCGGTGTTTTCCGCCGCTTCCTGGGTCTCGAGACCGAAGTCGACGGTGCAATAGTAAAACACACCTTCGGCGTCCGGCTCGGTCCATACGACCTTGCTGAACGTATTCGGGCCCGAATCGGCGTCTTCCGGGTTCTGAAGCACGGCCCAGTTCTCGTCGTTGTCCCACGTGGTAATCGACGTCTCGACGCCAAAGTCCCAGGTCGTCGCCGAGATGACCTCCGTCGAGTCGAACTGCGTCGTATAGCGTCCGATGAGCTCGATGGGCGTGCTCATCTTCGTCCATGGGAAGTCGCCGCAGCCGCCCTCGGCCGGATCCGCGTCGTCGGCGGTCTCCTCGGTATTCTCCGCCGCATCGATCGACTCGAGTCCGAAGTCGACGGTGCAATACCACCATGTGCCATCGGTCGGCTCCGTCCAGACCTGCTTGCTGTACTCGGTCGCCCCGCTTTCGGGGTTCTGGCCCTGGGTGATGGCGTAGTTTTGCTCGTTGTCGAATGAGACGAGTACCTCGCCGCCCCAGGTTTGATCGTCGATCTGGATGGCAGAGCCGTAATTCGTCACCCAGGTGCCCTCGATCTCGACCGACTGGTCGGCGGTGCCGTTATTCGCGTCACCGTTATTCGACTCTGTGGCGTCACCACAGGCGCTAAAAGTCAGAGTGACGAGGGCGAGTAGGAGCACGCCCCACCGGCGCGCGGTTTCTCGATGCTGCAACATAGGTAAATCCTGTTCGTTGTGGTTCAAGCGGCAGGGCGGGAAGGGCAGGGGGCGCAGCAGAGCCGCGCGTCTGTATCCGGCCGACTTCCAACCCGAAGCCGCGGTGAATGTACCCGGGCTCCTTAGCTCCCGGAATCAATGAGGCGATGGTCCAATATCCTGGCTTGCGACTCGTCCTCGGCCGGCTCCTTCCCGGATGCATCATCCAGTGGCTGCGCCGGCGTCGTCACCGCTTACAGTTGCGGGGGCAGCGCTGGATTTACACCAGCTTCCTGTCCCATCGCGCGTTGTCCTGCGCAGACCAGAGCCTGCGCGATGCTCGCAACTCGCGAGCAAATCGTTCTTCGGTTACTGAGATCCCGCCGCCGCGCCCGCGGTCACAAACACCGCGCGGCCCGGTAGCGGGCGCTGGAGGCTATCCGAGCCCCAGCGATTGTCCGTGATATTTCTGAGGTTGATCCCCATCTGAAGCCAGTCGAGAGGCTGCACCTGTGCACCCACGTCGACCGTCCAGTAGGCATCACTCTGGATGTTGCCGAACGGGTCGAGGTTGACCGCCGAGCGCCAGTTGGCTGCACTTCGCAGGGCCAGCCCCGGCAACGCGCCCAACCAGCCGACCGACTCCAGGTTCAACCGAGCGTCTGCGGTGGCTCGATGGCGTGGTTGCCCGGGGATCGAGGTGCCTTCGAGGCCCGCGAGTGAGGACTCGGTCCAGGTGTAGGTGCCGCCGAGCGAGAAACGCTCGACCGGGCGCCAGGTCACCGACGACTCCAGACCGTAACTGCGACCCGACCCCAGGTTTTGCGCCTCGACGAGGTACGCGGTCGTCGCGACGAACTGAATCATCTGGTCGATATCGTTGTAGAAGCCCACGACTTCCGCCGAGATGGGTTCATCGTCGCGACCGAGCGTCACGCCGAGGTCGACGTTCGAGGCGCGCTCCGGCTCGAGCGCGGGATTGCCGCGCATGCCCACGATATCCAGATACAACTCGTCGAAGTCGGGCGCCCGAAAGGTCCGCGCCGCATTGGCCTTGAGCGTTACCAGCGGGTCCAATCGCCACGATACGCCCGCAGCGGGGATGATCTGGGTCCAGTGTCGTCCATCGATGTCCCCGCGTGATGGAGTGTCCTGTGAGAGCACGCGCTCGTGGGTCGACTCGAGTCGCGCCGACGTCACGAAGCTCAAGGCCTGATCCCACGCGAGCAACTCGTTCGACACCGATGGGGCAACGGTGTAGCGCTCGACCGCGAGCTCGCCGGTCGTCGCGTCCCGCTCGTGCACCGATTCGTAGCCCTCACGCCGGGCTTCGACGCTGGCATGCAGCATATTTCCGAACGACAACCACGTGTCGACACCGCCCTGCAGGCTCACGTTGCTGTGGCTGGTGCTGTCCTCGACGCGCGCGCCCCCGGGGAAACTATTCGGGTTGGCGTAATCGGTCTCGCGCTGCTGGTAGCCGACCGACGCATGTGCATCGAGCACGCCCCAATCGCCGGAGCTCAGGCCCCTTGTCGACCAGCGAAGCTGCCCGATCGTCCGCAGGGTCTCGGCCCGCGCCTCGGAGAACTCCTGCTCGAACTCACCCGGGCCAGCCACCCCTGCGTTGCCGCTGTCGACCATCAGCGTCGGCTCGAGCTTGTGGTCGCCGAGGTCGAAGCGGCCGGTGGCGACCAGCGCGAGGTGCTGGTGGTCGTTGTTGACCCGAATATGGTCGGTGCCCTGGGCGTCACGGTAGCCGAAGTCGCCCTCGCTGCGTCGCCAGTTTGCGTCGATCTGGACCGAGGCATGCTCCGATGCATAGGCGCTCTGACCGTGGAAGCCGAAGGTCCCGAAGCTGCCGCCCATCGTGCCCGCCGACGCCGTCCAGCCCTCCTCGCGCGGCGGCTTAGCCCGCAGGTTGAGCGCGCCCGTGAGCGCGCCACCGCCGTAGACGGTCGCCGACGATCCGCGGTGAACGTCCACCGAGTCGATGCCCGACAGCGCCAGGCTCCCGACGTCGAATCCGTAGCCCGAGGGAACGCTGATACGCATGTCGTTGAGTGAGACCGCCAATTGCCTCGGGTTTCCGCCGCGGATGCTCGCAAAGGATGGCTGGCCGAAGCTCGAGGCACGGCGCATCCGCAAGCCGGCTACGCGGGCCAGGGCATCGCTCAGGTCGGTCCCGGCCGCGCGATCTTCGAGATCCACACGCGTCACGAATCCCGAGGGGAATCGACGGTCGTCCACGCTCTGTTCGGCGGGCCCGCGGGTCTCGACGCGTATCGGCTCGTCGTCCGAGCTCTCGTGCTCCTGACCACCCGTCACGTCTTCCTCGGCAGGCGCGCCGTCTTCGGATGACTGGGCCGACGAAGGCGCAGCGATGCCGCAGGCCGTGACCAACAGGGCCACAGACAGACAATGGCGGCAGAGATCCTCCGCACGTATGGCGAGACACAGATCCACGGTTCGAGCTCTCGGGGCGCGAAGAGCGATTTACGTTCTGGTGCCCGACTCAGGTATCCTGACTCACGACTCTCGTCTCGTTCGAGACAGCGTCGGCGGTCGCCTTCCCGCGAAAATCGCAGTGGCATCGTGACCGTCAACTCGTCGCACACAGTGGCGCGTCCGTCCCGGATTCTCACCGGGTTCCCTGCTTTGTGCCCGCGCTGATTCCCTCGGGCACGAGTCCTCTCTCGAGGCGGTCGAGCAGTGGCGGCATCTTGGCAGTTGATCCGCCACGGCGTCAATCCCGCAATGGGAATGAGGGCTGATTTGTCGTGGATGAAAACTACTTGAGGATGATCTCGAGCCGCGGGCCGGCGTGCATCTCGACCACCCCGTCCTCGGAGCGGTGCATATCACCGTCGATCGTGTAGACGATGGGCTCGGCCGAACGGAAAATCGCCTTGTCCGAGACCGACGATCGCATGTGCTCCTCGTCGACCGGCAGTCCCAGTCGCATGCGCGGGAGTTGCAGCGCCACGCCCAGCGGGCCTTCCGTTACGCCCAGGATATGGAACGACGATTTGCGCTCCTGACATCGAATGAACGGACGAAACCCCAGGCCGATCTGGTCGACTGTAGACGCCAGAACCGCCGTGTAATCGCGACTCGGCCACATCTCTTCGTCGAGCTCGATGCTCGCCGTAAAGGGCTTGAAGAGCTGCCTGTTGATCTCGGAGTCGAAGGGCAGGGAGCCGACGGCCGTGGCCAGCAGCTTCGCGGCGGTCGCCGGGCTCGGATCCCCGGCGCCGTAATACAGCTCCAGGAAGTTCGCCACGACGCCATTTCCAAAGATGAACCCGTAGCGCGTGCCCGTCTCGTCGTCGATGCGCAGCAGGTCGCGATGGGTCGTCTCGAACGGCTGGTCGGTGTAGTACTTCTCGACGAGGTTCGCCAGCAGTCGCGCCGGCGTGCCCTTGACCCCGATCGCGTTCGAGACCGTGTTCATCGTGCCGCCGCGTAGCAGTGCGATCTTCGGCAGCGGTTTGTCGCCGTAGACTTCGATGAACTTGGTAAGCGTGACGTGGTTGGTCCCATCGCCGCCGTTGAGGGCGAGGATGTCGATATCACTCTCGAGAAATTGCTCGGCGGCGTCGCTGACGTCGTCGATGCGGTTCGTCAACTCGTAGGTATCATCGCGCCCGAGTACGTACGCCAGACGGCGCATCTGTTCGGGATAGCGGCGGTTTCGCCGACTGTGCGGGTTGCTGATGATTCCAATTCCAGGCATCTCGAATCTCGCGTCTGGATCTCGACAGAGATCAGGGTTAGCGGCGCAGGTTTATCACCGCGCAGCGAATCGAGCAAACCGGTATGGGTAGCGCGTGCTGGCTGGTCTAGGAGATCTTGACGTCCGCCTGACGCTTCTGTGCCCGCTGGAGCTCCTCTTTGGACAGCCCGGAGTGGCCCTCGACGGTGATCGACTGGGACTGGTCGGTCCTCAGGTCTTTGGCCGAGACGTTGACGATCCCATCCGTGTCGATCTCGAAGGCAACCTCGATGCGTGGCTGTCCCTTGGGGGCGGGCTTGATGCCCGTCAAGTTGAACATGCCCAGAAGCTTATTCTTGCTGGCCTGTTCTTTTTCGCCCTGGAGCACCGTGATCGTGACGATGTCCTGATTTTCCTCGGTGGTCGTAAAGACCTTGTTCTCGCGCGTCGGAATCGAGGTGTTCTTGGGGATGATCGGGCTGAAGCGGTCGCCCGCGACCCGAATCCCGAGGCTCAGAGGCGTGACGTCCAGCAGGATGACCTCCCGAACTTCGCCGCCGAGGATCCCCGACTGGATAGCTGCGCCCGATGCGACAACCTCGTCGGGGTTGACTCCTTTATTGGCCTTGCGGCCGAAGATTTCTTCGACCTTCTCCTGGACGAGCGGCATGCGCGTCATGCCTCCCACCAGCAGGACGTCGTCGATGTCGTCCCGGCTCATCTCCGCGTCTTTTAGGGCGGTCTTGCACGGGGCCTCGAGCTTCTCGACCAACTCGTAGCACAGGTCGTTGAGCTGCGAGCGCGACAGGGTCAGCGACAGGTGTCGCGGCCCCGCGTCGTCGACCGCGAGGAAAGGCAGGTTGATATTGGTCTCGGTGAGCGTCGAGAGCTCGCACTTGGCGTTCTCGGAGGCCTCCTTGAGCCGCTGCAGCGCCATCTTGTCGTCTCGGACATCGATGCCCGTCTCTTCTTTGAACCGCTCGAGCAGGAAGTCGAGTACCGCCCGGTCGAAGTCCTCACCCCCAAGGCTGTTGTCCCCCGAGGTCGAGACGACCTCGAATACGCCTCCGCGCATCTGGACGACCGAGACGTCGAATGTACCGCCTCCGAGATCGAAGACGATCAGGTTGATGTCTTCTTCCTTGGCGTATCCGTACGCCAGGGCCGCCGCGGTCGGCTCGTTGATGATGCGCCGCACCGTCAGGCCCGCGATGGTTCCCGCGTCCTTGGTCGCGCTTCGCTGGGCGTCGTTGAAATAGGCCGGCACCGTGATGACCGCTTCGGTGATCTCCTCGCCGAAGTAGTCCTCCGCGGTTTGCTTCATCTTGCGCATGATCATCGCCGAGATTTCCTGCGGGCTGAACTCCTGGCCGTTCACGCTTACCCAGGCGTCGCCGTTGGTGTTCTCGATGATCTCGTACGGGAGTGTCTCCCGGTAGTGGGCGACTCGGTCGGACTTATACTTCTTCCCGATCAGTCGCTTGATATCGTAGATGGTGCGGCTCGGGTTGATGATGGCCTGCCGCTTGGCCTGTTGTCCCACAAAACGCTCATCGTCCTCGGTGAAGCCCACCATCGACGGTGTCGTCCGCGACCCCTCGCTATTCGGCAGCACGAGCGGATCTCCACCCTCCACCACCGCTACGCAGGAATTGGTCGTCCCGAGGTCAATACCAATGATTTTGCCCATACTTTTTCTTTGGCAGATCGCACTCGGCCGACGCCGTGCGCTTGGTTCGATTCATGGAATCTGTATTTGGATCAATGCAGAGCCCACTGTAAGGCGTCAAAGCTACTTTTTAAACAGGTTTTTGAGAAAGTCGCTCTCCTGGTTCTTCTTCTTTTCGGAGTTGCGCATCTCGTGGAGCCGGAGCTCGCGCTGTGCTGCTCGTGAGCCGGGGTTGAGCTTGAGGGCCTTCTTGAAGTGGCGCACCGCGCGCTCGGTCTTTTCCTGAACCTTGAGTATCTGGCCGAGAAAGAGGTGGGCGTCGGGCAGCGCCTGTTTATGTCCTGTCTCGATGGCCTTGCGCAATAACTGCTCGGCAGACTTCATCTTCTCGGTGTCTGTCATGAACAGCGCATAGCCATAAAAAGTCATGTAGAGCCCATTATTTGGCTCCTGGTCGTACGCTCGTCCAAAGGCTTTGAGCGCATCTTCCCAGTTCTCCTTTCGGTAGGACTTGTAGCCCTGATTGAAGTGATCCTTGGCCTCGTCACCACTCGTCTCGAGGTTGCCGGTGTTGCTCGTCGTCCGCTGTCGTGAGCCCGAACTGGTACGACGCCGAATCTCGTCCATCTTCTTGCGGCGTTCTTCCGGGTTGGTCTGCATTCTCTTGGATCGTTGCTCGACCGGGCTCGAAGGCTCCCGACCCAGCCCGATCGGCGTGGTACGCCGCTTCGCCTTGAGCCGCTCGATCTTCGACTTGCGAGCCGGATCCGACTCCTCTCGCCGCTGTGAGGGCTCCGGCGCTCGTGTCGTACGCGCCTGTCGGAGTCGGTCGGTCGACGTATCTGTATCCACGACCACCGAACTGCTTCGCTCTCCGAGTGTCGATGCGGAGGTCTCGGCGTTGAGGTCCTCGACCTCCGACTCGTCTTCTTCCCATCCCTCCGGCATCGGTCGGGTCTGCTCCTTCTCGACCTTGATCAGCTCGTGATAGGCATCCTTGATCGTGATGAAAATCTCCTGGGCGAGCTGTTTGATCTCGCCCGAGACGTTCCCTCCGTAGACATCGGGGTGATGGATTTTCACCATCGTGTAGAACTTGCGTTGGATCGGCTTGCGGCCGCATCCCTCCCACACGTCGAAAATCTCGTAAGGCGTGGCGCGCTCGAGCTCATCGAGGTAGTCGTCGAGCTCCGCCTCCAGATCGATCCGGCCCGTCCCGGTAGCCCGGTAGGCCTTCGTCGACTTCTTGTCTGCTTCACTCTTGGCTCGCTGCGCCTTTTCGATATCGTGGTCGTATTGGAGCACCACGTGCGCATCAGTCGGGCTCTCGTGCAGGTAAATAAGATCGGTCGCGTGGGCGTAATAAGCCGCCTTGAAACCGTTCGCTGCGTTCGCACCGAACGTCCCGAGCGCCTGCTCGAAGGTCGTCTCGCCGTCACATTCTCGGACGAATCGAGCCAGCGTCGAATTCTCGAACTTCGAGCGCCGCTGCGCCCAGAGGTTCGTCTTCGTCGGATACGCCTTCATATCCTTCATGAAGGCTCGCATCACGTCGCTCTGCGACAGGTGCTTCTGAATTCCCCGCTGAATGACCTTGTGGAGCGAGGCCGTTTCCCCGCCTCCCAGATCGTCCCTCCGCTCGAATTCGTAGGTGCCCGAACTCCACGCAAAAGCACTGGGTAACGTCTTGCGCTTGGAGAATGTGCCGCTTGAATCGAGCAGCAATTCGCCGTCCACGATCGGAAACTTCCGCTCGATACCCCCAGTCTTCAGGTGCAGCACACCGGTTGGTCTGCCCTGGCTGATGGCATACAGGAGTCGGGATACCGATGACTCACCTTTCAGGCTGCCACTCATGATCGACGGCAAGTCTATCCGTATCTCGAGCCTCTCGGACGTGTCTGCCGGGCTCTTCTCCTCGTCGCTCGCGAGCAACGGTCGAAGCCGCTCGCGCAGCATGGCCTCGTCCGGCGTCTCCGTTCCGAACACGATCGCTTCTTCGACCGAGCTCAGGCTGTCGATGAACTGTCGGGCCCGCTCGGACGACTCCGATATGAGCAGGCATCCCGGCGTCTGCTCCTTTTGCAGGATATTGTCGATCAGGATGAACGCATCGAGGCCCTCGACCTTGAATGCATCATAGTCAATGCATACGAGATCGTAGCGCTGCTTCACCAGCGAATCGCGCGCTGTCGACCATTCGCCGACCCGCTCGATATCGGTGTTGCTTAGCGCACGCTCCAAAACCCGCCCAAGGTCTGGATTGTCGCTGATGAGAATGACGTGCTTCATGAGGTTGGCCGGAATGTCACCGAACGATGGCGCCACGGCCTCCGGTCACTCGGTGGCTGCCGTCCTGATCGCTGTAGTTCCTCAAGTCGCCCGAGCCGAACGTCGCGGCTCACGAAGAGTGTGTATACGGTTAGAGGTTGCTCGCTATACGATAAGCAGCCTCGAGAGGAAGCGGTCGAGCGGTTCTCACTGCGGTAGCCTTCGCGCCTGTTCGTCTGCAGTGTGCTTCCCTCGGTCGGACAGTATACGACATCGGTACCTTGATTTCCACTCGAATCACACTCGCGGCACAGAGCCGCCCGGCGTCAGGCGGCTCTGTGGCCTCGTTGGATTGTCGGCGGACGGCGACATCGCCTCTATAGCGATCCGCCCATTTCCTGGATCTGATCGATCATCTCTCGCTTGGTCTGCGGCGGGATATTTTCCTTCTTCGCCGTCTTCTTCAGGAACTCCTTGAACGACTTGATCGCCAGCTGACGCTTGCCGAGCTCCTTGTACTTGTAGCCGAGGGTCCGGAAGACTTCCGGATCCTCGTAGCCATATTGGACCGCGCGCTGCAGGTGCTGGATGCCCTTGTTGTCCTGGCCGTTGTAGATGAGCGCCATGCCCAGCTTGTACTGCGCGGACGGCCGCTCCGGGTTGTCGACCAACGCTTTGGTGAAGTTGTCGATCGCCTCGTCGTACATCTTGTCGTCGAAGTTCGTCTCGCCCATCGCGATGAGCGCCTCGTCCATCTTCGGGGCGAGCTCCAGAGCCCGCTCGATGTCCTTTCGGCCCTCGTTCGAGTAGCCGAGGCGGGCGAGGAGCCGACCTCGACGGATGAATAGCTCCGGATTGCGCACGGCATAGGCTTCGTCGACGGCCGACGCCTTTCGGTACTCCTCGAGCGCCTGACCTGTCCGGTTTTCCTGCTCGTATGCTCGACCCATCCAGTAGTGGAACTCGCCGTCGTTCGGGCGGTAGTCCAGCACATGCCGGAAAATCCGGGTCGCCGTATCGTAATCCTCTTGCTCGAAGGCGGTCCGGCCGACGTAGAAGTACGCTTTGTGATAGCGAGGGTTGAGCTCGTATGCCTTGTTGAAGTCCTGCCGAGCCGTATCGTAGTTGCCTCGATCGAAGTAGATGCGGCCCCGGATGAACACATACTCCTCGTTCTTCGGGAACTCCTCGATGACGCGATTGATCTGGTCGACTGCGCGATCGTACTTCTCCGACTGCCGATAGGCATCGGCGAGGTAAGCGGAGAGTCGTATGTCTTCGACTCCTTCTTCGCGTGCTCGCTCGAGCAATCCCAGCGCCTTCTCGTCCTCACCGCGCTCCAGCAGGAGTCGGGCGAGTGCCAGGCGTGCCGGCCAGTAGTTCGTGTCCTGGCCCAGCGCGGCGCGGTACCACTGCTCTGCGATGTCTCGGCGACCGCTCTCGGCGTAATACGTCGCGACTTCGGTGGCGACCTCGGCGTTCAGCAGGTCCGGGAACTTGTTGATGTCTTCGACGTGTCCTTCGCCCTTCTCGATGTCTTCTTCGACCTTCCACGCGAGCTGCGCCAGCTTTGCGTGGGCGAGCAGCAGGGTGGGATCGATGTCGACGGCGCTCTCGAGTGACTTCTGCGCGTCGAAGAACGCGCCTCGCTTCAGGTTCAATTGGCCCAGATAATACGGAAAGCGCGCGTCCTTGGGGAAGAGCTTCTCGCCCTGTTCGAGCTGCGAAATCGCCTCGCTCCACTGCTCGAGACCCATATGCGATCGGACGATGCCCAGCATGACGTCCGGGTCTTTCTGCCCGAGGTCTTTATTCGTCGTGAAGAAGTTCAGCGCCTCTTTGTATTTCTCGGCGCGCTCGTACTCCTCGGCCAGCGCTCGCAGTGTGTCGGTGCGGCTCGCGTCGATGCTCAACGCCTTGGTGAACGCGTTGACCGCTTCGTCACTCTTGCGTCGCGCCACGTGCAACATGCCCTGGTAGTGCCACGCTCGGGCTTTTTCTACAGTCGATGCGGATGGCGCCAGCTTCTCGGTAATCTGCTCCAGGTGTTTCGTAGCCGAGTTTAACTCACCCATTCTATACTGCGTGCGGGCCAGCGAAAGGCGCGTGGCGACGTGGTCGGGCTGGGCTTCGACACCCTCCTTCCAGACATCCACCGCGGTCTCGTCCTGGCCGAGCCTCGATTCGAGGTAGCCCTTCCAATAATAGGGCTCGGCGCGTTTGTCCGATGCCGCAGCGCGGTCCAGCGCTTTTCGGGCCCGGCTCGCGAGGGGCTCGGCACCCGACGGGAGCTCTTCTACCTCGGCCTGCGCACTCGGATCGTCGCTCGGTGGCGCTTCAATCTCGGGCTCTTGCCCGCTCTTGACGTCGGCGGCAGGCTCGTCGGCCCCTCCGTCCTCAGACTCATCCTCTGGCGCGGCATCATCCGCCTCCGCGACCTTCTCTTCGTCGGATGCGCCTTCCTCACCTTCGGACTCTTCCCCGTTGGTGTCCTCGGCAGCCTCAGTGTCACTCTCTGCGGAGTTTTCTTTCTCCGACCCCGCATCATCCTGGGGGCTCGCACTCGACTCGAGCATCTTGTCGAGAGCCTTGACGTCTCCAACGCCCATCATCAACTGGGCATAATAGCCGGTTTCACCGTCGACGAGCGGCTCGAGGTAGGTACGCGCGGCATCCGCGTTTCCAGCCTGAGCTTCCCACGCGCCCCTGCCAACCGCCGGCCAACCTTCAGTCGAGTCCTGGAACTTCTGGGCGAGCGAGTCCGCGTGGCTGGCGACCTCGGGGTCGTCGTAGCGCGTCAAAAAGAGCGACTCCATCAGGAGTAGCCGCCCCTGATTTGCCTCGTCGAGCTCGCCACCGCGCGACTCGTCGATAGTCTGGCGAAGCGACGCGAAGTTTCCGGAGTCGAACGCCGACAGGTCGACCTCGACGGGACCTTTCTCGACGACCTTCTGCTCGGTCACGGAGTCGTCTTTCTTGAAGAATGCGTTGTAGGCCGCGAAGCCCACTCCTCCTATCACGAGCAGTGCCAGAACCGGGACGCCTACCAGGGTCATCAAGCCGCGTTTTTTATCCTCTTCGACGGCCTGATCTTTGGTCGTCTGGGCGGAGATCCCGGTCGACGCTGGCTGTTGGACGCCGCGAGAAGCCGGGCGGAACGGGTCGTCGTTATCGTAGGGGGAGTCCACGCCGATATCGGCGTCGGCCTGGTCACCGCCGGTGTCTTCGAGTAGGTCGTCACCCCAGTCGTCGGCCGATTCGGCCCCCATCGAGTCGGCCTCCGGGGCCTGATTGCCCATCAGGTCGTCGCCCCACGACTCCTCCTCGTCGGCCTCAGGTTCGGGACGCTCGTCGTCCAGGAACGAGAAGCTGTCGTCTCCGCCGAGGAAGTCGTCTTCGTCGCCTTCATCCTCGCCGAACATCGACTCGTCGCGCTCGGACGCAGCGAAGAGATCATCTTCGTCCTCGCCGCCACCCGGAGGGGCTCCAAACAGGTCGTCGTCGCCACCACCGCCGCCGAAAAGATCGTCGTCGTCCTCCTCCATCGGGATCTGGTTGTGCTGGATGGCGTCTCCGCCACCGCCAGCGTCCCCGAATAGGTCGTCTTCGTCGCCACCGTCGTCGGGCGCGTCGAACAAGTCGTCTTCGTCTTCTTGCTCGGGGGCACCGAACAGGTCCTCCTCTTCTTCGCCCGGGCCGCCGAAGAGATCGTCCTCTTCTTCTTCGGGTTCTGGTGCTCCGAAGAGATCCTCCTCATCCTCGTCTGCAGCAGGCCCAGGACCCCCGAATAGGTCGTCCTCGTCGGCCTGTGCCTCGGGTTCCGGGGCCGCGAAGAGATCGTCCTCCTCCTGTTCGGCTGCGGGTTCCGGGCCACCAAATAGATCGTCTTCTTCCTCGGCCGCAGACGGCGCGGCGAACAGGTCGTCTTCGCCGGCGGAATCCTCTCCGAAGAGTGAGTCAACCTGGTCGGCTTCGGCCTGCTGGTCGCTGCTGCCGGGAGGAGCAAACAGATCGTCTTCGTCCTCGGCCTGATCAAATGCTCCGGAGCCGCTACTCTCGGTCTGAGTTTTGGACTTCGGTAGATGTGCTGTCGAACGCGGCAGGTTGTCCTTACCCCCGCCTGTACCAGCGCTCTTCGGCAGGTCGGCTTCGGCCGAGCGCGGGAGCTCGCTGCCAGGTGACTTCGACTTCGGCAGGTTATCTGCGCTGCCCTTGGGCCGCGGCAGTTCCGGAGGCCCTCCACTCTTGGACTTCGGCAGGTTGGCGCCGCCCGCCTTGGACTTCGGCAGGTTACCTCCGCCGCTGCTCTTGGGCTTGGGCAGATTCGGCGGACCCCCGCCTTGGGGCCTGGGGAGGTTGGATCCGCCATCGCCTGCCGATTTCGGTAAGTTGTCACCCTGGTCGGCCGA
The DNA here is from genome assembly GCA_051747295.1 of Myxococcota bacterium. GTDB lineage: Bacteria > Myxococcota_A > Bradymonadia > Bradymonadales > Bradymonadaceae > JBNJFZ01. The sequence goes on from JBNJFZ010000126.1 coordinate 13,757, forward strand.
CTTCGGGAGGTCACTATCGCCACCACCCATCGGGCCTCCGGAGTTCCAGCCGCCCATAACCGTGCCCTTGGGGTTGTCTGCCGGCACGTCGACCTCGGCGTACTTGGCGAAATCCGGGATCTCCGCCAGTGTTTTCCAATCCTCTTTGTCTGTCGACAGCTGGGCGTCCGCGTCGAGCTTATTGGCCTTGAGCATCATCTGCACGGCATTCTTGTCGAACGGCCCGAAGACCTTTCCGGTCGGCCGCTTGACGAAATACCGCTGTTTGCCGGTGCTACCTGAGCCCTGCCCCTGCAGCGTGACTCCCGGGCTGTCTCCGGCGGCCGACGCTTCGAAGCTATTCGAGCAATGAGGGCAGGTTACCATGGAGCCCGACTTCGCTTCGGACGAATCGACGTCGAAGGACTTCGAGCACGAAGGGCAACGAATTTTCATGGTGTGGATATCCTCTGACCGTAGAGCCGAGCCTGTCGAACCCTGTGTCGGCGCGTTTTGAAGTCGTCGTGTGGTCTTCCCGAAGTTTACCGCTGCTCACGCAGAGTGACAAGGAATTGGAAGAAAATATTACTCCCGCGTACCGCCGGAGCCATCATACCCCATCGGCAATCAAAAAGCCTCTTCATGACCCTCGCCGTACCGGAGAATCGTATCGTAGAGCCTCGAACCCCTCCCGCCACAACCCTACTCAAATTCCAATCAAACCCATAACCAAACGTCGAGCGAAGCGACACGTATTTAATTTTATGGAATTGTTTTTCGATCATGCCCTGTTATAATTTCCACGACGGCCGGAAATGAGCAGCAACTCGCCGGTCGGCCCGGGTTTAGCGGTCCGGGTAAGGTGGGTCGAGTGCCTGCCGAGGCAGTCGGAGTGTGTAGGGCACGCCTCCGGGCTGTTGCGACTTGGGAGTCGCGTAATCATTTTGTCCAAGCAAGGAGGTGATCCAGTGCGCAATAAATACGAATGTACAAACACGACTAGCGAGGTAGTGACCTCCTAGCTGGTCAAATCCAGGCGCCTCATGCCCCGCTCTGGGCTGCTTTCCGCTCCGCGGACGGCGATTGCGGGCTGAGCTTGCGGGTTTGACCGCAGACGTCTAGGAGATCCCAGTGCACTACCGGACCCCGCGTAGCTTCGGTTGAGTCGGACCGATTTCAAGTCCCAAGAGCCGCTACGTGGGGTCTTCTTTTTTGTTTTTGCGATGGCGACGTCTCCACTTCGCCTCGCCGGCTGATTTTCCCCGAGACATTGCGGTCGAGCCTCGACGATGCCTCCGGCATCGCCTGCGTTCGCCCGCGGCGTCTCGTGAAAAATCATCTCGCCGAGGCTCGGTCCGACGTCGCCATCGCAAAAACCGAAAGCGCCTTAGCCCCGCAAAGCAATCACCCCTCCCCCGCAAAGCAACCACCCCTCCCCCGCAAAGCAACCACCCCTCCCCCGCAAAGCAACCACCCCTCCCCCGCAAAGCAACCACCCTCCAAGACCTGAACAGTAACCTTTCCCCTTCAGGGGAAATGGCCGTGCGAAGCACGGTCAAAGGGGCGTTCGGTACCTGTACCACGTACAGGGGAAATGGCCGTGCGAAGCACGGTCAAAGGGGCGTTCGGTACCTGTACCACGTACAGGGGAAATGGCCGTGCTACGCCCGCAACGAGATCACCACCGACTTCGACGCCGGCGTATGACTGCGGTCCGCGTAGTCATCGACAGCAACCAACACATTCGCCTCGGGGAAGTACGTCCCCGCACTCCCGCGCGGCATGTCGTACGGCACGACCGTAAACGCCGGCGCGACCCGCTCGACGCCGTCGTAGTTGCTGACCAAGTCTACCACCTGGCCCTCCTCGAGGTCGTGCTCGTCCATGTCCTTTTCGTTGAGCATCACCACACGCCGCCCGCCTTTGATACCTCGATAGCGATCGTCGTTGCTGTAGACCGTCGTATTGAACTGGTCGTGGCTCCGGATGGTCATCATCAGGAACTCGCCTTCGTCCAGGTCGTGGTTGGGGATCGGATGCACGGTGAACTTGGCGAGGCCCGAGTCCGTCTCGAAGCGTCGTTCACGCGCCGCGTTCGGCAGCACGAAGCCTCCTGACTCGCGGACGCGTTCGTTGTAGTCCTCGAACCCGTCGACGACCTGCTCGATCGCGTCTCGGATGCGGTCGTAGTCGGAGACCATCTCGGTCCACGGTATCTTCGAGGCGTCGCCGAGCGTCGCCCGGGCCATGCCCGCGACGATCGCAGGTTCGCTCAGGAGATACTCGCTGGCCGGGGTCCGGCCGCCCTCCGAGCTGTGCACTACCCCCATCGAATTCTCCACGCTGACGAATTGCCGGCCGGACGCCTGGACGTCGAGCTCGGTTCGGCCGAGGCACGGCAAGATCAGCGCCCGATCTCCGGTCACCAGGTGGGCGCGATTGAGCTTGGTCGAGATCTGGACGGTCAGCCGGCAGTTCTCCAGGGCGTCGGCCGTCAGGTTCGTGTCCGGCGTGGCCGACAGGAAGTTGCCTCCCATCCCGATAAAGACCTTCGCATCCCCCGAGTGCATCGCCTTGATGGCGTGCACCGTGTCGTAGCCGTGCTCGCGCGGTGCCTCGATCCCGAAGGCCGCCTCGAGCCGATCCAGAAAGTCGTCGGTCGGGCGGTCCCAGATGCCCATCGTTCGGTCGCCCTGGACGTTGGAGTGGCCGCGCACAGGGCAGGCGCCGGCACCGGGTTTTCCGATCTGGCCGCGCATCAGCAGGAAGTTGGCGACCTCCTGGATATTCGCGACGCCGTTTTTGTGCTGAGTCAGGCCCATCGCCCAGCAGCAGATCATCGCGTCGGCCTCGATCGCGATCTCGGCGGCCCGCTCGATCTCGGCGCGCTCCACACCGCTCTTTGCGATGATCTCGTCCCATGACGTCTCGCGAAGGTCCTGTGCGAACGCCTCGAATCCCTCGGTGTGCGTGTCGATGAAGTCCTGGTCGAGCACGGTCCCCGGGCGTCGCTCCTCACGGATGAGCATATACTTCATGATGCCCTTGAGCAGAGCGACGT
>JBNJFZ010000127.1:0-16740 GCA_051747295.1 Myxococcota bacterium
GCTCGCCGCGACGTGGAGCGCCCGGACGCACGCAGGTTCGGACGCGGCGGCGAGTGGGGCGGCGGCCAGGGCGCGCGATTCGGCGTCCAGGGGCGCCAGCATCGCCCCGTCGAGGAGCACAACGGCCTCGTCCTGCCATCGCTCGGCCCGCTTGGCCATGTCCTCCAGCGCGGCGAGCCATCTTCCGGTATCGGCTCCATCGTCGGTGAGTGCCGGGAGTAGCTCGTGGCGAATCTCATTTCGCCGATAGTTTGTGGTGGCGTTGGTTGGATCGTCGATCCAGGTGAGCGCGTGCTCGGCTGCGTAGCGCTCGATGTCCCGGCGAAGCAGCCCCAGGAGTGGACGCTCGAGCGACACATGTGCAGGCCAGGCGGGAATCGGGCCGCGCTCATCTCGCCTGAGCAAGGCGGTCAGGCCGAACTCATGCGCACCCCGTTCGCGGTTGATCAGGGCGGTCTCGATGGCATCTTCACCGTGGTGCGCGGTGAGGACGCGCGCGGCTCCGGTCCGCAGCGCGGCACCTGCCAGCGATGCATAGCGTTGCAGGCGAGCTCGTTCCTGGCTGGAGCCCGAGCCGCGCACGTGGATGCGCTCGATGTCCATCGGGATACCCCAGCGGCGGGCCCGGCGGGCGCAAAACGCCGCGTCTCGGGCCGAGGAGGGGCGAAGGCCGTGGTCGACGTGCACCGCATGGACGTCGAGCCCGTGTTCTCTTGCGAGGTGAAGCAGCACCGTCGAGTCCAGGCCGCCGCTCCAGCCGAGCACCGCTCGCCGCCCACGCCAGCGCTCGAGCTCGGCGTGGGCACCTTCGAGTCGCGCCGTGCAGCTCACTTCGAGGAATCCTTGTCGGGCTTCGAGTCGCCCGAGTCCTCGCCCTCGCGCTTCTTCTTTGCCCACTCGGGGGCGAGGTAGGACTCGATCGCCTGGGTTGGGATCGTCAGCGTGATATTGGCGTCATCGGGGTGTCTGAACGCCGTGATCGTCACCAATTTGCCTCTGTCCGAGACGATGGGGGCACCCAGCGCCGCCGGAAAGCTCGACTGGAAGTAAAACGACAGGGCGAGTTTGTCCGGATGGCTCGGGGCGATGGTGGTCTGCGCGATGGCGTCGCCGAAGTACGGGCTGTAGCCGTAGGCGTAGAAGAGGCCCTTTTTGTCGTAGGGGAACAGCTCGAGGGGCTCGCCGAGGAGCTCGGCGAGATCGTCGGCGGCCAGCGTGACGAGGTTGCGATGCTTATCGCGATGCTCCAGCTCGACCTCGATCAGCTTCTCGCGATTTTCCTCGTACCACTCGCGCCCCTCGGCCCCGGCCGTGACCGAGCGAAGGGTGCGTCGTCGCACTTTCATCCAGTCTTTATCTTCAGCGTGCTTGGTCGCTAACTCGTCCGGGACCACATAAACAGCGTCGGCGTCGGCGAGCCAGGCCAATGAGGCGATGACGGCAGCCTCATCGCCGTCGGTGCCCGGTACCTCGACGCGTACGGCGTGGCCGAAGGACACCCGCGGCTCCTGGCGATAGGGGCGAGCGGGCGTCTGGAGCTTGGCGACGCGAATGGTCGCGGCGCGAACGCGTGCCCGGGTTACCTTTAACTGATCTTCTGTGGGCGCCTGGGGCAGGTCTTCGGGCTGGGTGCGAATGCCCGTCGGCGCGCCCGGCTTCGATTGTGTCGGCAGGTCGTGCGGCTTGATGCGCTGGACACGGACGCTCTCGAAGCTGCGAATGCCATTCGTGCTCTGTTCCTCCGACTCCGTGTCGTCGGCCTCCTGCGCGTAGGCGCTCCTGGGCGCGACCGCCGCACAGATCGCGACGATCACGATGAGGATCGCGCTAAAGACACACGGGCTGCTCGACGTGGATCTTCGACTCGATCCCTGGAGTTTGCAGTTATTTGAAAAAAACATGGAACTTTCCCAGATGGGTGCTGTCCAACGTCGTGAAGGGCCATCGTGCGCTTCGAGCGTAGGGTCGGCGGCCCGTCGACGCAATAAAATGCGTCTGCGTCATCGCCGAGTCTTAAACGCCCGCGGTGCTCAGAACATTCACTGCGCCAGAGCGTTCACGGTGGCCGATGTAGTAGAATATCGCACGGCTTGACGCTGTTAGGCCCGATAAGTATGTTGCGTTGCGCTTACGTGGCAGTCAAAAACCGGAAACAGAAGGCTTTTGACGTTTGTTGTCACCTCGGCGCGATTGCGCGTTGAATCGCGAGATTGATCGTAGCACGACCGCCACACGCGGAGCTGCTCAGGGAGCCATCGAGTGAATTCCGAACAAAATAATCTTAGAGTCGCCGTCGTCTGGAACGGTACCGTCTTCCAAGAGAGGACGTACACCCGGATGAGCGACCCCGTCGTTACTGTAGGAGAAGCAGAGGACGCCCAGTTTGGCGTTCCAGCCAAGGGACTGCCCGACAAACTGGATATGTTCCAGCGGACGGACGGCGGTTACACGGTGCGCTTCACCGACAAACTCGATGGGACCATCTCCATCGACGAAGAAGAGTGGACCGTCGAGGAGCTCATCGAGGCGAAGGAAGCGACCAAGGTCGACTCCGTCGCCACCGAAGAGGGTAGCGCCAACGTCTACGAAGTGACGGTACACCCGGGCGACTGGGGCGTGCTCAAGCTCGGCGATGTCGACATCTTCTTCCAGAATATCGAGAAGGCCGGCGCGATTCCGGGCCGCGGATTCTTCGGGATCTTCGAGGTCTCGCTGCTCGTGTCCTGCCTGCTCGTCGGATTGCTCCTGGTCGGCTTCGTCATCGCAGCCCTCCTGTCCTTCGACGTCGATGCTCAGTACGAGCAACCGCAGATATCGGACCGCTGGGTCGACTTCATGGTTGAAGACGTCGAGGACCCGCTCGAGGAAGAAGAGACGGAGGAGCCCGAAGAAGACACCACCGGTAAGAAAGCTGGCGGCGAAGAGGGTAAATTCGGTGCCGAGGACAGCGACATTCCGGAGTCCAAGATTCCGAAGGTCGACGGTGAGATGGTCAAAGAGGTCGACGTCAAGAATATCGGCGTCAACAAAGCACTGGGCTCCAAGCTGCTCGGTGCCGGACCCCTCAAGAATATCTTCGGCGATCAGGAAGGCTTTGATGCCAAGATGAACGTCGCCATGAGCGGTGAAGGCGGCGATCTCGTCGTCGGCCGTGGTGCTGGCGGCATGGGCATGCGCGGCACCGGTAGCGGTGGCGGCGGCTCCGGCTTCGGACGTGTCGGCGGCCTCGGTAAGGTCGACACCGGCGGCGGCAAAGGTGTCGGCGGTAAGATCGGCAAGAAGAAGGCCAAAGAGGTCAAGCCCAAGATGAGCCGTGGAACACCCAAGATCGGCGACTTCTGCGACAAGGGCAATATCCGCCGCGTCGTCAGCGCGAAGGGCAACGCCATTCGCTACTGCTACGAGAAAGAGCTTCAGATGAATCCGAAGCTCTCCGGTAAGGTCATCGCCCAGTGGAAGATCGGCCTGGACGGCAAGGTCATGAGCGCCTCAATCGCCAGCTCGACCATCAACAACCGCAAGGTCGAGGGCTGCATCGCACGCGTCATCAAGCGCATGCGCTTCGAGAAGCCCGACGGCGGTATCTGCGTGATTAACTATCCGTTCGTCTTCTCGGGTATCGAGTAAGACCGGGACCGACAGAATACGCGAAAAAGGCCGAGCTCGTTTGAGAGCTCGGCCTTTTTCAATTCTTGCGGAATCGTCGAGCCCACGCGGGCCAGGGCGGTCATTGAAGCATGTCTTCGAGCTCGCCGGACTGCTGGAGGGCGCGCACGTCGGTATAGCCGCCGACAGCCTCACCATTTATGAAGATCTGGGGGACGGTTCGCATACCGGTTCGCTCGACGAGCTCGGCGCGCTTGTCGTGGTCGTCGGTGACGTCGATCTCCTCGTATTCGACACCGAGTTCGTCGAACAGGCGCTCTGCCATGTTGCAGTAGGGGCAATACTGGGTGCGGTAGATCTTTACGGCAGCCATGTCTGTGTACTCCATCGTGAGTCGAGTGTCCGGGAGCTCCGAAGGTTCGAGTTTGTGACGCGGGAACGCCATGTTTCGATTCGGAATGTCGAAAGAATCTTTAACACAAAGTCTTGCGTGGCGAATGCGATCATTCGAATACGGGTCGCCAGGGCATCAACGCGAGTACGGGGTCGCGACGCAATAATTCCGCGAATATGGCAGGCTCTCGCACGACGTCGAGCCACTTCGACTGGAAGCCCGTCGCCTGGACCAGCGAGCCCCTCAGAAGGCCCCGAAGGTCAGCTTCGGTATGGGGAAAGAAGGCGATGTCCGTGTCTGCATCCATCTCCGTGAGCTCGGCGAGTCTCTCGACGGCCGCCGGGAATCCTCCCAGTTCGTCGACGAGTCCGCGTCTATACGCATCTTCGCCGGAGTAGACGCGTCCCCGGGCGTAGCGGTGCAGGCGTCGCTTGGGGATGCCGCGCGCCTGTCCGACGCGCTGGAGGAAGCGCCTGTAGAAGCTGCGGGCGTCCTCGCTGAGCCGCTCGATCATCTCGTCGCCGAGCGGATCGACCAGGCTGGTGAAGGTGTCCGCGGCGTGCTTGTGGACGGATTCGACGTTGATGCCGAGCTTCTGCGGGACGCCCGGGGCCGACATTTTGCCCATGATGACCCCGATGGAGCCGGTGATGGTCTCCCGGCGGGCCACGATCTCGTGGGCACCGCTGGCGAGATAGTAGCCGCCGCTGGCGGCGACGTCGGAACAGTACGCGACGACGGGCTTGGTGCGTCGGACCTCTTCGATGGCTTGCCACAGGATATCGCTGGCCAGCGCACTCCCTCCAGGGGAGTTGATATGGAGGATGACGCCGGCGGTCCGGGCGTCGTTTCGTGCGCGCTTTAGGACGGGGACGACTTCGTCGGGATCGATGACGGCGCCGGATTGTCCGGGCACCGACATGTCCGGCATGACGATCATCCCCGAGAGGTCCAGGGTGCCGAACGTCTTCTTCCGTCGGAAGAGCGGCCGCCACTGGTAGGGACTCGGGGTTGCCTTCATGTATTTGTCCGCGTCCACCGTGATGGCGTCGACTTCGAAGACCTTCTGGACGAGAGGCTCGGTGAGCTCGGGCTCGGTCGTGGGCTCCTCGCCCTCACCCTGGCCGAGCGTGGCTGCTTCGGAAGGGCCTTGCATGTTGGTGAATCCGACGGGTGCGACCTCGTCGGGCGCGCTTAGCCATTCGTCGAGCGACTCTCGGAAGATCTCGGCGTCGATGAAGCCGGCGCGGCGTGCGGTCCGGGCCTCGTACGGTGCCTCCGAGAAGATGCGCTCGGCTTGCTCTGGCGGAATCTGGCGTCGGCCGGCAATCCGGTCGTTGTAGGTCTCCATGAGTGTGTCGTAGAGCGACTCCATCATCAGGCTCTGCGGCTGCGTCGACTCGTCGTGCAGAAAGCGGTGGGAGGCCGTCTTGAACGCACCGATATGGATGAACTGCGGGATGACCCCGAGTCGCTCCAGGGCATCCGCGCCGAAGTACTGGTCGAAGCGAAGCCCGAAGGTATAGAGGCGGCCAGCGGGGCTCATCAGCAGGTCGTCGGCGGACGTCATCAGGATGTAGTCGCGCATCATCGGCATGCGGCTATGAGCGACCACATGTTTGCCGGCGTTGCGGACACTGTCGATCTCCTCGCCGAGGTCGGCCAGGCGCGCCGGGCCCAGCGCCGTGCCCTCCGGCTCGATGATGATGCCCTCGATCGTCTCGTCGTCCTGGACGCGCTCGAGCAGGTTCCTGATCTCGAGAAAGGACGGCGACTTTTGAAAGAGCGCGGCGAGTCCCCCCGGCCGGCCGAACGAATAGCTCTCGGGAAGGTCGAGGCGCAGATAGAGTTTCTTTTTGCGTCGAAAAAAGTAACCTACCTTGAACCAAAACGATGACCAGAGGTAGCGCAGCAGCGACAGCAGGTTGATGATAAGGACGAACGGCGCTCGCAGCATGGCTCTCCTGCACAGTTGGACGGTGCCGATGAGGTGGTGGATTCTCACGGCAACTTAAGGACAGTCGACAGGGCTGTCGAGTCCGCGGACCTCGATTCGAAGCACGTATGGCGAAACTGATGAGAGACCGAGGTAGCTTGAAGCGCCGAGTAGATCACGGGCGCAGCGTGTTGGCCGTCGTGTTTGCGGTGCTCGCCATGGCGATACTACTGCAGACGACGGCGTGCGTGGAGACGGCCGAGTGCAACGAATCGGTGACATGCTCTTCGGGCGAGGTCTGCTTCGAATTCCGCTGCCGGTCGATCTGTGACGTGGATGCGGACTGCGCGGACGACCAGAGCTGCGAGCCGTGCAAGCCACCGGAGTCCGAGGAGGGTCGGTGTTTCGGAGAGGAAGAGTCCGCGTGCGTCCCGCAATAGGCACCTACGGAGTGTGATGAATATCTGGCTCAAAATTGCAGTCGTCGCCGCTGGCGGTGCGCTCGGCGCGCTCGGCCGAACGGGGCTGACCGAGCTGTGCACGTCGTGGCTCGGCGAGGATTTTCCGTACGGCACGATGGCCGTCAATCTACTCGGGTGCCTGATGATCGGTATGGCGAGGTCCGGTGTCGAGACGATGGGCTGGTGGGATTTGAGCGTGCGAAACTTCGTCTTCGCCGGCTTCCTCGGGGCGTTTACGACGTTCTCGACCTTCGAAGCAGATACTGTCACGTTGTGGGGCGCCGGAGAGAAGTGGCTGGCGCTTCTCTACATGGGCGGCAGCGTGATCGTCGGCCTGCTCGCTTTCGCCCTCGGGTGGGAGCTCGTCGCGCGCCTGAGCGTATAGACCATTCTGATTGCGAGAGTTTGTTCGAGTATGCAGCGTCTCATCGACATCGAGCGGCGGACCAATCGACTCTGTATCAGGTTTCCCTACGCCGAAGAGCTGGTCGCCAAAGTGCGAACGTTGCCGGGGCGCCGCTGGGACCCGAGCTCGAAGGCCTGGTTCGTGCCGTTCGACCATGTCGAGCACGTGCTGAACAAGCTCGTCAGCGAGCACTTCAAGATCAGCGCGGAGCTACGTGACTACTGCCAGGAGCAGGGGCAGGCGGTCGAGGAGTTGCTCGGCGGGGGCGATGAAGGCGGCCGGCGTGAGGTGCCCGAGGGCACCGTGACGGTCTCGGAGCTCAATCAGCAGGCCAAGATGGCCATCCAGAAGGCGTTTCCCGACGACGTCTGGATGGTCGGCGAGCTGCAGACATACGATCGCAATAAGCCGGGAGGCCACGCGTATTTCGAGATCGTCGAGCGCCTCTCCGAAGACGAGGATCCGATTGCACGCGTGCGAGCGGTGATGTTTCGAGAGGATCGGCGCGAGATCTCCGACAAGCTCGCCAGCAGTGTCGACGACGTTCGGCTGCGGGACGGGTTGGCGGTGCGGGTCCGCGCAAAGGTCGACCTCTACGGCCCTCACGGCAGCTACCAGGTGATCGTCCGTGACATCGATCCGTCGTATACGACCGGCAAGATCCACCAGAACCGCGAGCGCATCGTCGCCCACCTCGACGCGGCCGGCATTCTGGAGAAGAACCTGTCAGTCGATTGGGCCACCTGCCCGCTGCGCGTCGGCTTGATCACGAGCTACGATTCGGACGCCTACAACGACTTCATCCACGAATTGGAGAAGTCGGCGTTCGGATTTCAGGTCACGGTCCACCACGCCAACGTCCAGGGAAGCCAGACCGAGCCGTCGGTATTGCGGGCCCTGAGGTATTTCGAAGAACGCGCCGACGCGTACGACGTACTGGCCATCGTGCGCGGAGGTGGGTCGCGCTCGGACCTCGCGTACTTCGACACCGAGGCGATCGGGGAGGCGATCTGTCGGCACCCGCTCAAGATTGTCGTGGGCGTGGGTCACCAGCGAGACACGTGCCTGCTGGACGTCATCGCGGAGTCGCAGAAGACGCCGACTGCCGCGGCCGGGGCGATGGTCGAGCGTGTGGATGCGTTTCTCACCGCCGCCGAGCAGGCAGCAGATGCGGTCTTCGAGGCAGCGCAGCGCCACTGCGAGGAGTCGATGCAGCGCTTGCGGGACAACTCGGTGCGACTGGAGCGCAGCGTCGAGCGTCGATTGAAGGTCGCGCAGCGCCGCCTGGATCGGCTTCGCTCGCAGGCGACATATGTCGCGCGGGAGCGCCTCTCGGAGGCCGCACGCCGCGTGGACACCCTGGCTCAGAGAATCCCGGCCCGTGCGACCTCGCGAATCGATCGGGCCGCCCAGGCGATTTCCTTTGCGCGCCGACGACTTCGACTGGACCGACTCCAGCGCCGCCTGGATCGGGCCGAGGAGCAACTCGACCTGCGGCAGCGCACGTTAGAGCGCGCCTCGAGGGCAAAGTTGCGCGATGCCGACCGAATGCTGGACGGTTTCGCCCAGAAAATCCGCTTGCTGGACCCTCAGCGGGTGTTGGAGCGAGGTTATTCGATGCTGACGGTGGATGGTCGCGTGGTCACCAAGACCGACGACGTGCCCTTCGACGAGGCCTTCGATGTCCGGATGTCGGATGGGTCGGTGCGGGCGAAGAGAGTGGAACAACAACAATCAGATCAGGATGAGGAGAGCTAAATGTCGAAAGCATCGACCGAGCATGAGGACGTCAAGTACAGCGAAGCGGTCAACGAGCTCGAGGGGCTGCTCGAAGAAATCGATAGCGAGGACGTCGATCTCGACGACCTCGCCGTCAAAGTCGAGCGGGCCTCGGAGTTGATCCGGGTCTGTCGGGACAAGATCGAGAACACCGAGATGCAGGTCCGTACGATCATCGAAGATCTCGAGGGTGAGCAAGGAGACGAGGGGTGATGAAGCGCTTTGGACAGAAGCTCAGTGATCTCTCCGAGCGGTTTGTCCCCGAGCCGTTCGTCCTGGCCCTCTTGCTGACGGTCTTTACGCTGATCGTCGGCGTCGTCTTCGGCGAGGCTGTCAATTCGCTGCCGGTCGGAGAGCGCTTCGCGGCGCTGGCGGATGGGTTCTACGCGGATTTCTACGGCACGGGCCTGATGAAGTTCGCGCTGCAGATGTGCATCGTGCTCATCACCGGGCACGCGCTGGCACTATCCGAACCCGTTCAAGCACTGATCTCGCGCTTCACGCGCTTCGCGCAGGGGCCCAAGGCCGCGGTCGTCGTGGTCTCGGTCGTGGCGTGCCTGGCCAGCCTCATTCAGTGGGGCCTCGGCGCGATCGCCGGCGCCTTCATGGCGCGCGAGATGGGGCGCTCTTTCGCAGAGCAGGGCAAGCCCGTGCACTATCCGCTGCTCGGGGCCGCCGGTTACGCCGGTTTTCTCGTCTGGCACGGCGGCTTTTCGGGTTCTGCTCCCCTCAAGGTCGCCGAAAACGGGCACTTCCTCGAGGACACCATCGGCGTCATCCCGATCACCGACACCCTGCTCAGCCCGCTCAATTTAGTCGTCATCGGCAGCTTGCTGGTGGTCATCCCGTTTTTGTTCTGGTCGTTGATGCCGACCGACGAATCGGAGATGACGCTGCCTCCGTTCCCCAGGGGCGATCAGTCGGAACGCGTCGGTGACGATGAGGACTACCAGGGCGTGGTCGGTTTTCTCGAGAAGACCCGCGCGCTAAACGTGCTGGTCGGTGGGTTGTTGGTCGCTATGCTGGTCTACTTCTTTGCCGTCCACGGCATCGAAGGCTGGAACCTCGACTCGATCAATTTGCTGTTTTTGACCCTCGGAATCTTGCTACACCCGTCGCCGTCGAGTTACGTCGCGGCCATCGTCGATGGCGTCAAAGGAGCCGGCGGCATCATTCTTCAATTCCCCTTCTATTTCGGTATCTTAGGGCTTTTGAAGGCGAGCGGGCTGATCGATCAGGTGGCGCAGTTTTTTGTGGGGATCTCGACGGCCCAGACCTTCCCGATCTTCACGTTTTTGTCGGGCGGCATCGTCAACTTTCTCGTTCCGTCGGGTGGCGGCCAGTGGGCAGTTCAGGGGCCGGTGATGATGGGCGCCGTCAGAGAGCTCGGCGTGAGCGCCGAGAAGGTCATCATGGCGCTCTCTTACGGCGATGCATGGTCCAACATGCTTCAACCCTTCTGGGCGCTACCGCTGCTCGGCATCATGAACCTGCGCGCCAAGGATATCATCGGCTATACCGCGCTCGTGATGTTCATCACGGGCCCGCTGATTATGCTCCTTCTGTTCCTATTCTGAGAAAATAGCCAGCTTCTGAGCAAACAGCGTTCAGAGGACCTTGACGCGAATCGTCGCGACGACTTTGAGCGATGTATCGTCCGCCGGACGTGATCCACTCGCGTTGGTATCCAGGTTCATGCCGGCCTCGATATACGGCTTGAGGTCGATACCGTCGTCGACATCGAGCGTGATCGTGGTTTGGCCGGTTGGGACCGGGTCGAGTGTCGCGAGTTGTCTGGTCTCTTGTCCGTCGGCTGCGACATCGATCGTGATCGCGTCGAGGAAGTCGAAGTTGTCCGTGTCGCCTTCGGGCTGCTCGGTATCGGTGATCTGCATCTGCAGGTCGGTCAGGTAGACGGCCTTGGCGCCCTTTGCGTCGCGCTTTTCGAGCTCTTGCTCGAGATCGACGTTGAGCTTGAAGACGCTGAGCGCCTCGTCCGGAAGCACGCCGCCGAGCGTACCGGCACCTTCGACGGTGACTTCCTGGCTGTCCTCGGTGAAGGTGAACGAGCCGATTCCGCCGCCACCGCATCCAAGTGACGTGAGCGCGAGGGTGAGCAGACCGAGGAGGAGCGTGTGTGTTTTCATTGTCATTCTGTTTTGAAAGTAAACAGCTGCTTGCTACCGTAATAAAAGTTAACCTCGCACGGTCGCGAAGCAAACAGCCCGGTGGATTCTGTCTGGTGGATAGGGATAGGTGACAGATCGCGTGCAGCGCGAGAACTTGTCAGCTCTGGGCACCGCCTGTAGAGTATGTGCGCATCATTCCTCGCGAACGGCCCCTGTTGCCGGTAGATCATGAAATTCTTTTGCGACAGTTGTAGTACCAAGTACTCGATCTCCGACGAGAAGATCCGGGGAAAGATCCTCAAGGTACGTTGTAAGAACTGTGGAAACGTCATCACGGTGCGAGAGCAGCGTTTGCCGACGGAATCCTCAGCGCCAGGTCGCAAGCCCCAGGGTAAGAACAAGCCCCAGGGTAAGAAACCGCCGCATCCTCCCGCTCCGCCGAGCAGTCCACGCTTCGATCCATCTGATGTCGAGTGGCACTACGCCATCAACGGCAAGAGCTTTGGGCCCTTCGAGCTCGAGGGGCTCCGCGCGAAGTACCGCAGCGGCGAAATCGGCGACGAGACGTATGTCTGGACCGAATCGTTCTCGAATTGGAAGCCGGTGACCGAGGTCGAGTGGTTCCAGGAAGCACTGCAGGCCAGCCAGCAAAAGAGCCCTCGCAACAAGACAATCGGCGTATCCGGATCGCTCGAAGCGATCAAACCGGAGGACGTCGAGAAATATCAGAGCGAAAAAAACAAGCAGAAGGCGTCGAATACGCAACGCCAGCGCGCCGTCGAGGGTGATCGGCAAGCGGCTCAGCAGGAGCGGCTGCACGCGCTGCGTGCTCGCCTCAAATCCGGTGATGCCGAGCAACCGGAAAACGAGGTCTCCGATGAATTCGACGGCGGCGCGGCCACAGTCGTGGGTTCGTCGTCGAGCGATTGGGAACAGGGAGTCGAGGACGACTCGAAGCCTCCCGAGCGTGCATCGGCGGAGCCCCAGCGAGATGAGCTCGAACTCGACGAGCCCGAGCCAGACGACGGAGAGAGCAGCGGGTTGTTCAGCGGTCTGGACCAGGCCGGTGAAACGGTGTCTGCCGGGGAAGACGAGGCCGAGAAGTCCGGGCGTATTCCGTTTTCACCGCAGGCTCCCGAGCTCGAGTCTGACGCGAAAAAACGCAGTGATACAGGGAAGAAAGAGAGCGTCACCGGCAGCCTGCTCATCCAGCTCGATCAGATTCAAAAGGAAGGTCGCGGCGGGCGCGCGCTGATGATCGCTGCGGTGCTCTTACTGATCGGCGGGATTGTGGGAGCCGGGTTCTACCTGCACTCCCAGAATCGAGAAGAGGCGAAGGAGACCGCTCAGAAGTCGCGACTCGACGACGAGGACGACGAAGAAGAGGTGACCGTCAAGACGTACTCGAACGACGAGCAGAAGAGGATCCTGACCATCGGCAGCCAGACCGTGACCGAAGAGGAATCAGAAGAAGCGGCCGCGGAAAAGGAAGAGAGCGATGGCGCCGAGGACGAGAGGGGGGCGGACAAAAAGCCGGAGAAGGTCGCTGCCGCAGATACCGAGAAGACCGAGGACGGCCTGCGACTTCGCGGTGGAAGCCTCGCCGAGGGCGACGACTCGGTCGACGATGCGCTCGCCGGCGCGACCAAGTCAAAGGGCGGCGACGATGGATTCAGAAAGAAGCTCGACGAGGGTTCCTCGATGGGCGCGGCGCTCGACTCCCCGATCAAGGAAGGCAGCTCGTTCGAGTCGATGGGCGGTATCAAATCCGACCGAAGTTCGCCGATCTACAACCCGACCGATTCGATCGAGAAGAAGAAGGGCGCCGCAGGCCCCCGCCTGACGAGTGAACAGATTTCTGAAGGGTTTCGAAACGTGCGCCGCAGCATCGGGATCTGCCGACAGCGACACGCTCGGCGAGGCGGTCCGCTGGACGCCCGCAAGCTCTATCTGACGCTCGAGATCAAGCCCACCGGCCGAGTCAAGGGCTACGACCTGGAGCCGAAGAAGGTACAAAATACCGAGTTCGACCGCTGCCTTTCTTCACACAAGGGCCGCTGGAGCTTTCCGAGCTTCGGAGGGTCGTCGACGCAGAAGGTGCGGGCGCCAATCGTGCTCGATTAGAGTACCTCGCCATTTGCCGAGTGGTCTGTCGGCGGGAGCTTCGCTTCCAATAATTCGATATCCACGAGTAGAGCCCGGTCTCCGACGGACCGGGCTTTTTCTCTGGCGTCACCCAACCACTGCCGGGCGAGGTCTGGCAGTTGCTGGCGCAGATATTCGTCGGCGACTTCGTAGTACATCTCGGGCTCGTCTCGGTGTTCGTCTACGAGCGCTTCGAGCTTGCTGCGAGAGTCCTTGAGCTTGCTCTCGAGTACCGCTGCGAGGATGCGCCCCTCCATGAGTTCATCGGCCTGGTCTTCGAACTCCTCGAGCCAGGCCAGGGCGCGTGCAGGATCCTCGCGAGCCATCTCCCGCGCGGCGAAAACCGAGACCTCCGGGTAGACGAGGGCTGGATGTCGAGCGTCGGTCTTCAGTATCTGTCTGCACGTGCGGATGAACTGCTGACGTTCGCCCTGGCGACGAAACCCACGGGCGACGGCGAGGCGTTGCAAGTCGTCGATCGTCTCGAGATCCAGTGCCTCCAATTCGTCGAGAGGCGCCTCGAGGAGCCGGTCATGACGGTCGGTTTCCCCGAGGTTCAGGAGGTCCCATGCGTCGTAGGTATATCCGTACTCGTCCTCCGGGTACTCGGGATAGTCGTCCTGGATATCGCGGCGGACGCCGTCGGCTGTGCGGGACTCGGTGTCGAAGTCATTCACGGGGCGCTTCCTTGACTAGGTGATTGTTCTCCGCCGGGAAAGAGTGCCCGAAACGGGGTGTCTGAGCGTTGCAGCGGCAGCAGGCGGCCGGATTTCCCGTGCCCTCGCCGGAGCCAGTGCAGTCCTGCGAGCTCGAAGACATCCACGGGCTCCAGGGCGATCTCAGATGCAATGGAGTCGTCCCAGAACCGATCGACTGCGTCGTCGCCGGGGCCTGCGATCTGGACGAGGGCACGGCGTAGATCGTCGGGTGCGTAGTCCTGGTCTCGTCGGCCCATCGTGTCCAATAAGGTCTGCAGCCAGTCTCGGATATCAACGTCGCCCGCGGAGTGTTTCATCAGCAAGGCGTCGATGGCCAGCGCGAGCAGTACCCCACGGTCGTAGGGCAGGCGAGCTCGGTCTGTGATCGTCGCGATTCGGGCACGTGCGGCCGGATTCCGAGCGTAGAAACGCGCGGACTGCTCCAGTTCTTCGAGGACCTGGTCGGTGGTCATCATGCCGCGTGCGTTCAGGGTCTTGAGCGCGATGTAGTGGGTCACCCCCTCTTTGAACCAGCGAACTTGTGGTTCGAGGTCGGGGGTCGGGGTCAGTAGATGTCCGTTCCAGAGGTGGAGGGCCTCGTGAGCGATGAGTAATTCGTGGTCTGAGATACTGCTGCCGCCCGGCAACTCCAGCACGAAGCCGCCGCGTCGGCCGACTCCGCGACTATGCCGTGCCGAGCCTTCGGCCAGCTGACGGGCCAACACATGGACATCTCCGACGCTCCCATAGTCGCTGACGTAGGCGCCGATGATCTCGGCGAGCGTGGCTGCGAGTCCGTCGTGCGGCGACTCGAAGCCCGGGGCGAACCCGACCTCGAGCGCCGACCCGTCGCTGAGTTGCGCATGCTCGATCTCGAGGTTCGGTGAGGCGGCCAGGTACGCGTCGCGAAGCTGAGTCGGGTCGGCCGCGACGTAGCCGTGGACGGTTGTATGCTCGTCGGCGCTGGATCGACGCTCACGGACGTTCGGCCACGTCGTAAGTGTCCTCCAGTCATTCGGCAGGTGAACCTCGATCGGGATGTCTCGTACCTGTCGGGTCAGTCCTTCGCTGGGGAGCACCAGGATCGCCGGGGCGTAAACGAATAGCATCTGCTCGTCGAGCTGTGGGCGGAACCTCGCATCAGTGCTCAGTGAGCTGTGCAACTGCACGGAGTACTCCAGCTCGATCCACTTTGCAGACTTGCTGTCGACGTCGATCCGTCCCTCGGAGCGGCTGATCGTAAAGCTGACCGGTCCATCGTCACTGCGCGCGCCATTGATGCTGACGTCTCTGGCGAAGTCGTCGCGTCCGGCCCACGGACCTGGCAGGAAAAACGTCGTGCGGGGTGGAGGACCCACAAGCCGCACGTGGACGTCGAGACGATCCTGTGGCGCATCGAGCGCGAGTCGATACCAGAGGACGCCGCGCTTTTTCGGGGTGTCGTCGGTGGCCTTGCTGCGCGGGGCGTCTCCCAGCATCTGATTGCTCAGGCTATCGTCACCGGCTTGTCGCGTCGTCTCGCATCCCGGAAAAGTCAGTGACATCAACACGATGCAGAGGACTCCGCACACGAGGTTCGGGGTCGGCGGTGTGGAGGTGTCATGCATGAAGAGTCGACGTGTGCACCGAACGAGATCGGCGAAGCATTGAGATAGCCGGGGCCGTATTCTGTGCGGCCGGCAGCCCGGGGAGTCGTCCCTGTCCATTCGGGGCGAACTCCGTTCGACCATCGTGCGGGTTCCCGGCTTGTCCACGTGGTCGAACCGTGCTTATATAAACCGGCGAAATCATCCTTAATGTCAAGCTTTTTGACGCCGCTTATCAGCGGGACTGGATATGTATCGGATATTAGTCGTCGATGAAGACGAGCATCTGCTCTGGGCGCTCGAGAAAAATCTATTTCCGGAGCGCGACGACCTCGAGATCATTACGGCCGACACGGGAGCGGAGGGGCTGGAGATCCTGAAGACGGGGTCGATCGATCTGCTCGTCTCGGACATCAAGATGCCGGGTAAGATCGACGGCTTTCAGCTGATTCTTCGAGCCAAGGAGATCGCCGCGGATGCTCGTGTCGTCATCATGACGGCATTCGGTGGGGGACGCATCGAGAGTTTTGCCGATCGCGTCGGTATTACCCACTACATCGAGAAGCCTTTCAACATCAGCGAGCTCCGGGACATCATCCTCGATCTGCTCGATGAGCGAGAGGGCTTCCAGGGCGTCCTGTCTGACCTGGAGTTGACCGACATCATTCAGATGCTGTGCCTCGCCAAGCGGTCGACGCTGCTCCACCTCAAGCACAAAGATCGGCGCGGCAAGATCGTCTTCGAGCAGGGCGACGTCGTGCACGCCGAATTTGGCGATACGGTCGGTAAGGAAGCGGTCTATGAGATGCTCGACCTCAAGCAGGGCGATATCTTCATGGAGTCCGACTACGACTACGACCAACAGACGATCCACATCGGATGGCAGGATCTCTTGTTGGAGGGCGTCAAGCTTCAGGACGAGCGCCGGCTGGAAGAGGAGAGCGAGGCAGATAGCAGCAACGGCGGAAGCCCTTTCGCCAGCTTCCGCCCGGAGGCGCGCATCGGATCGACCACCAGCGAGTCGGCCTTGATCGACGTCGGTGAGGATTACGGATCCGAAGCGTACGCGGACGAGGAGTCGGAGGCGAGCGATACGGACAACGCCCCGCCGTCGCTATTTAGCGACGCAGAGCTCGAGGAGATCAGTCGTGCCGGCGAGGAAGCCGCGTCCGATCCGTCGATGTTCGAGTCGGAGGCACACCTTTCCGAGGCAGAGGACTCTGACGCGCACGAGGCCGCCCCTTCAGCGGAGAGCGCCGAGCATACGGCGGACGACGCCGCGGGAGCTTCGATGGCCGGCGAGCCCTCGCAAGTCGAGGAGTTGGCGCCCTCGCCAGAAGCGAACCACTTACGGAAGTCCGGTTCTTCTTGGGTCAACGATTCCACGAAGCGAAATTTCGCACCCGCGGCGGGTCGAGACGATTCCTCCAACCCGGATATCGAAGCCGGCGAGGGTTCACCCGAGGTCGAGCAGCAGCAGGAAGGTCTGGCGAGCGGCGACGATGGACCCTCGAGCGTCGATGAACAATGGGATGAGCAACTCGAATCGGTCGATCGCGACGACCTCGCCGATGCCGTTGAGGCCGACAGTGAGGCTGCC
>JBNJFZ010000128.1:0-16434 GCA_051747295.1 Myxococcota bacterium
CGCGAGGTAGGGGTAGAGCGTGTTTGGCCGGTGCGCGGCGCTCCGTCGCCGCCGGGACCGCTCTGTCGGTCCCGAACGTGTTTCCACGCAAGTCGCGGCACGGAGGCCGCGAGGCGGGCGCAGAGGCCCGCGCACCGATCGTTTTCGCCGTTCCGACGCCTAATCCGGATCGAATGGGTCTCACATCAACACTCCCATCACCTGCTCGAGCTTCTTGCGGCTCAGGATCCCGGTCTGGTCGAACACGGCCAGGTTGAACTCGTCCTTCGAAGACATGTCCTGCCAGTTCTCGGCAATCCATTTGAGGTCTTCGGCGGTGATGATGCAGACGTCGGAGTCGTGTTGTTGGGAGTCGTATTTGAGCTTCAGGCAGTTTTGTTCGGCCTCTTCGGCGACGTCAGGGACGATGACCATGAAGCAGTTGACGCGGTGGTCGATGGAGTCGCGGATGTAGCGCTTGAACTGCTTGAGGTGGGTGTTCGGGAAGGTGTAGGTGCCTTCTTTGGACTTGTTGTCCCACATCATCAGGGTGCCGTCGTCCATCAGGATGGAGCCGTCGGGGTGGTCGCTGCCCTTCATCTCCATCAGCTCTTTGCCGAGCTTGTGTTGGAACAGGTACTGGGTGGCTTCCTCGAAGGCGCGCTCGATGTCGATGTCCTTCGAGATGACGTCGTTGGCGAGCAGGTTCTCGCGGTCGCGGCTCGCCAACTCGGTGAAGTATTCATAGAAGCGCTCGCCCGGCGCCGCGCCCTCTGGGATGTCGCGGATCATCAGGTTGTCGAAGTGGGCGATGATCCGCTCCACCCGCTCGGCCTTGCTGCCGCTGACCTTCACGCCCGGTAGGCTATTGCAGATCTCGTAGAGGTCGTCGCTCATCAGCGAGTCCAGCGCCTCGCTGGGCTTGGTCTCGGCCTGCAAGAGGCGCTCGGCCATCTCTTCTTTCGAGCCGTATCCGGGCAGGTTCTGGTCGCGCAGGATGTCCGACAGGTGCGAGTTCTTGAGGTTCATCCACAGGAGCTCGCGGGCGTTGTCGCTGAGCTCGATATCCACGACTTGTTTGATGCCTTCGTGTAGCTCTTCCGGCAGCACGATCGTTCGGCCGTCTTCGGTCCGGTTGCAGTAGAAGACGATGCCCTGGCGCTGCAGATGCAGGAGCGCCTCTTTGACGTCGGGGTGTGTGTGGAGTTCTCCGCCGGTCTTGGGAAAGGCGTCGAGCTGAGCCTCGATGATGCGCTGTTGCTTGCGGGTGATCTCGAGCTTGGCGCGCAACCGGTCGAGTAAGCTGTACTCCTCGCGGGAGATTTCGTCGTCGTCGAACGCGACCTCGAGCACCGTGCGGAAGATGTCGATATGTTTGTCGTCGGCGTACTGGAGGGCGTCGTCGCTCTCGGCTTCGTCGATGAGCTCCTGCTCGCGCTGTTGGATGCGCTCGACCAGTTCATTGTCCTCGAGCGCGCACTCCGGCGTGTTCAGGAGCGTCTCCAGCACGAAGTAGATCAGCACGCGCGTCGAGTGATCGACGTCGAACATGTCCAGGCGGCGCCGGACGTTCTCCGGCCTGGCGAGTTGCTCGGAGTTGCGCGTGATGTAGTCGCGCGCCTGCTCCTCGTCGAATTTGCCCAGGTCTTTGGTGAAGCTGTCCAGGACCCGGCCGAGATACTGCTTCGTCATTCTCTTCGTAGCTTCTTCAATACGCATCGTGCGTTCCCCTCCAGGCGAGGTGTTTTTCTCTGGGTTTGGCTTGTTGCCAGCGTAGCACCCGTGTGGCGTGATTGGAAGCGATGTTGCGGGAGGGCGACGCGGGGAGGCATTGAGGGGGGAAGGCGGCGCCGCAAACCGCCGGTCTCCCTCGGCTGCGCCTCGGTCGGCCGGCGGCAAGCGTTGGCTTTTTAGGAGTCGGCGTCGGACTCTACCGACGCGACGCCCGAATCTGCTCGCGCAGCTTTTCCAGGGCGGCTTCCATCTCCTCGCGGTCCAGCCTCGGCAGGGCCTGGGCGAGTTGCTTGTTGCGCTCGGCGCGGAGGGCGTCTCTGGAGCCGGGGAGCTCCTGGGCGGCGATGCGCTGGTTGAAGTCGCGGAAGATGGATTCGGCCTTGCGGGCGTCTTCGACGTTCATCGGGCCGGCCTCAAAGAGGCGGCGGACCTGCAGGTCGGCGCGAACCTCGGCGAGCTCGGCGTCGGTGAGATCGAGGGGCTCGCCGGCGCGCAGCTTCTGGTCGATGGCGTCGGTGCGGTCGTTCCACGCCCCTACTTTCGGGTTTTGCTCCTCGCCGAGCAGGTCGGCGAACGGGGCCGTCCACTCGGTGGGGACCAGCAGGGCCATAATCACCAGCAGGCCGGCGAGCCCGCCCCAGAAGAGCGCCGGGTGCTTGATGCCCCTGGTGGGAATGCGGCTTTCGTTGGGTTCACGGAACATGGATCACTCGTCCGGGACGCGCTCGAGGGCGGCTTTGACGACCTCGGGGCCGGCGCCGTCGACGTGGCCCTCTTCGGTGATATAGCGCCGCCAGGCCTTCGCCCCGCGCCGGTACGCAAAGATGTTGATCATATGCTTGGTGATGTGGGTGAGCTTGCCGTTGTCGCTCGAGCACCAGTCCTCGATATACGGCAGCATCTTTCGGACCACCTCGTGGCGCGTCGGCGCCTCCTCGTCCCCGCCGTACACCGCCGCGTCGGCTTCGCCGAAGATAAACGGAGTGTCGTAGGCGGCGCGGCCAATCATGACCGCGTCGACGTGCTCGAGGTGCTCGTTGACCTCGTCCATCGTTTTGACGTGGCCGTTGAGCTCGATGAACAGCTCGGGGCGCTCGCGCTTGAGGCGGTAGACGTCCTCGTAGCGAAGCGGCGGCACGTTGCGGTTTTCCTTGGGGCTGAGCCCATCCAGCCACGCCTTGCGGGCGTGGACGGTGAAGCGCTCGCAACCGGCGTCGGCGACGGTCGCCACGAAGTCGTACATATCCTCGTAGCTGTCGCGGTCGTCGAAGCCGATGCGGTGCTTGACGGTGACAGGGATGTCGACCGCGGCGCGCATCGCCTCCACGCAGCGGGCGACGCGGTCGGGCTGGCCCATCAGGCAGACGCCGAAGTTGCCCTCCTGGACGCGGTTGCTCGGGCAGCCGACGTTGATATTGACCTCGTCGTAGCCCCAGTCCTGGGCGATGCGGGCCGATTCGGCCATCTCGGCGGGGTCGTCGCCGCCGAGCTGCAGGGCGATGGGGTGTTCCGAGTCGTGATAGCCGAGGATGTACTCGCGGTCGCCGTGGATGACGGCGCCGGTGGTCACCATCTCGGTGTACAGGAGCGTCCGTTTGGAGAAGAGGCGCATCATGTACCGAAAGTGGCGATCGGTCCTGCGCATCATCGGAGCGATGCTCAACGGATTGCCGCCCTGGACGGCGATGTCGTAGGGCGTACGGTCAGTTTGTGTGGTCGCAGCGACTGTCATAGGGCTTCAACGGCAATTCTTCAACGATTTCCAGTGCCTTCGCGAGGCTGATTCTCACAACCGATAGCGGAATCCCCGCATATTTCAAACTATCGTTTGTGCCGGGCCGAACATTCCGCGATTTCGGGCGGGGGCGAGGTCGACAGAACCCGCGCGAGGCGTCACACTGTGCGTACACATTGCCCGGATGGAGACTCTATGAGCTACAGCTTCTATATCGAGGCGTCCAGCGCTCCGAGTTGGCGCTCGCTGGTCGGCGCATTGGACTACGATGATATCGGCGTCGTCGAGCGGGATCAGATCCCCGAGGACGACCGCTTTCCGAAGGACGATTATTTTCACGTGTATCGACAGGGTTTGTCGACGCGAACGGTCGAGATCGGCTGGGACGGCGAAGATCTGTCGGTGCGCCTGATGAGCTGTTCCTCTCCGGAAGACTACCGGATGGGGATCGAGCTCGCCCGGCTCGCCGCCGAGGAGCTCGGCGGGCGGATTCGCTCCGAAGAGGGACACGAGCTCGAGGTCGAGGAGTTCGACGAGGTCTTCGACGATGCGTGGGTCGACGACATGGTCGGCTCGGCGCCGACCGCGCTGCACGCGATGGTCAAAGATGACGGTGAGACGCTGACGATACCGGGGCCGACGGGGATGTTCTTCCTGGGGCCGAAGACGGTCGCGCGCCTCGAGGAAAAGGAAGGCACGTTCGTCGAGGCGATGCTCCAGGCGATGCGCGACACCCACTGGGTCGACCCGAACAACTGGTTCAAGGCGTCGATCATGGCGATGGTCGACGAGGAGACCGGCGACGAGAAGACGCTGACGGTATGGGGGCCGGGCGTGAACTACGCGTTTCCGGCTGTCGACCAGGTCGCGATCGTGCAGGCTACCGACGGAGACGACTTCTTGATTCCGTACTCCGCGGTGTCCGAGCTGGCGCCGTCGCATTACTTTTTGGACGAGCGGCAGATCAAGGTGCCGGCCATTGACGAGTCGGATTGGCCGCAGTTTGTGGAGAAGGCGCGCGAGTACCAGGTCGGCGAGTTGTAGGTCATAGGTCATAGGTCATAGGTCATAGGTCATGGGTCATAGGTCATAGGTCATAGGTCATAGGTTTGCTCGGCCTGCGGCCTCGCAGGTCATGGGTCATAGGTTTGTTCGGCCTGCGGCCTCGCAGGTCATAGGTTCGTGGAGGCCGGATGCATGGTTGCGCCTCCAGGTATCCAAGCGTTCGAGCCTCCACGTCTCCAAGAACCTATGACCTCGCGAGCGCCACCGGCGCGAGCGAAACCTATGACCTATACGACCTATGCTCTGCCTGTCGGTTTTCTGGCGGCTGTCCCCGGTTCAATGGTAGAGTCGTGAAAATCCGCTGGTGAAATTGTTTTTCTAAGTGCACGCAAACATGAATTCTCACAGGTATCTATCCCGAGTGATGATGGTCGTCTGTCTGGCGGCGTTGTGGTGTGCGCCGTCGAGCGTGATGGCGCAAGACGACGCGGATGATGCCGGTGAGGCCGGCGAGGCTGGTGAGGCCGGTGAACAGGAGGAGGCCAGCGAGGAAGAGCCGGCCGAAGGCGAGCCGACAAACGACGTGGGCGAAGACGGGTACGTCACGCCCACCGACAAGCAGACGGCGCTGAACACCTCGGCCGTCGAGGCCATCAAGGACGAAGAGTACGAGCAGGCCGTCAACCTACTGCGGCGCTCGCTCGAGCTCGGCGAGATGAATATCACCTACCTGAACCTGGGGCGTGCTCACCAGCGGCTCCAGGAATGCGGCGCCGCCAGAGCCGCCTACCTCGAGGCGCTCTCCGCCGCTCCGGTTCGAAACCCGTCACCCTTCCTCATCGAGAAGAAGGTCGAGCAATACCTGCAAGAGCTCGAAGACGAATGTGACCAGTCCGACTGGGACAAGACGACCAGCGGCAGCGCCGGCCCCGGCACGCAGTATACCTGGGAAGAAGACCAGTACAGCGGCGCGATTTTCAAGCTCGGTGTCGGAATCGCCTCGACGACCCATCGTCTCCGGGCCACCGGCGGTTTCTTCGCGGATCCGGAGCTTCCCGACGGCGGCCAGGTCAATGAGTTCGGCTACGATGGCGCGGGTCTGCAGCTGGAGGGGAGCGTCGGCTATCAATTCAGTGACAACGTGGCTCTATACTCGACGTTGGTCCTCCACATCGTCCCCAATCCACAGCCGTGGGGTACGGTGGCCGGCACGAATGAGGAGATCCCGCGGGACGAAGATACGATGCCGACGGGACTTCTCAACACGCGGGTCAGCGTTGGTGCGCTCGGCTACGTCCCCGGGAAGGTGTACCTCGGCGGCGGTCTCGGCGTCGGGTTTACCGGCGTCAACGACCCGTTGCTCGACGGTATCGAGTTCGAGTCGGGCTTCGCATTCGACATGATGCTCGGCAAAGATTTTCAGGTCTCCGAGGAGTTCCTCACGGGTGTGGCCCTGTACTATGACTACATCACCACGCCGTCGGCCAACTTCGGCCTCGCGATGAAGAACCATGCGTTCGGCATTAAACTCCTGAGCACCTTCCGACTCTGACGGGGGCTTTTTCGATTCTCGCCTCGATGTGTATAACGAGTTGCACATTGCTCCACACACGAGGAACGTCGATGAAGTTCGCGAGATTTACGCTATTGGCTTTTGTTCTATCGTTCGCGGTCGGTTGCGCGGGCGCCCAGAAGAAAAAGATGGCCGAGCAGCGCTCGGGAGCCGTCCAGGGCTTCGACGGTGCGCAGCGCCTGCCGGAGTGGGTGGAGCCAACCGGCTACGAGCTCGACCTGTCGATCGACCCGACCGAGGAGCGCTTCTCCGGCCACGTCGCCATCGAGCTCGACCTCGCCCAGAAGACCGGTGAGATCCACATGCACGGCGGCGAGGAGCTCCAGTACGACGAGATCTGGGTCAAGAAGGGTGGTGAGAAGATCGACGGCGTGGTCTTCCAGGGCGAAAATGATGGGATCACCGTCTCGCTCGCCCAGGATATCGGGACGGGCAAGGCGACGCTGCACTTTCGGTACAACGCACCGCTCGATAAGACCCCGAACGGCCTGTATCGGGTCCAGGAAGACGAGCGCTGGTACGCCTTTACGCAATTCGAGCCGCTCGAGGCGCGTACGGCTTTCCCGAGCTTCGACGAGCCGCGCTTCAAGACACGATATGACGTGACGGTCACCGTCCCGCGCGGCATGCAGGCGTTCACGAATACGCCCGATATCGCGACGAAGAACGGCGAGGAGGAGACGAAGTACGAGTTCGCCGAGTCCAGGCCGATGCCGACGTACCTCGTCGCATTTGCGGTCGGCGACTTCGACGTGGTCGAGGCGCCGGCGACAGCGATGGGCGATGTGCCGTTTCGCATTATCACGACCAAGGGCAAGGCCGATCTGGCCGCGTATGCGCTCGAGAAGTCACCGCCGATCCTCGCCTACCAGGAGGAGTATTTCGGCATCGACATGCCCTACAAGAAGCTCGACTTCGTGGCGGTGCCCAACTTCCGCGCCGGGGCGATGGAGAATATCGGGCTGGTGACGTACCGCGAGTCGCTACTATTGTTGGACCCGGAGGGTGCGACCGCACGCGACAAATACAGCTGCCAGAGCGTCATCGCCCATGAATTGGCGCATATGTGGTTCGGGAACTACGTCACGCCGGCCTGGTGGAATGACCTGTGGCTCAACGAGTCGTTCGCCACCTGGCTGGCGACCAAGACGCTCGTCGAGGTCGCGCCCGAGCTCGAGGCGGACGTGGACGCGGTGCGCTCGGCGATGCGCGTGATGTCCGCAGACGCGCTCGAGCAGGCGCGCTCCATCCGACAGCCCATCGAGACGCCCGGTGATATCTATAACGCGTTCGACGGCATTACCTACTCGAAGGGCGCGGCGGTGCTGCGCATGGTCGAGTCGTGGGTGGGTGAGGAGTCCTTCCAGGAGGGCGTCTACCAGTACTTGCAGTCGAATACGCACGGCACGGGCACGACCAAAGAGCTGCTCTCCGCGCTGGACGAGTCGACCGGCCAGCCCGTCTCGGAGGTCATGCGAACCTTCATCGACCAGCCGGGCACGCCGCTGGTCGACGTCGAGTACAGCTGCACGAATGGTCAGATGACGTTGGAGATGTCGCAGGAGCGCTACCTCCCGGCCGGCAGCGAGGCCGATGCGGACGTGACGTGGAACGTGCCGGTGTGTCTTCGGTACGGGTTCGAAGGCGGGGCTGCTCGCAGCTGCGTGCTGCTCGAAGACGCCGAGCAGTCCTTCGAGGAAGACGTCGACCAGTGTCCGACGTGGCTGTATCCCAACGACGAGGAGCGCGGCTACTACCACTGGAAGATGCCGGAGTCGAAGCTCGCCGCGTTGCTCGAGGAGCATCGCGAGCAGCTCCGACTGCGCGAGAAAGTGGCGTTGCTGTCGCATTTGAGCGCGCTGACCGAGGCCCAGGTGCTGTCGTATCGAACCTATCTCGACGCGGTGTACGCGATGAAGACCGAGTCGCATCGGGCGATTGTCTCGAAGGTCGTGAGCGCTCTATTTAGCGTCGAAGATCGCGTGATCGTGCGACCGGTCGAGGGGTTCGACCAGGCCGAACTCGAGGAGGCGTTCGTCAACTGGGTGCGCGACGTGAACCGCCCGAACGCGACACGTATCGGGTTCGAGCCGCGTCCGGACGAACCGGCCAGCGACAAGTTGATCCGCTCCAAGGTCATCCGCGCGGCCGCTATTTTGGGCGAGCACGAGGCGTTCCGACAGAAGGCACGAGAGATCGTCGATGCGTATTTCGAGGACCCGAAGAAGGTCGACGTCGAGCGACTCGGGCTCGCGCTCGAGATCGCTGCACGCTACGCGGACGAGGCGATGTGGCAGAAGATTCGCGACGGAATCGCAAAGGCCCCGTCGCCGAGCAAGCGCGTCGAGTTGATCGGGGCGCTCGGCCGGGTTCGCGACGCGACGCTCCTCCGCAAGTCGTTGGACGCCTACTTCTCGGAGGATATCCGCTCGCAGGATACGTGGACGCTGATCGGGCCGACCCTCGAGGAGGTCACGACCGCCGAGGTGACGTGGGCGTGGTTTACCGAGAACTTCGATGAGGTCGTTGAGAAGGTCGGCAAGCGAAGCGCGGGGCGCCTGACGTGGATGGGCGCGGCGTTCTGCACGGAGGAGCGCAAGAACGAGGTGGCCGAGTTCTGGAAGCCGCACGTCGACAAGTTCCCCGGAACGAAGCGCAACCTCGACAAGACGCTCGAGAGCATCGAGCGTTGCTACCGGTTCCACGACTACGCGCAGAAGGATGCGGCGGAGTTTCTGTATGACTTCGCGGGCAAGCAGCTCCCCGGCGCGGAGCCGGTCGAGGGTGAGGAGCCGGCCGAAGACGGGGAGTCCGACGAGGGTGAGGACGAGTCTGGCGAAGGCGAAGCGAAGCCGGAGGAGGCCCAGGGCCAGTAATCTATGTGCTGGGCCGAGCTAGAACGACGTCTCGCACTCCTCGATGTAGCGGTTGCAGTGGCCGCCCTCGACCTGCGGGCGCAGGCAGACTTCGAGCTCGTCGCGCTCGTCGGGGCAGTTGTCGACTAGGCAGGCGTCGATGTCGCCGCCGTTCTGGGCGGCCTGCGCGCACTCGAGCAAGCAGGGCGTGGCGGCGCGAAGCTCGTCGGTGCAGTATTTGTTGGCGCAGTCCTGGGTGCCGTAGAGCAGGCACTGGCCGCAGTCGAGGTCCTCGGCGGCGCAGTTGAACAGGCATTTGATGCCGTAGGGGTCTTCGCAGTCGGCGCGACAGTCGTCGAATGGCTTGCAGAGCCCACCTTCGGCGGCCTCGGCGTCGTACGGCTCGGTCGCCATCAGGAAGCCCAGGCACATCTCGTCGTTGGTCTTGCCTCCCCAGGTCACTTTTTGGGGCTCGAGGCGTTCGCCGTCGACGACCGGCTGGTTTTCGGGGCTGTTGTCGAAGACACAGGTCATCTTGACGCTGTCGCCGGGGTGGACCTGGACGACCTCGTCGTCTTTGAAGCGGTAGGCCTGCTGCCAATCGAAGTCCCACTTGGGGATGTCGATCAGGCAAGCGTTGGGCTGCTCGGAGTCCTCGTCGCGTACGACTTCGAGGGTCATCTGCTCGCCGAGCAGGTGCATGTGTGAGGCTGCGCCGATGACATTCCACGCCTTGTCCGAGCGATTTCGATAGGTCGTCTCGTGGACCGAGTTCGACTCGCCGGGCGGGATCTCGAAGTTGAGGTTTGCAAATGGCATCGCCCAGACGCGGTTTTCGGGCGGCTGGTCGCTCGTCCACATCTCGAACGCGGGTTGGACCGGCGCGGGATCGGTGTAGAGCGTGTTGAAGTGGGTCTGGAGCACCAGGCGGCTGCCTTTTGGAATCACCGCCGCGGAGTTTTCGGGCAAGAAGATCGGCTGCGCGCCGGGCACCCATGCGCCGAGCAACGAGATGCTGTTGAATCCAGGGTCGCCAAAGCAGGGGTATCCCGGGCCTTCGTGGTCGGCTTCGAGCTGCTCGACGGTGTCTTCCTGATAGGGGCTGACGATAAAGATGTCGGCGTGGTGGACGAGCTGCACGTTGTCCGGGCGCACGTCGGAGCCGATCATGTAGGTGTCGTCTTCGAACGTCGTATCGAGCAGAAAGCAGTGATAGTCGTCGGTGATGTCCTCGCTGGGCGTGTAGGGGCCAGCGGGTTTGGCGACGATATCCGGTTCGCCGAAATCGTCGTTCGATTCACCGTCGTCGCTCGGGGCGTTCGCCGGGTCACCCTCGGGCATGTCGGCCTCGACCCACTTGCGCAGCAGCTCTATTTCGGCATCGGGCATGATGCGCTGGTCTTCGAATTCTCGGCAGTCCGGGTCGGGCGACCAGGGCGGCATGATGCCAGCTTCGACCGCGCCGAGGGCCAGGGGTCCGAATTGCTTTGCGTTTTCGTAGTCGTGGAGCGGATACGGGCCCGCACCATCGGGCACGTGGCAGCTTCCGCACCGCTCGTCGAGCACGGGCTTGATATCGGCGTGATACGTGACTTCCGGCTCGTCTGCGGGGCTACTGCAGGCGGCGAGTAGGCAGAGGCAACCGATGACGAGCGAGGTTCGGCGCAGAGTGTTCATGGCCACGACCTAAGTTAGTAAGTATTTACTAACGCGAAACTAGCGCAGAACTCACCCAATTTGCAACTTCCAACTCGCGTGCGCATCTGTATGAGTGCCCGACGAACATCTTTTCGGCGCTGTTGGGATTTTTCACACTCTTTTGTATGTTTTAGCGCCAACGGCGGGTGGAATTCACCCCGAAGCGTGTTATATCCGCGTCAGATCGTTTTAAGACGCGAACGAGGAAGGATTTATGCGACGACAAATTCAGAAGTGCATCGAAGACGAAATCAACCCCTTCGTGGCCAACCACGGCGGCTCCATCGCGCTTGTCGACTACCTCGACAAGAACGTCTACATCCAGATGAGCGGCGGATGTCAGGGCTGCGCGGCGTCGACCGCGACGCTCAAGCAGGGCATCACGCGGATTCTGCGGGAGAACTTCCCGGAGGACATCAACGAGATCATCGATGTCACCGACCACGAGGCGGGCAACGATCCGTATTATTCGGAGGGTGGCGCGAGTCCTTATGCTTAGGGGAGTAGGAGATGTGGGGGAGTGGGTGAATGGGTCATTGGTGAGTAGCCCGAGGTCGGTTAGTCGACCAATGACCTACTCATCCACTCTCCCAATCTCCCGCTCACCCTACCTAAGCGGAAACCCCTCCGATTTTTCATCGATCTCGATGATCTGTGGGCCCGGCATCGCAAAGTGCGCGGCTTTATAGAAGTCGCCGCTGCGAACCAGCCTGACCTCACGACTCTCCCAGACAACTTGACCATCGGTGATGAGCCGGACGGTGGCGAAGCTCGGCCCGAATCCGCGGTCGTCGACGTAGAAGACGCCCACGGAAAATTCGAGGTCGAATTCGGGCGTAGCGTGGTAGATAACCTCGCGGCCCGGGCCGTTGCGGGTAATCGCCTGCATTTCGGGCGGGGTATCGGGCCGTTGGATGCGGCTCCAGTCATCGGTCGGGTGCTCCTCCCAGATATCCCAGGGCGCTTCGTTCCAGCGGCCGTTCGGGTGCAAATAATGGAGGTCGACATTGCTCCCGACGCTGTCGTTCGGGTCGGGGTCGCCGGGCGTGCGCCAGTCGAGCTCCACGCGGATATCGTTGCGTGTCGCGACCATCAGAATCTGTCCAGGAGCCGCGCAATCCTGCGTTCCTTCGTCGTCCACGACGACGAGCTCGGCGAGATAGGTACCGGGGGCGTCGAGAAAGAGGGTCGGGCGGATGCTTCGGGGCGAGGGTAGAAATGTCGCCCCGGAGTCGCCCGGTTTCTCCAGCAGGCTCCACTGATATTCGACGATCTCGCCGTCGGGGTCGGCGCTGCCGCTGCCGTCGAGCTCGACGGTCGTACCGGGTTCGAGCTGGCGCAGGTTCGAGATCGGGCGTGTGTCTCCGACGCGGAAGGCGTCGACGCTGGCGACCGGGCAGTCGTTGCCCGCCGTGTCGCGCAGGATGTCGACCGTCGCACGGGGCCGATATGGGTCGTTGCTCTCGACGACAATCACGCCGCGATTCCAGTCGTCGCGCGTCGAGGTCAGCTGAATCTGCGCGACCAGCCCCTCCCCGGGCGCGATCTCCGCGGGAAACGTGGGCAGCGTCGTCTCGTCGAGCTTGAGGGCGCCCCCGCCATCCTGTTCGAGTCGAAAGTCATCGATAATGAGCGCATTCGAGTCACTGCAATTGCTCATGAAGACGGTTTTCTCGCGCACCTGCTCGTCGAGGTCGAAGACGACACGGTCGCCTCTCGGAAATTCGAGGCAGGGCGGGCTGGGATTGGCGATGAGCGGGACCTGCTTGACCGGTTCGTCGGGGTCGTTGCTGCGTATTTCGATGATTGCAGCATCTTCGCGGGCATCATCGGTGCTGTACCAGACGCGAACCGGGATGCGGTCACCGGCCGCGATGGATTCGGGCGGTCTTGTCGGCTCGAGGCTTGGGTTATCGACGTCCTCGACCGGGTCGGACTGCGGGTAGCGAAGCTCGAAGCTCTCCGAGTCGATGACCGCGACCGAGCCCAGCTCGAGCGTGGCATCGCCGCGATTTCGCAGGTATATCAACTTCCATTCGATGCGCTGCCTCGCCGTCGGGTCGGGCAGCGGGAAGACGACTTCGTTCGGTTGCGCTACGAGGTCCGGGGCTGGCGGGGCGGTGTCGGTGTCTTGCTCGACATCGGCGTCAGCGTCGACGGTGTCACCCGCGTCGGGCTCGTTCGTCGACGGGTCGATGCACCAGCCCGACTCGCCGCAGATTCGATCCGAGCGGCACTCATCATCGGAGACGCAGCGTTGGTCTGCGTGGCTCACACAACCCGTCAACCAACCTGCGACCAGCGCGGTTGCAAGGCATAGGAACGTCGACCTCAGCACGAAGAACTCCATCCAATTCAAGTAAACCACGGGCACCAGCGTGTCTTACGGACAACGTATACACTCTGGTAGAAAATCCACGTCTGGACGCCAGAGCCTGTATGAACCATGATGCCCGCGGATGGGCGCGGGTTACAGATTTGTCACGTGGCGAAGGACGCTCCATGAGTGCAGAAGATATCAAGAATCATCTCGACGAACGTATCCTCGTGCTCGACGGCGCGATGGGCACGATGGTGCAGACGTACGACCTCGGCGAGCAAGACTTTCGCGGGGAGCAGTTCGCCGACCACGACCACGAGATGCAGGGCAACAACGACGTGTTGGTGATGACGCGACCGGACGTCATCGGCGAGATCCATCGCAGCTATCTGGAAGTCGGCGCGGACATCCTGGAGACGAATACCTTCAGCGCGCAGCGCATCTCCCAGGCGGATTACGGCCTCGAGGACCACATCTATGAGATGAATGTCGCCGCCGCTACCGTGGCTCGTGAGGCGGCGGACGAGTACACCGCGAAGACGCCCGACAAGCCGCGCTGGGTCGCCGGTGCGGTCGGGCCGACCAATAAGACGCTGTCCATCTCGCCCGACGTCACCGATCCGACCTACCGCGACACGACATTCGACGAGCTCAAGGACGCCTACGCCGAGCAGATCCGCGGGCTGGTCGACGGCGGGGTCGACCTCATCCTGATCGAGACGATCTTCGATACGCTCAACGCCAAGGCGGCGTTCGTCGCGTGCGACGAGGTCTTCGCCGAGAAGGGCGTCGAGCTGCCGCTGATGGTCTCCGTGACCATCACCGACAAGTCCGGTCGCAACTTGTCGGGCCAGACCGTCGAGGCCTTCTGGATCTCCATCGAGCATGCCGAGCCACTGACGGTCGGCATCAACTGCGCGCTCGGGCCGGCCGAGATGCGTCCGTATATGGACGAGATCTCGAACGTCGCGTCGACCTACACCTGCTGCTACCCGAACGCCGGCCTGCCGAACGAATTCGGCGAGTACGACGAGACGCCCGAGTCGATGGCGGGCGTGCTGCGCGAGTACGCCGAGGAGGGCTGGCTCAACGTGGTCGGCGGCTGCTGCGGGTCGACCCCGCAGCATATTGGGGCCATCGCGGAAGTCGCGGCCGATTTTCCGCCGCGCGAGATTCCCGACCCGATTCCGTACACGCGCTACGCCGGGCTCGAGCCGCTCATTATCCGGCCCGATTCGAACTTCACGATGATCGGCGAGCGCACGAACGTCACGGGTTCGCGCCGGTTCAAGCGCCTCATCAAGAACGAGGACTTCGAGACGGCGACCGAGGTCGCGCGCGGCCAGGTCGAGGGCGGCGCCAACATCATCGACATCAATATGGACGAGGGGCTGCTCGACTCCGAGAAGATGATGGAGACGTTCCTCAATATCGTCGCCACCGAGCCGAGCATCTCGCGCGTGCCCATCATGATCGACAGCTCCAAGTTCTCGGTCATCGAGGCCGGGCTCAAGTGCGTGCAGGGCAAGGCGATCGTCAACTCGATCAGCCTCAAGGAGGGCGAAGAGGCGTTTATCGAGCAGGCCAGGCGTATCCGCCAGTTCGGCGCGGCCGTCGTCGTGATGGGCTTCGACGAGGAAGGCCAGGCGACCGAGGTCGACCACCGCCTCGAGATCGTCGAGCGCACCTACACGCTGCTCACCGAGGAGTGCGGCTTCGATCCGCGCGACATCATCTACGACCCGAATATCCTGACCGTCGCGACCGGTATCGAGGAACACAACGAATACGCCGTCAACTTCATCGAGGCGGTCCGCCAGATCAAAGAGAAGTATCCGTTGGTCAAGACGACCGGCGGCGTCAGCAATATCTCGTTCTCGTTTCGCGGCAACAACGTGGTGCGCGAGGCGATCCACGCCGCGTTTTTGTACCACGCCATCGACGCGGGGCTCGACAGCGGCATCGTCAACGCCGGCCAACTCGTCGTCTACGACGATATCGAGGACGAGCTGCTCGAGCGCGTCGAGGACGTGCTTTTCAACCGCCGCGACGACGCGACCGACCGGCTCGTCGATCTGGCCGAGGAGTACAAGGGCCAGAAGACCGACCATACGAAGACGCTCGAGTGGCGCGAGAAGCCCGTCAACGAGCGCCTCGAGTACGCGCTGGTGCAGGGCGTCGATAAGTTTATCGAAGAAGACGTCGAGGAGGCGCGCCAGGCACACGACCGCGCCCTCCACGTCATCGAAGGGCCGCTGATGGCCGGCATGAACGTCGTCGGTGACCTGTTCGGCGAGGGCAAGATGTTCCTGCCTCAGGTGGTCAAGAGCGCGCGGGCGATGAAGAAGGCCGTCGCCTATTTGCTGCCGTATATGGAGGAAGAGGCCGGCGGCGAGAGCTCGACCCAGGGCACCGTCTTGCTGGCGACCGTCAAGGGCGACGTGCACGATATCGGCAAGAATATCGTCGGGGTCGTGCTCGGCTGCAACAACTACGAGGTCATCGACCTGGGCGTGATGATCCCGGCCGACAAGATTCTGGATGCGGCGGTCGAAAATGAGGCCGATTTTGTCGGCCTGAGCGGGCTGATCACGCCGTCGCTCGACGAGATGGTGCACGTGGCAAAGGAGATGCAGCGGCGCGAGATGCGCGTGCCGCTGCTCATCGGTGGCGCCACGACCAGCCGGCGCCATACCGCGGTCAAGATCGCGCCGCAGTACGACGAGCCGGTCGTCCATGTCATCGATGCGTCGCGCGTGACCAACGTGGTCAGCGCGCTGATGAACCCGCTCGAAAAACAGGAGTTCGTCCAGCAAAACGACGCGATGCAGCAGCGCGACCGCCAGATCCACACCGACCGCGACTCGCGTACGATCCTGCCGATCGAGCAGGCGCGTGAGAACGCCGTCGACATCGAGTGGAAGGCCGAGGACGTCGCCGAGCCGTCGTTTTTGGGCAAGAAGGTCGTCGACGATATCGCGCTGGAGACGCTGGTCGACTACATCGACTGGACGCCGTTCTTCTTCTCCTGGGAGATGCGCTATCCGTACCCTGACATCCTCGAGCACGACGAGTACGGTGAGGCGGCGACGGAGCTCTACGGTCACGCGCGGGCGATGCTCGACGACCTGGTTTCGAGCAAGGATATCCGCGCGAGCGGCGTGTACGGATTCTTCCCGGCGAATGCCGACGGGGACGACATCCTGTTGTACGAGGACGAGTCGCGCGAGACCGTGCTCGAGCGGCTCTGTATGTTGCGCCAGCAGCGAGAGCGAAAGTCCGACCAGGCCAATATGTGTCTGTCGGACTATGTGGCGCCGGTGGGGACGGGCCTGCAGGACTACGTGGGCGGCTTCGCCGTGACCGGCGGGTTGGGCGTCGACGAGATGGCCAGCAAGTACGACCGCGCCAACGACGACTACAACAAGATCATGCTCAAGATTTTGTCGGACCGCCTGGCGGAAGCCTTCGCCGAGTACCTGCACGAGCGGGCGCGCCGCGACCTGGGCTTCGGCCTCGATGAGGACCTGTCGAA
>JBNJFZ010000129.1:0-11091 GCA_051747295.1 Myxococcota bacterium
CTCGATGCCGGGGTGAATACGCTATTTACGTCGTTCTGGTACGACCACGACATCGTGCCCGGCCAGTCGATCGATGGCATGCCGGAGCCGACGATCTTCTACGGGCCACTGTGCATGAATATCGACGTGGTTCGAGACACGATGCTGTACCCGCCGATGGAGGTGGGGGACCGCGTCATCCTGCGCAACGTGGGCGCCTACAACGTCACGCAGTGGATGCAGTTCATTACCTATCGGCCCAACGTGGTGCTCGTGGGGCGCGACGGAAAACACGGCCTGATACGGGCGGCCGAGGACCTCGAGACCATCGTCGAGCGCGAGAGGATGCCCGCGTGGCTCGAGTAGACACGACATCTTCGCGCTCGGATGGGATCGCGGCGGTCTGGGGCGGCTTTCTGCGCTCGTACTCGCAGGTCCTGTTTAGCTCGTCGCGACTCGCCGGGCTTTTCTTCCTGTGTGCCACGCTCGTGTTCCCGGCGACCGCGGCGATGGGAGCGTTGTCGGTGCTGGTCGCAATGGCGACCACGCGGGCGCTCTCACTGAGCGACGAAACCGGGCGGCTCGGCCTGTTCGGCTACAATGCGCTGCTCGTGGGCCTCGGCCTGGGGGCTGCGTTCGAGCTGAGTTGGCTTTCAGCCGGAATCGTCGTCGGCGCGTCGGTTGCGACCGTCGTGATGACCGCGGCGCTGCACAGCGCGACTTCGGTCTTTTCACTCCCCACGTTGTCCATTCCGTTCCTGATCGTCGTGCTCGCTGTACTGGTCTCCGCACCGATGATGGGGCTGGATTCTTCGTTCGCGGCGTTTCGCCTGGGCCAGGACGCCTGGGGGTTGCCGGGGCTGGTCAGCGACTTTCTGGTCAGCCTGGGCTCGATCTTCTTCTCCCCGGCACCGCTGGCCGGCGTGATCGTCCTTGTTGGTTTGTTGATCTACAGCCGCATCGCGATGCTACTGGCGATCTTCGGCTACCTATTCGCCGTGGCGGTGGGCGGGGTCGTGGTCGAGACCATCCCGATGCAGGGACAGCTATTCTTGACCATCACCATG
Source organism: Myxococcota bacterium (assembly GCA_051747295.1). Classification (GTDB taxonomy): domain Bacteria; phylum Myxococcota_A; class Bradymonadia; order Bradymonadales; family Bradymonadaceae; genus JBNJFZ01. Next base: position 1,047 of record JBNJFZ010000129.1, read on the forward strand.
ATAGTGGTCGCGATCGCGATGGGGGGCATCTGGTTCGTGCCCTCGTTTGCGTCGTTCGCGGTGGTCTTGGCGGCCGGCGTCGTCGCCTCGGCTGGGGCGTTGGCCAACTACGCGCTGTTCGCCGACCTCGGCTTCCCGATCTTGTTCCTGCCGTTGAACCTCACGATCTGGATGATGCTGTTCGCGATGCGCCAGCGCACCAGCGACGCTCACCCGAAGGCCGTGGATTTCATGGCGGGGTCGCCCGAGGAGAACCTCAGCTACTTTCGCACGCACGTCGCGCGATTCGGCGCCCATTATATAGCGCGCTTCCGAGCGCCGTTTTTAGGCGAGTGGGTGTGTACGCAGGGGCCGGACGGGGAGATCACGCATAAGGGGCACTGGTCACACGCGCTCGACTTCGAGGTCGAGGGCCGAGACGGGAGCACGTACGAAGGCCAGGGCGATCGGCTCGAAGACTATCACTGTTACGGACTGCCAGTGCTCGCCGTCGCGGATGGGACGGTCGTGCGTGTGGCCGACGATGTCGAAGACAACCCGATCGGTGAGGTCAATACGCACCAGAATTGGGGGAATTACGTGCTGTTGTACCACGGACCGGGCGTCTACTCGCTCGTGGCGCACTTGATGCCCGGGAGCTCGCAGGTCATCGAGGGCCAGACCGTCCGCCACGGCGACGAGCTCGGACGCTGCGGAAACTCCGGGCGCTCGCCGGTTCCACATCTGCACTTTCATATCCAGAGTGGTGCGGTGGTCGGGGGACCGACGTCGCAGACGGAGCTGCACGATGTGGTGATTCGGGACGACGACCAGGCGCGACTGGCCAGTACGTTGGTGCCCGAGAAGGGGCAGACAGTGCGCAACCTGGACGCGGACGACCAGATGCGAGCGCTCTTCGCCTTCCCAGAGGCGGGATTCTGCCTCGAACACGATGATGCGCACCGCGAAGAGATCACCGTCGATGTGGACCTGGCCAATCGGCGTGTTCTGGTGTCCGAGACGGATACGCGGCTTTTCTACGACCAGACTTCGAGCCTGTTCACTGTTTTCGACGTCATTGGTACGCGCAAGTCCGGTCTTCACTTGATGCGCATGGCGCTGGGTCGCGTGCCGTTCGAGCTCAATGAGGACCTGGTGTGGGAGGACCACCTGCCGCTTCGGTATGCGATTCCGCGCTGGAGTGGGTGGGTCCTCGACTTCCTCGCCCCGTTCTTGCCGGGGGCAGGGCTCCAGATGGAGTATCGAGCCCGTCGTGAGGGACAGAGTATCATCGTGGAGGGTAGCTCGCGGCGCGAGTACGACGGAGAGCCGATTATGGCCACCCGCGCGACGTTCGATTCTCGAGGTGGGCTCGAGCAGATCGACGTGACGGTGCGTGGTCGAACACGAAGCGTGCGCCGCGTCGAATCCGACGAGCCATCAAGTCAGACGCAAGCGACGGGGGCCGAGGTATCGGTACCCGCTCAGTAGTGTTTTCATATCTCACGGAGAAACTCATGATGAGACAACTCGCAACATCAATGGTGATCGCGCTGGTCCTGGGCATCGGTTCGACCGGTCTCGCCCAGGCAAATGGCGACGCGGCCAAGTATTCCCAGAGCTACGAATTGGAGGCGCGTGGCAACTACGACAAGGCGCTCTCGGTACTCGGCGGAGTCTCAAAAGACCAGCGAGCCACCTATACGTATAAGTTGCGCAAGGGCTGGCTGCTGTACCTCGGTGGCGAGTACTCGAAGGCGATCGAGAGCTACGAGGCCGCGGTGCGCGCCGAGCCAAAGGCTGTCGAGCCGCGGGTGGGGCTGATGCTCCCGCAGATGGCGCTTCGCAACTGGAAGGACGCGGTCGAGACCGGGCGCAAGGCGCTCGATATTGACAAGGACAACTACCTCGCCGCCAGTCGTCTGGCGTGGTCGCTGTACAACCTCGGTCGCTACGATGACGCAGAGCGCTATTACAGGCGCATGATCGATCTCTATCCCTCTGATGTCGAGATGAAAGCTGGCCTGGCCTGGTCGCTGCTCGAGCAGGGACAGAAGTCGAAGGCTGCGGCACTCTTCGAGGAGGTCCTCGACGTCGCTCCCACGCACGCCTCCTCACTAGAAGGTGTCCGCAAGGCGAGGTGAATTGCACCCGCAAGGCGGTTCTCGTCGGGTGTGCTGCAGAGAATGCGTGCTCAGTCGACGGACGCAGAATTCGCGCGAATTGGGGTTGAGTGCAGGTTATTCAAGCGGCAATGACGGTCGTAAACGGTGGGGTTCGGAGAGAAAAAACATTCCAATGGTCTTCCCACGTGTCCTGGGCCCCACTCATTAGTGGTTTTTAAGTTAACGGTAATTAAGTTGCAGTTTACGACAGGCTTGGCACCCCTGTTGCAATCGCATTCCTCGAGTCGGCCTTGTGAGTCGCCGGCAGCTTTTGAACTGAATCATCGTGACAGGGGTCGGCGACATATCGCGGCGCAGGCGTGTAACTAACTGTACGGATTAAGAGGATTGAAGATGACGGATACACCGAGACGAATTTCGATTTTGATCGCGATGACAGTCGCGTTCGCAACTTTTGGAACAGCATGTGGGGAGGCAGACGAAGACAATAACTCGGCGCCGATTACGACCGAGGACGCGGGAGCTGACGTCGAGGACGACGGAGGCACGCAGGATTCTGATGCCGGAAACGACGGCGGTCAGCAAACTGAGCCCGACCCGGACGAAGCGGAGCTCCCGAATCCTGACGACTATATGTACAGCGCGTCGCATACGTTCACGATGGACGACCTCCTGGGCGGCACCGACGGCGTCAAAGCCGCGGACGACCCGAGCATCATCTGTCAGAGCGGGTGTGAAGATAACCTGCAGACCGATGGATCGCTGACGCTGTATCCCATCGACAACGGCTTTGGCTGGGATACGGTCGACTTTGTGGGGGCAATGCAACGCGAGCGCGATGGGGCCCACGATGAAGGCTGGATTGGACCGATCAGCGACTCCGAGGGAAATCACCAGGGCGTCGCGGTATCGAACGTGTCTACCTCGAAGTACAAGGTCGGCCCGAAAATGGGGCAGTGGTGTGGCGGCCTCGGTGGCGAGCTGGTCAAGTGCAAGACCGACCACTACTCCTCGATGGAGCACGTACTGACCTGTCACGAAACCGTCCCTTATATGACGTACGATCCGGTCACGGGAGAACCCGTCTCGAGCGACTACGCTGATTGCCCGCCGCTGGATGACACGCTGGACATGGACCCGACCACGCTGACCGAATACATGTTCGACCTCGATGAGTCGAATATGGCGCAGAGCCCGGACTACACGCTCTACCTCGGCGAGCACGAGGGGGAGTACAAGTACCTGTGGGGCAACTGGGAGAAGCGTCCCACCGACGTGCGGCTGCTGGCGACGATTCCGCTGCCCGACGAGTGGAAAGAAGACGGAAAGACCTTCCGCGTTACCGAGGGTAAACTGGCGGTCGTCCACACGATAACCAACAACCCGAACGACAAGATCAAGCTCGAGGATATCGACACCGAAGCGGCGGCGGGACGAGTGCCGAGCTATGAGGTCGAGTCCGACGGCCGTTGGGTCTCCACTCGCGACTGCTACGAGGGGGACGGGGACTTCATTGCCGCCGGTACGACGCTACGCAATCCGCCGTACGCCGATGAAAGTCGCTTGACCGAGGGGCTCCAGGACGGCTTCACCAACGCCTACTTCACCACGCTGGATCGTGAGCCATTCGCCAACGAGGGCGAGTACGGAGCTCGCTGGAGGCTCAAGGCCGGCAAGTTCGGCCAGGATCTTCCCGGTGTCGAGATTCCGATCGAGCCGTGCACGCCTGCTCCGCTCAAAAAAGAGCAGGTCAAGTATCCGCGAGGCGAGTTGACCACCACCATTATCGACATCACCGCTCCGCTGGAGCCGGGTGAGGAGTCGCCGCTGGCCCTCAGCACCGGCTATGTGGCTCCGAACGGCGAGCAGACCATCGTCAGTGAGAACCTCACCGATGAAGGTGTGACGCTCACCGAGGACCTGGACCTGTCCCTCTTCATCAAGGGGGATAAGAAACCGGTCCGTATCTACAAGGCCGTACTCTACCTCGACTACGAGGAAGTCACCGACGCGCAGTGATGTCTCGCACACAGCGATGATATGCTGCTGGGCCCCGGGCGACCGGGGCCCTTTTTGATTGCAGAACACTGCGACGAGCCCTGGAGGCTCCGATGAACGTTTCAATGGTCCGTAGGTCGCTGTTTTTCCTCGTAGGGCTGAGCCTCTTTGCCGCCAGTTGTGGAGAAGACGGCGGATCCAGCCCGTTTGGGACGACCAACTCCGAGCGTGCAGCGCAATATATTCGAGGTGACCAATACACCCGCCTGGTCCTGGAGGTCGATTACGTCGAAGGGCTCCGGCCACCGCAGAGCGTACAGGACGCGCTGGTGGCCGGACTCGAAGACATCCTGGACAAGCCCGACGGCATCGAGGTCGTGTTCGACCAGGAACTCTCACCGCGTGGCGACGAGCACGCCTGGGACGGCGAAGAGCTCGGCGAGCTCGCCCGGGACACCTTCGACCTGGAGGTCGAGCAGAAGACCATCAAGATGCATGTTCTGTACGTCGACGGCCACGACGCCCGGGATGACGACGGTGGCGGTCAGGCGCTCGGCGTGTCGTGGGCGAACCAGAATATCGTCATCTACAAACAGCGCCTCGAAGAGGTCTGCGAGACCGACGCGGGCGACACCTTGCGGCGTCGGGGGCTCGTGGAGCGAGTCTGCAATGAGACCGAGCTCATCATCTTGACCCACGAGGTCGGACACGTCCTAGGGCTGGTCAACTTCGGTCTTCCCATGGTCGAGGATCACGAGGACCCCGACCACGAGTATCACGACCACAATGAGGACTGCGTGATGTACTGGGCGTTCGAGCGGCGGCAGGCCTTCGAGAAGATCGGCGAGCGCTTCATCGACGATGAAGACGCTTCGCTGGGCTTCGACGCGGCCTGTCTGGCCGATATTGCGGCGGTCAGCTCGGAATAGCGGAGCACGCAAGCTGTCCGGCGGCAGCCGCCAAGAACCAAAAAACCCCGACCACCTTGCGGCGGTCGGGGTTTTTCTTCGATGTCACCAGGACATCACTCACAACTGTCCAGCTGGATTACAGCTCGACGACGTTGGAGGCTTTCGGGCCTTTCGGACCCATCTCTACATCAAACTCGACCTTTGCATCTTCTGCGATCGACTTGAAGCCGGTCTGTGCGAGGTCATTATAGTGAAGGAAGACGTCATCGCCGCCGTCGTTGCGCTCGATGAAGCCGTAACCTTTATCTTCGTTGAACCACTTAACTTTGCCTTGAACTTTCGACATACTCTTTTCCTCTGAAGCTCTTTGCTTCTTTGCATAAAAACCGGCTCTGTGATCCGCCAAAACAGCAGATATCACCAGCACGGAAGGTAACGTTCGCATACCCGAACCGTCGGGCACACGTATCTCGGATCGGCCAGCTCGAACTGGAACTGACAATCTCGTTCAGGCAAATCTTTAAAACAGGAAGTTTCTAAGTTCCGGCAGTGCGGATGTGCGTGAAAAAAACCGGATACCAGAAAATAAGGTAGGCTTTCCTCGAGATGTTGCAGCAGGGTTGCCCCCGTCGCGGAGCCCATCTTTAGAGGACCCGGACGACAAAAGCAAGGGCAAAGTGAGCTTATTTGCGGAAGGGGCCCAAATCGACCGAAGGTGAGCACCTCGAGCCGTTCAGGATCCCATGTGGAATCGTATTGCAGCCGACATGGTCCTCGTCGCACACCTGTCGTTTATCTTGTTCATCGTGCTGGGCGGACTGCTCGCCCTGAGGTGGCGGTGGATGCCCTGGGTACACCTGCCGACAGTTGCCTACGGTGCGTTGATCGAGTTTGTCGGCTGGACGTGTCCGCTGACGCCGCTCGAGCGACGCCTCCGAGTCGCGGCAGGCCAGGGCGGGTATCAGGAGAGCTTCGTCGAGCACTATATCGTGCCGATAATCTATCCTTCGGGTTATAGCTTCGGGTTACGAATGGCGCTGGGGACGGCGGTGATCGTCATCAATGTCGCCATCTACGCCTGGCTGATCGTGCGCAGCCGCGGCGAGTGACGGCCGCGCCCATGTAGGATGCGGCCGTTTGCGGTCATCGATGCGCTGGCGCTGGTCCACCGCGGTGTCTACGGTAGTGGTGAAAGACGTCGGTACCCGAATTTTTCCTTACGACCCGAACGATGCGCTATGAAGACAGACAAGATCGACGACCTCACGCTCGCGCTGCTCCAACTCGTGTTGCGGCGGGACGTCGGAAGTTCCGGCACCCACGCGTCGACGCGATTCGATGGCGCGACGCTCCAACGTTTGCAGCAAAAGGGGCTCCTCGGCGAGATCGACGAGCAAGCAGGAGTCGTGGCGCTGACCGGCGAGGGGGCGGAACGCTCCCGAGAGCTCTTCGCTGAGTTCTTCGGTGAGGCCGACCGAGCGGACACGCCACACTCGGACGTCTACCTCGAGGACGCGTTTCTCGACGAGCCTATCGCCGCAGATGGCGCGCTCGAAGCCCTGGAGCTCGCGAATGTCGAACAAAAAGCGCTGGTGGAACAGTTCTCGAGTCGGCAGAGCGGCGGTGCGGTCTACCTCGATGCCTCCACCGAGAGAGTCCTCCTTCCGCAGGACTTCGACACGGCGCCGTTGGAGTCCGACCGGCGACTCCTGAAGGTCGAGCCGCTGTCGTCCGACGAGTACTGGCATGACATGTCGGACTTCGCCTCGCTCGTGCGCAAAGGTGACCTGGCCGCCTGGATACACGATGTCGTCGAAGCCAGCGAGACCGTCGAGGAGTTTCGAGAGCAACTCGACCGCGTCGAAGGACTGCTCGACGCATGGGGCACCTTCGAACGGGATCGAGCGCGACACCGACTCGACAGGTGGTTAGCCGCTCACGGCTATGAGTTGGCCGATTAGTCTTCGGGCTTGCCGAGGTCTTCGAGCAAGACGCCGGCGCTGAGCTCGCCGGAGATCAGGCTCGGCGGCATGCCCGGGCCGGGGACCGTCAGTTGCCCGGCGAAGTAGAGCCCGGGAAGCGCCTCGGAGCGAAGCGGTGGCTTGAGTGGGCCCGTTTGTCGAAGTGTATTGGCCATACCGTATGCGTTGCCCTTGAATGCGCCGTAGTCCTGTTCGAAGTCGCGCATGGCGTAGGCGCGCTCGACCACGACCCGGTCGCGCAGCGGCGAGCCGACGTGGGATTCCAACCGTTGCATGACCTCCGCGTAGAGCCGCTCGCGCATCTCGTCGGAGTCGTCCAGCCCGGGCGCCAGCGGGATGAGCAAGAACAGGTTCGAGCAGCCCGCCGGTGCCACGCTGGGGTCCGTGACTGAGGGTGCGCATGCGTAGAATAGCGGCGCCTTCGGCCAGCGCGCGTCCTCGTAGACAGCATCCATGTGCGTGTCGAGATCCTCGTCGAAGAACAACGTATGATGTTCGAGATCGCCGAGATCGCCCTCGAGTCCGAGGTAGAATAGAAGGCTCGAAGGACTCATCGTGCGCTTGTTCCAGTATGCTTCATCGAATTGCCGGTAGCCCGGTGGCACCAATTGCTGCTCGACGTGGTGATAGTCGGCCGAGGCGAGCACCGCATCGGCCCGGACGTCTCCGTGAGCGGTGGACACGCCGACCGCCCGTCCGCCCTCGACCAGGATGCGCTCGACTTCGACGCCGTATTCGAACTCTGCCCCTTGTTCTCGCGCGACGTGCTCCATCGCCTCGATGACCCGATGCATGCCTCCGTCGGGATACCACGTCCCCAGCGCCATGTCCGCGTAGCTCATCAGGCTGTACATCGCGGAGGTCTTGTCGGCCGCGGCGCCGAGGAAGAGCACCGGCCACTCCACGAGGCGGGCGAGGCGAGGGTGGTCGAAGAATCGCCGCGCGTAGTTGGACATGGAGCGCAGCATGCGCAGGCGGAATAACTCGGTCACCAGCTGTGGATCGACGAACTCGAAGAACGACAGGCTCGGTCGAAAGAGGTAGTCGTCGAAGGCGGATTCGTAGATGTAGCGCGTCTCGTCGATGAAGCGGTCGAACGCGCCGCCGGCGCCTTCCTCGTGAGACTCGAAGAACTCGCGAAGCGCGTCCAGGCCGGCCGGGATATCCCAGGCATCGCCACCCGGCCAGACGACGCGATAGCTGGGATCGAGGCGCTCGAGGTCGTAGAGGTCGCTGACCCGGTAGCCGAACGACTCGAAGAAGCGCTCGAAGACATCGGGCATCCAGTACCAACTCGGGCCCATGTCGAAGTGAAAGCCGTCCTTATCCCAGGTCCGTGCGCGCCCTCCTGGTTGGTCGTGCTTCTCCAGCACGCGCACGTCGGCGCCTCCGGCTGCAAGGTGGGCGGCGGCGGCGAGCCCCGAGAATCCGGCTCCAATTACGATGACGTCAGACATAGGTCGCTCTGGGTCGTAGTCGTGTGACGAGGTTAAGATGCGGTGCGGCCCCGATGGGTACGCGAGGCGGATTCGAGGTCGTACAACTCCGAGTCCCTCAGTCGAGAGTCCGCTGCGCGTGCACTCGGCGCACTACTGTATGCATCTCACCTCGCACTGGCGTTCGTCGCAATTGCATTCTAGATGGCTACGCGGCATAGATCGTGTGCCGAGTTTTAACGTACATCTTGTTCTACATCACGAGATGCCCCCGCTGATGGACCCCACTGCCTTCCATCGCCGCCCGCGCCGCGGAATTCGAAGCGCAGGCCACCGAACAGCGCGCTCGAGCGCTCGCGATGACGCTCACCTCCCAGGTCGCCGAGGCGGGCGTGCCCGCCGAGTTGCTCGAGCCGCGACCGGATGTTCGCGCCGCCTACCTGATGCTGGAGGCCGCCGACCAACGAACCGCCGCCGCGGTTGCGGACCGACTACCGTGCCTGCAGTTGAGCGCGTCGCTGGGATTCCAGGCGCAGCAGCTTCGACCCATCTTACTGACCACTTTGACGACGTTCGGTGGGCTCGCCCCCATCATCCTGGAGACGTCGAGCCAGGCCAGGCATCTGATCCCGATGGCGATATCATTGGGCTTCGGGATCGTGTTCGCCACCTCCTTGTTGCTGCTCCTGGTCCCTTGCGCGTACCTGATTCTGGAGGACGTGCTCGAGTTCTTTGGTGTCGCTGAAGCGAAGTAGTTCCCATCCTGGGAGGTCAGCGACGACTGATGGTCGAGGACGTCGCTGCCGGTCGGCTATCTGTTATTTGTCGTCATTAGTTGCGTTTTTATACGCCTTTCTTTTTTTTGGTTAAGCGTTGTGCGGGGCGCTTTGTTGTGTCACCTTGGATGTAGGACGATTGTCGATACTCATCCATCCGCTCTTTAGGTGCTCTTGGCGTGGTTTCTCGTGCTTGGCGCATCGGGTGCGAGCGTGGATCGCTGCGGTAGGAAGGTGGCCTATGACTCCCTGGAATGTCTTTTCCGCGTCATATGTAGATTTTGAAACGCCGTGGAAGTACGCGGGTTTCTGGATTCGCGAGTTGATCGGCACTCGGGCAGGTGACACGGGGACGCGCGGCTAGCGGACTCGCGACTGCGAATCTCAGGAACGCTTGTGGACCAGGCGGTCGAGCGCGGGCAGGATTTCGCCGGTCTTGCCACGTATGGTGACATCCGCGATATCGCTGAGTTCGGTCTCGTTGGGGTTCACTTCGATGAGCTTGGCGCCGTGGGAGCGGGCGAGGGTCGGAATGGAGGCCGCGGGATAGACGAGGCCGGAGGTTCCGAGCATCAGTACGACGTCTGCGCGCTCCGCGGCGGTCAGCGACTGCTTGAACGGTTCTTCCGGGAGCATTTCACCGAAGAGCACGACATCGGGCCGTAAGATCCCGCCGCAGTGATGCTCGTAATCCTCGCTCAAGTCCTCTGGTTCGTGCTCGATGACCTCGCCGCATTTGTGACAGACGATTCGATCGAGGGTGCCGTGCAGGTTCCAGATATTCGGCGATACGCCTTCGCGTCGAAAGGCCTTCTGGAGCAGTCCATCGACATTCTG
>JBNJFZ010000129.1:11191-16024 GCA_051747295.1 Myxococcota bacterium
GGACACGACACATGTTCGGCCAGGCCGGCGATGTCCGGGTAGTCGAGCATCGCGTTCAGCAGGGCGCGCACTCCGTCTTCGGAGTTTCGGTCGACCGTGGCACGCACGATGCCCTCGATGATGCCCTCATTATTCTCGAGAAATTCGTTGCCGAGGATATTTGGCAGCGAAGCCCAGGCCAGGCCTTCGAGACCTGCACCGCTATCCAACACGCCCTTCCACGCACGCACGATCGTTCGGGCGAGGGCGGTGGGCTCGGCGGTCACGCTGCAGAGCACCATTTTATCGATGCGCAGCGGGTACTTCTGTGCAAACCCCAGCGCGATGCGTGCACCGTGGCTAAAGCCCACCAGGTGCGCGGAGTCGATGCCGACCTCGTCGAAGATGCCCGCGAGGTCGTCGGCGTGTTGCTCGAGCGTCAGCTCGACGTCACCGACGTCGCTTCCGCCCTGACCCCGCGCGTCGTAGCGCAGCACCGAGAAGTGCTCGGCGAACGCCTTCGCCTGTCGGTTCCAGTGCGACGTCGATTGTGTCATTCCGTTGAGGAAGACCACGGTCAGATCGCGGTCGACTTCGTCGAATTCGTACTCGAGTTCGCAGCCATCTGGGGCTTCGTAGGTCGGCATAGGGACGTCCTTTCTATCGGTACTATCGGTGAGACATGGCGACAGTAGAACTCATAGACCCGGAACTATCCGTCGTCCAGTCATGAGCGATTTTTTGACAGGACGCCCGCTGGAGCAGACACTCGTGCCGAGGTGACTCAGACCCCGGAACGCCATGGATCGGCCACGGAACCATCTCGCTCGACGCATCTCCAGCGCCGTCGCGGCGAATCTTCGGACACGGATGTCCAGTCGTTGGATTGCATGTGCGCTCGTCGTCGGTATGGCGGCGTGTGCGCAGCCGACGCGCACGCCTGAAGCGACTGGCGCAGACCCTGCACCGGGAGCTGCGAGCACGGCTGCGCAAACCACCTGGACAATCAGCCCGCGCCCCGACGTCGCGTCGACGACGCCGCCGGAGCGTGAGCCCGACCCCGTGACCGACGCACAAGAGACCGACCGCCCATTTACGGTCGCCATCGTCTCCGACCTCAACGGCAGCTACGGCTCGACGGACTACGGGGATGCCGTCCACACGTCGGTACGCTGGATTCGCGATGAGCTGCATCCGGACCTCGTGCTCTCTACCGGCGATATGGTCGCCGGCCAGAAGCAGGGGCTCGATTACGAGGGCATGTGGCTAGGCTTTCACGCCGCGGTGACACGGCCGCTCGCCGAAGCCGGGATTCCGTTTGCGGTCACGCCGGGGAACCACGACGCATCGGCCGGCGCGGTCTTCAGCGAAGAGCGTGTCCAGTACATCGACCAGTGGCAGCAGCGACGACCCGATGTCAACTTCGTCGACGACAGCTTCTACCCGCTTTACTACGCATTCGAGGCGGGTGGGGCGCTCTTTATCTCGCTCGACGCGACCATCACGGGCCCCATCGATCATGAGCAGCGCGCATGGCTGCGCGACGTGCTCACCGAAAACGACGAGTACGCGACCAAAGTCGTGTTCGGTCATGTGCCGCTCTATCCGTTCTCAAACGAGCGCAAGACCGAGATCCTCGATGATGCGAAGCTCGAGAGCCTCCTCCAGGAGCACGATGTCGACGTCATGGCGACCGGCCACCACCATGCCTATTATCCGGGACGCCGCGATGCGTTGCGCGTGGTCGGCATGGCGTGCCTGGGGTCCGGGCGCAGGACGCTGGTTGGAGACGAGCGCGAGAGCGAGCGCAGTATTGGTGTCCTTCGGATCTATGCCGACGGTCGTGTGGAGGTCGACGCCTTTCGCGCGGACGGAAGCAAGGTCGAGCGCGACCGCTTGCCGGAACGCCTCAACGAGGGGCGCCACCGGATCTGGCGCGACGATGTGGAGCAGGCGAACCCGCCGGATCGCGCTCGCCGAAACGGGAGCGGATAGAAGCGGTCAGAACCCGCCGCCGTAGCGAATCCACCACTCGTTGATACCTTCCGGGTCGAGGCCGCGTGCGTATCCCGCCAGCAGCGAGCCGCCCAGGTAGTAGCCGAATACGCTCTCGAGCTGGAGCTCCGCGCCGACGCTCGGGTGGTAGTCGGCGTCCGCGGCGAAGCCGTCGAACGCGGAGCCCGCCTCGGCGAAGACACGTCCCTTCAGCCGCCTGAAGAAGACCGGCACGGTCGAGAAGCCCTGGTCCAACTCCAGCAGCGGCAGGCGATACTCCAGGCGCCACACCTGGTAGTGGCTGCCGACGAAAGCGCGCGGCGGATAGCCGTGCAGTACGAATGCGCCGCGCGGCTGCTGCAAGACGATGTCGGTCAGGACATCCTGCGGGGAGAATCCTCCGATGGCGAACCCGGACGAGTCGCTGAAGTTCGATCGGATGATGCCGCCGTCGACCCGCAGCATGACCACGTGGTTGTCGAGCCACGGGTTCGATAGATAGCCGCCGAAGGAATACCCGAGGAAGACCGAGTTGAGGTTCGCCTCGGAGAAGTCGTTCGAAATATTGAAGCCCACGCGCCCGCTGATGCCATCGGTCGGGCTGACCGACTTCGGATAGAAGTCGAGGTTCGAGTAGGAGATGCTAAAGCCGACGTTCGCGGAGTAGCCGAATTCCGGGAGTTGTGGCTCGAGGTCGGCGGGGCTCGGTTCGATGTCCGGCTCATCCTGGAATTCATTCCAAACGAGCGTCCCGGTGTGAGAGAGCGTGATATTGTCGTCGATCGCGCGAATCGGGTAGGTGAGCTGATAGCCGCCCGCGACTTCGCGTTCGGTGAACGGAATCAATCGGCTCTCCGCCAGGAGCGACCGGGTCCTCGGAAATTCGCGGTACCGGGTGTTGAGCCCGATATTCAGGGGCCATCCGCCGAACGTATAGTTGAGGGAGGCGTTCAAGCTTCGTTGCGTGAGTTGCTGACTGGGCGACCATGCCGCGCCGAGGCTCCACGAGTGGTGCCCGATGGGGTCGTAGCCCTGGAGTTGGGCTCCGAGGCCGGTCCCCGCGCCGCTCGTCGCGAATTGGGGCATGAACACCAGCGGCTTCAACCATCGCCAGGCCTGATACGAGCCGTCATCCCAGCCGTCCGTGTCGACGTCTGGGTAGTCGCGCCGTCCGGACTCGTAGCTCTCCGGGGCGGCAGCGAGCTGCTCGGGGTGCTCGAAGCGCGCGATTTCGTAGCCCTGGTCGGTGTAGGAGGACACGTACACCCACTGGCCATCGTCCGAGACGCGGGGGCCGAATACGCCATTGATGACGTTGGAGACCTGCCAGGTCTCTCGCGTATCGAGGTCCATGGCGTAGACGTTGTAGATGCCCGTTCGATCGGAGCTGAAATAGAGTCGGCCATCGGGGCCGAAGCTCGGCTCCAGGTCATGCGCCGCGTCGTCGGTCAACCGCACCAGGCGCTCGCCCTCCGGTGCATCGAGTCGATACATCCAGAGGTCGCGCCTGCGCCGGTCGAGCCGCCACCAGCTAAAGACGACGGCGCTGTCGTCCGGCGTGAAGATGGGCATCGAGATCTGCTGCCAGTGGCGCTCGTCGCTCGGCGGGAATTGATCTGCACCGACGAGCACGCGGGCCGCAGAACCGTGGGAGCCGTCGACCTTGCGCATGGCGAGCTCGGTCGATCCGAGCACGTTGCGGACGTAGACGATGTGCGTGCCGTCGTGGCTGACGGAAGGCTCGCGAGCGCGCTCGTCGACTGTGATCTTGCGCGTCGAGTCTGTGGTCGGTGAGTGCGCGAAGAGCTCGTAGTAGGAGTAGACGTTCTTGTCGACGGTGCGACGGCCGTAGAAGACGGTCTCTCCGTCCGGTGACCAGTCGTGCGCCCCGCTCAAGCCGTCGGCGACGACCAACCGCGCGGCGCGTTGGCCGATTCCGTCGGGCTCGAGTGATGCGATCGAGGGGTGCGAGGAGAAGGGGGCGCTCGAGTACGACAAGTCTCCCTGGCCGTTTCGAAAGCGCGGGTACCGGTTTTCCCCGCCGCTGTCGGTCAAATACTCGAGTCTGGTGCGCCCCCGGGCTTCGACGGCTGTTCGCCTGGCCAGTGCGCGGGCCTTCTCGACGGCCGCCCACTCCTGCCAGAGCTCGTGAAAGGTCTGGCCGCTGACCGACTCGATGGTCTGGTTGAGGCTAAACGGGATGAGCCTCGAGCCGTAGATGTCGTTAAACTGTGGGACGACGTCGCCGCCGTGTTTGTCGACGACGTAGTCCATGAAGAACCCGCCGTAGAGGTAGGCCGCACTGCCCATGGGCCACTCGATCGGCGAGCCGGTCGCCGTGCCGAGGTCGAAGAAGCTCTCTTCGAGCGCGGCCGTGCGCAACCACATTTGGAACAGCGAGCTCTCCAGCCGGCCGGTTCCCGTGCGCTGCGACTCGTGCATCGTCGCGATGCCCTCGACGTACCAGCGGGGGAGCACCTGGTTGGGGTTCCACTGCTTGCCGATGATGCTGTTGATGATCGGCGCTTCTTCCGTGGTCGTGTCCAGGTGCAGGATATGGACGTACTCGTGGTAGACCAGAATGCGCAGCCAGTCGTCGTAATAGCCCAGCACGCCCTCCGGTTCGGGCGGCATGCTGAAGATCCGGATGACGTTACGGCCGTAGACGTTGGCCGAGCCGTTCGCCGTATCGACCCTGTCATTGATGATGACGTGTGTCTTGGCGCGGGGAACCCAGTCCAGCAGCGGTGTGAGCACCGAGTGGGCTTCCTCGTGGATGCGCGCGACGCGCCAGGCGAAGTCGCGCTGCCCGGTATAGTAGTGGACGTAGAAGTGCGGCGTCTCGATCGTGTGGTAGTC
>JBNJFZ010000130.1:0-9661 GCA_051747295.1 Myxococcota bacterium
CACTTCGTGAGCCACATGAAGAAGGTCAACACCCACGAACTCACCGCCGAGGGCGAAGATGACTGGGAGTTCGAATATATGGCGTTCCTGCCGGGCAGCCTCAACTCGCTGTCGGCCACGATCACCTACTACGACATCACCAACCCCGGCGATAAGCAGTACGTCAACTCCTTCAAATTTCGCCCGGGTGACAAAACGCAGCAAATACTGAGCGGCCACGCGCGCCTTTCCCCCGAGAAGTTTTCGGCCAACCGGAAGTACCAGATGGAGTTCGCACACGGATACGGCCAGAAGCCGCTCGCCAAGACCATCTTCGTGCTGCGGCGAGAAGGAAATGAGAAGAAAAAACAGGGCGACGGCACGGTCGACTTTACCGAATAGCCCCTGGCGCTCTGTCGCGCCCCCGGAGACGGATCAGTCTTCGATCTGCTTCGGGGGCAGCGCTCCATCGACTCCGTCCTCGTCGGTCGGGTCGCCCTCCTCGGTCGAGTCACCCTCGGCCTCCTGCACTCCATCTTCGTCAGCCGGCGGGTCTTCGACTTCCGTGGGCGGTCCGGACTCTGCCGCGTCCTCTGAATCGACTTCGGCCGGCGGTGTCGCGTCTGCCGACGGGACTTCCTCGGTGGTGTCATCGGTCTCTGCCGCAGGTTCCTCGGCCGCCTGACCTCCGGTATTCGCAGGCGGCCTGGCGCCCTCGTCGGCCACTTGCGGCGCTCCAGTTGCCGCGTCGTCGGGTTCTGCGGGTTTCTCAGCGGGCTTCGACGGAGCGCGAGCGCCGGGCGTTGGTTTTTTGCAACTCGCGATGGATTTTTCGAGTTGCTCGGCATACCCGCTCGAGACTTCGGCGGCGGTTGACGCGACGCGCCTCGCTCGACTGCAGTCGCCCTTTTCGATGGCAGTCTCGACCTTGCGACCCAGCGCCTCGAGGCGATCTACCGAGCCGACGAGCGCCTCACGACGCTCGCGCGTCGCATCCGGCAGCTCGCCGTCGTCCATCCACATATACGTCTGCTCGATGGCGCGTCGCGCGCTGCCGAGTTCGCCGCGCGCGACCATATCCTCGGCGGTCGAGAGTGACCCCTGGACCTGCCCGGTATTGAGGACAGCCGAGAGCTGTTCCTGCTCAATAGCAGGCGCCGGAGCGTCGCCGCCCTCGGCGGGCTTTTCGTCCCCGCCGAACACAAACCAGGCTCCCGCACCGATGAGCGCAATTGCGGCGAGCGCTGCGGCCAGACGCGGCCACTTCGGCTGTGAGCTGGACCACATCTCGACCGCTTCCTCTCCTTGTTCGCCAGCGAGGTTGAGCTCGCCGAAGTCGGTATCCCCGAGGTCGCGGTCCTCTTCGAATGTGCCGAGGTCCGCGCTCGCCGGGCTGTCCGGATCGGTCTCCATCAAACCGCCGACGCTCGGGAGCACACCAGCATCACCGTGAATATTCTCGGGAGACGTCTTGCGGTCGTGAGAAGGTGTATCGATCGGGCTGAACTGCTCGCTGGCCTCGTCGGCGAGCGTCGCGTGCTTCGCGGTGCCGCTACCGCTCGGCAGCCGTAGGTCTTCGAGCGCCTCGAGCAAATCGTCGGCGGATTGATAACGCTCATCAGCGCCCTTGTTCAGGCACTTCATGATGACCGACTCGAGCCGGAGCGGGATATCGAGATCGGGGCGCTTCTCGGACGGCCGCTCGGGCCGCTCGGTGAGCTGCTTATTCAGCACGACAAACTTATTCTTGCCCTTGAAAGGCAGCTTGCCGCTGATCATGTAGTAGAGGATCGCGCCCATCGCGTAGAGGTCGGAGCGCGGGTCGGCCGTGTCCCCGCGCGCTTGCTCCGGCGACATGAACTCGGGTGTCCCAAAGACCGATCCCGTCTCGGTCATCGGGCCGTGATCCTCCTCATCGTCGACGATCTTCGCGATACCGAAATCCAGCACCTTGGCGGCGAAGCTGCCGCGGGTGGTCGACATGAGCATCAGGTTGTCGGGCTTGAGATCGCGGTGGATCACCCCCTGGTCGTGGGCCGCGGAGAGGACCTCACAGACCTGCATGCCCACCGAGATGACCTGCTCGAGCGGCAGCGGCCCTCTGTCCTTGAGGACCTGAGTCAGGCTATCTCCCTCGATATATTCGGTGATCAGGTAGAGCGCGCCGTCGTCGTGTTGCCCGTACTCCAGCAGCGTGACGGCATTGGGGTGGTTGACGCGACAGTAGGAGCGCGCCTCGTTGAGAAAGCGCAGGATTACGCTTTCATCGGCGGTGAACTTCTTTCCCAGAAATTTCACCGCGACTTTCTGGCCCAGCGGCTTATTGATACCGAGGTAGACCTCACCCATGCCGCCCGAGCCGATGTGCTCGACGATCTTGTACTTGCCGCCGACTTCATCGCCAATATAGCTGTCGCGCACCGCGCGAATGGGCACCAACTCGCTGCCGCACTTGACGCAGAACTCCCCGCCGTCGGCCTGCGAGATCATGCATTGCTTGCAGATCTTGACGACCTTGCCCACCGCGTCGGCCTCGGCGATCTCGGCGTCGCTCATGGCGCTCGTCTCGCCCAGCCCGATTTTCTCGTCGCCCTCCCCGCCGAACGCGGGCGACGTATCGTGAGCCACTTTTTCTTTGGCGTCATCTGCCACTTTCCAGAATCCTTCCGTGACGTTCCGGTGCCCTGCCATAGTGCCACGCCTCGCGTTGCATGCAACTTGCTTGCTCGATTACGCCCTCGGCCACGGATCGGTCGCTCGCGTTGAAATGTGCTGCGCCCGTCTTGGGCGCAGCGACGGCGTGCGGCCAAGAAGGCCGCACGACAACTCTTGTTGGCCACCGTACCTGATGACTCGCCGATCATCCTATGTTAACAATGCCGGTCGTCTCGGCGATTAATCCCGACACCCTTTGGGACGTCCATGGAAAATAAAACCTTCATTTCTGAACTCACCGAAAACGAATACATCCAGTCGGTGTTCCTGGTCACCGATACGAGCGTGCGGCTGACCAAGCGCGGCGACCCGTACCTGTGTATAACGCTCGGAGACCGATCTGGATCTATCGAAGCGCGCGCGTGGGACGATGCTGAGGCGCTCGCGGAGCGCTTCGACGTCGACGACTTCATCGAGGTCAGCGCACAGGTGACCAGCTTCAACGGCGAAATCCAGCTCAGCGTCAACGACGTGCGCCGCGTGGACGACGAGGAGATCGAACTGGAGTACTTCTTGCCGGCCTCGCGCTGGGACCGAGAGGATATGCTCGACCAGCTCAAAGACCTGGTCTCGCGCGAGGTCAAGAGCTCGAGCATGCTTCGGTTCTTCGACGAGTTCTTCAAAGACGAAGAGCTGATGCGCCTCTACGCCACCGCGCCCGCTGCCAAGGGCAACCATCATGCTTACCTGGGCGGCCTCCTCGAACACTCACTGTCGATGGCTCGGATCGGCGCCAGGCTGTCGCGGCATTACGCCCATTATTACCCGGGTATGCTCAACCAGGACCTGGTCATCGCCGGCTGCGTCCTGCACGACGTCGGAAAGTGCTTCGAGCTCGAGTTCAGCCGTGGGTTTCGCTACAGCGACAGCGGCCAGATGGTCGGCCACATCACGCAGGGCGTGGAGCTGGTCACCAAGCTCGCCGACCGCGTCAGCCCGCCGCTGCCCTCCAATATGGTCATGCGTCTCAAGCACCTTATCCTGACCCACCATGGCCGCCTGGAGTACGGTTCGCCGATCAAAGCGCGGACCCCCGAGGCCGTACTCCTCCACCAGATCGACATGATCGACAGTCGCATGGGCATGGTGCAAAACGCCTTCGACGAACACGCGAGCAGCGTCGCCGCCGAAGACGCCTGGACCGGCTACAATCGGCTCTTCGAGGGCTCGCTCTATACCGGCGAAGAGAAGGCCGATCAGTGGGCCCAATACCGTCTGCCGGCCGACGAGATCGAAGGCCCCGGCATGACGCCTCCGGCCGGGCAGGCCCCCTCGCGCAAGGAGCAAAAGGCCGAGGACGACGCCGGAGACGACGATATCAACCTCGACCTCTTTCCCGATTGAGAACCTTTTGGATGAATCGACCGGCTCGATGCGTTTCAAGGGCCGGGCGGGTCTGATAAACTCGCCGATGTCCGCACACAGATCATGGCAGGCAGGAGACTATGGGCATTCTAGACCGCCTCAATCGCATCGTTCGCTCCGAAATCAACGACCTCAAGTCCGGCTCGTCGGGACGCGGTGGAGACTTCTCGGACGTCGAGTCGAGCCTCCGCGAAGCCCGCAGGCAACGGGCCGAATTGCGGCGAGAGGATCGGCGAATCGCAAAGGCCATCCGCGAGGCGCGGGATCGCGCCGACCAGTGGGAAGAACGAGCCGTGATGGCGCTCAAGAGCGGCGAGGAGGACCTCGCGCGGGACGCACTCATCGTGCGTAACGAAGCGCTCGAGGAGGCCGAGCGACTCCGCGAAGACCTCGAAGAACACAGAATGTACCTGCGTGACGTCGAGAGTGCCCTGGAAGCCCTCGAGCTCAAGCTCGAGGGTGCCCGCGGCCGATCGCAGGGCGGCAGCCGCCCCAAGAGCGTTCGCGATGCAGGGTCGTGGGACAGCGAGTTCCGCAAGCGCGTGGACGATCGGTCTGGGTCGAGCAGCGCGAGTGGCCGGTCCCGACCCTCGCGCCCCAGCCGAGACGATGTACGCCGCGAGCGTGCCCGTCGGAAGAACTTCGAGACGGACGAGTACTTCGACGAGATGGATCGCATGGGCGACAAGATCGACGCGGAAACCGCCGAGGCCGAGGCCATGGACGAGTTGAGTGGCGATGACTGGACCGACCCGGGTCGCCGCAAGCTCGACGAGCGATTCGAACGCCTGGAGCGTAAAAAGAAGCGAGACGACCGCGACGACGACCTCGCCGACCTCAAAAAGAAGTTCGAGTAGCGAGCACTCCGTGAGTCTTACTGCCCGACGCGCACCGTCTCGGCCGCGCCGCCGGCACCGTAGCCGCCCGAGCTCTGCGAGGTTCCCCCCGAGCCGCCAAACCCGACGGTGAAATCGACGTCGTCGGTCGCCTGGCTCAGCGGTGCGTCTGTATAGATGCAGAACGAGGGACCGCCCGCGCCGCCGCCGCCGGAGCCGCCCTCGCCGCCGCGACCTCCTTTACCGCCATCGCCACCGGGGCCGCCTTTTTCGTGACCGTCTCCGCCGGAACCGCCGGGGCCACCACCGCCGCCTGGTCCTCCCTGTCCACCGGCACCACCGGCCCCGCCGGCGCCGCCTTCGATGGTCAGGTCTTCGAAACTGATGTCACTCTCGACGAGATACAGCGCGACCGAAGCACCGCCGGGCTGGCCTCCGTCGCCGCCAGTGCCGCCGCATCCACCGGATCCGCCGCCACCGCCGCTGCCGCCGTAGTCTTCGCAACCAACCGAGGGGTTGCCGCCTCCGCCGCCTCCGCCGCCACCACCGCCAGCGCCGCCCTGGCCCTGGCCGCCGGGTTCACCGGGGTCTCCGACCCACGAGAACTGCTGGAAGGTGCCTTCAGTCGTTCCACCAGCGCCGGCTGTGCCCGTTCCTCCGGGTGCACCGTCATCACCGGCCGTGCCCGGTGAGCCCTCCGGCCCACCATCGCCGGCCGAGGTACCGCCCTCCCCGGCCTGACCATCTTGACCTGTGTCGCTTCCTCGGGCCCCGTCACCGCCGTCGCCGCCGCTTCGACCGCCACAACTCGAGGTCCCGCCGGAGCCACCTATTGTCTTTTCTCGCCCGCTACAGACCCAGTTGCCGTCGTTTCCGTTTTCGCCGCGCGCGCCCCCGGCGCCAGAATCACCGACCTGCCCATCGGTACCCGCGGCCCCGTCACCAGCCTGTCCGCCCACAATACGCACCGACTCGAGTGAGACGCCGGGAGCATTCTCGAGCAACATCGTGATGACCGTCTCCCCTTCATCGGCGGTCGCGTCCATCCGAAACTCGAAGTCCATGACCGTCGTCGGATCCGTGATATCGGAGCCCTTCACGGCAGGATTGCCACCGCGGACAAGCGTCCTTCCACCCTGGTCGCGGTTCCACCCAAATCCGTAGCCGCCGATCACGTGCACGCCGTTTTCCAGGGTAAACGACTCCTCGAAAGCGGCACTCTCGACCAGAACCCACTCGAGGCTGTCGTCCGCTGCAGCAGCGTCGATCCCCGCCTGGATGGTCAATTTAGGCTTGGCCAGCGTTCCCGGGTTCGCGTCGTCCCCATAGGACGCGACGAACACGCTCGCGACCTTCACCCCGTCGATACCGTCGCAATTCGAGTCCTCGAAATTAGGGTCGGGCTCATCCGTATCTCCGCACACGTCGGCATCACCACCATCGGACGCGTCGATGACTGCAGTATCGCCGGCATCCTCCGGTGACTCTGCGTCCGAGTCCGAGCCGGAGTCCGAGTCCGAGGCAGAATCGACGCCTGCGTCATCAGACGCCCCGTCCGAGCCGGCGTCGTCCGTCACGTCCTCATCGCCCAGATTATTGAATTGGGAATTGTCTCCGCCCGAACACGCGGCCAGCGCAAAAATGGCCGCAGCGAGCGCGACGATGACGAATGTCGATGAGCGTCCCGGGTGCATCAAGTGAACTCCGGCAATCTTCGAGGGTCTGGTGGTCCTGCAGCTACTTCCAGCGAGCCTATCGATCTCGACCCGGTATGGCCGCGTTCGGCTCTGATCGTGTCAATTACATATCAAGGGTACGTGTACACGCGTCACGGGTCAATTCTTGGGGGGCATCTTTGGTCAAATAACCGCATTTCATCCAATTGCGACGACGTCTCCCCACGTTGGCACGAGCCTCGCACACCTTACATACCGACTTCAGGGCAATCGCACCCCGAACCGGTCGCAGGAGCCCGCAAATACGGTTTTGAATGAATTTGGACCATCAGATAACCGAGGAGAAGAGACCATGACGTCACAGAAATCTGAAAGGACAACAATCGTCGCGGCGACCGTTGCCGCACTCGCCATGCTCCTCGTCGCGGGCTGCGCGGACACGACAGGGGGCGGCGGCGGAACCGGGGTCGAGGGTGCTCGTTACGCGCTACAACCCGCGCAGAGCTGCCGTACCGTCGAGGATCGCATCGTCGAGTCGACCACCGAGCAGGTCCTCACCTGGCGGTACAACGGCCACGCCATGGCCGATACTGCGGATGGGAGCGCGGAGGAGCGGGGCTCCGACGACAGCGACTCCCCCACGGACTACACCACGACGAATACGCAGGAAGCCAACGTCGATGAGGACGACATCACCAAGACCGACGGCGAATATATCTACGCCGTGCGGGACAATGAGTTCGTCATCATCGAGAGCTGGCCGGCCGACCAGACCAACCTCGTCGCTCGACACTCGCTCGGCGACGACGCCAACCGCAACGACGGATGGGCCCGCAGCTTGTTCCTGCGGGGCGACCGTGCCGCAGTGTTCTCGCAGGTCTACGACCAGGGCACCTCGAACGATGACTACTTCTACGGCACGCGCGTCACGATTTTCGACGTCAGCGACCGCACGAACCCCACGGTCGAGCGCAAGCTCGATATCGAGGGCTGGATGAGCCAGGGCCGCATGATCGGCGGCGACGTCTACCTGGTCAGCAACTCACAGCTCCAGCTGCCACAGGGCGTCTGGGATATCTCGTACGAAGATGATCCACGCCTGCCCGAGCGCACCTGGGACGAGACAGATGCCGAGCTCCAGCAGAAGATCAACCAGGCCAGGCCCATCATCCGCCAGAAGGTCGAGGCCGCGCTCCAGGGCACGAGTGTCGCCGACATGATGCCCGAAAAGCGCACCTACGACGCACAGGGCAATCTCTTGAGCCGACAGCCGCTCTACAAGTGCACCGAGCTCTACCTGCCTCACGAAGCATCGGAGCTCGGCGTACTCAACGTCTCACACTTCGACCTCGACGAGACGGCGCCCGGCGTCGACTCGACCGGGCTACTGTCGCGCGGATGGCAGATCTACGCCTCCGAGGACAACCTCTACGTCGCCATGTCGAACCAATGGTGGTGGTGGTGGGGCTGGAACGCCACGCAGAACGAATCATTCATCCACAAGTTCAACCTCAACGGCCCCGACGATCGCCCCGTCTACACCGCGACCGGCAAGGTCGACGGCTGGATCCTGAATCAGTTCTCGATGGACGAGCACGACGGCAACCTGCGGGTGGCGACGACCGACAACCGCTGGGACTGGAACGCCGAGACCGGTGAGCGCACCGTCGACGGCGGGAACCACGTCACCGTCCTGTCTCAAAACGGTGGCACCCTCCGCGAAGTCGGTGCGGTCCGAGACCTCGCCCCCGGTGAGCGCATCTTCTCGGTGCGGATGATGGGCGACAAGGGGTACGTCGTCACCTTCGAGCAGGTCGATCCGCTGTTCACCCTCGACCTGTCGAGCCCCACCAACCCTCGACTGATGGGCGAGTTGAAGGTCAACGGGTTCTCCAGCTACATCCACCCGCTGGGCGACGATCACCTGATGACGATCGGCCAGGACGCCGACGATCAGGGTCGCGTACAGGGCGTGCACCTCCAGATCTTCGACGTCTCCGACATGACCAAGCCCGAGCGCACATTCCAGGAGAAGATCACGACCGGCGATTGGTCCTCGTGGAGCGAGGCGATGTGGGATCACCACGCGTTCACCTACCACCCCGACCGCAACATGCTCGCGTTCCCGATCAACATCTATCAGTGGGACGACTACGGAAATAACAACTTCAGCGGCCTGCTCGTCTACCGCGCCGACGAGACCAACGGATTCCAGCGCGTCGGCATGGTCAACCACGCCGACCTGGTCACGAACAACGACCGCTGGTGGACCTCGATTCGCCGAAGCACCTTCATCGAGGACAACGTCTACTCGTTCAGCGAAGTAGGCCTCAAGGTCAACGACCTGTACGACCCCTCGACCGAACACGCTCGAATTGAATTCTGAGCGACAGCTATCCCTTCCGGGTACGCCCGGCGTCGGCCCTCACGGCTGGCGTCGGGCGTTTTTTTGTTGCCTGAGGACGATCATCGAGGCCTCGCTTCCACCCTCATTGCACAAAAAACCCATGCCGCTGCGACAAACGTGATGAAGGCAAAACAAGCTCCGACAGATGGGAGATTCATGATGAAGCGTATCGGTTTCGTAGCAGCACTTCTCGTCGCATTCCTCGCATTCCCCGAGCTGGCTCAGGCGGGCGACGACTCCGAAAACGGCCTCGGTGAAATCGGCGTCGGACTTCGGACTGGCGGCTACGGCTTCCGTCACGTCGAGGGCGACACGTTGGCCTGGAATGATTGCCGGATGGACGGTGTCGGCGCCTTCGGGACGCTCGACTTCACCGAGAACCTGTTCGTCGAGCTCGGCGTCGACCACTACTACGCGACCGGACAGACGGTCGGCAGCGGAATGGACCGCCACTCCACGTTCATCACCGCCGCTGCCGGCGCCCGCCTGCTGCCCGATTTCTTCGTCTCGCCGTTCATCCAGGTCGGCGGCGGCCCCGAGTGGACCAAGATCGACGTCGAGGGACATAGCCTGCGCAAGGTCGCGCCGACGGCGTTCCTCGGACTCGGCGGAGAGATCAACATCGAGTCGTTTCACTTCGGCATGAATATCCGTGCCTACACGATGGCGCATCCGCTGCACGG
>JBNJFZ010000130.1:9761-15970 GCA_051747295.1 Myxococcota bacterium
ACAACTCGAGAGCTTCGACCGTGACGGCTATCTCGTCGTGCGTGGTGTATTCGATGCGCAGGAAGTGGAGCAGATGCGCGGAGCATTCACGCGGCTCGAGGCCGCCGCGCAGGGGCTCGACGGCAAGGTGATGAAAGACGGCGCACAATTCGTCTGCGACGCCATGCCCGACGGCAGCACGCGCATCCACCGCGTTGTCTGGTGCGGTGCCGCCGAGCCGCTGCTGCTCCGATTCGGCCGCGACCCACGACTGCTCTCGCTCGTATCTCAGCTCACTCGGGCCGAAGCCTTCGATCAGCTCATCAACCAGGCGCACTTCAAGTTCCCGGGCGACGACGTCACGTTCGAGTGGCACCAGGACAGCAAGCATCGCCGGTATGGCACCGAGCTGTGGAATGACGTCGACGGACGGGGGAGTTTCATCGAGACGACCACCGCGATCGACCCGATGACCGAGCATAATGGACCTCTGCAGTTCATCCCGGGCAGCCATAAACGCGGACATATCGAGCTCGACCCGCAAACAGGTCAGATTCCGGAGGATGCGTTCGATGCCTCGGACGCGGTCACGCTGACGATGGAGCCCGGGGATGTGGCGCTCTTCGGGCCGTTCACGCTACATGGAAGCGGCCCGAACAACAGCGATATCCCTCGGCGGCTTTTCTTGAACGGATTCGCGCTTCCGGGCGCCAACAAGCGCGAATATCCCGGCGATGGCGCCGGCAGGCGCGTGCGATTGCGAGAATAGGACGAGCACCTGACTGAACGGAAGAACCCTCAGTCATCATGCTCAGAGGTATGCGCGACTTCGCCGGCCACGGCGATGCAGTCCTCCCAGGCACCTTCGATATCCCCCATGCCGTAGACGACCGCGTTTCGCACGGTCGAATGGGGCCCGAGCGTCGCCCCGTCGACAACCGCATAGGGGCCGGCGCTGGATTCCGCCATGAGCTCGGCCTGCATCCCCACGAACGAAGGCGACTCGAGCTGGGCGTCCTCATCCAGGCTCGCGTCCGAGTATAAATATCGCCCGTCCTCACAGCCCTGTGGAAACGGCGCTTGCTCGAAGAGCCCGGGGTCGTCCAGGACTCGCCTGGTCGTCTCCAGGAACAGGTCGGGATTGTCGAGGGCTGCCCAGAAGTCGTCGTTGACTGACGTGTTGAAGCTGACGCCATCCTCGAGCATGGGACCGTAGATATCACCGACCATGCACCCTTCCTCGAGCGGGATGTCCGCGAGCAAGCCGGGCTCCAGGATGTGGACGCCCGTGAAGTCATATTCGGTCAAGCCCTCGCCGGCGTCCGGGTGGCGCATGTCACGCAGCCCCATCAGCGCGCCGTCGTCATCGAGCCAGACCCTGCCGGGTTGGCCGTCGGCCCTGGGGCGCACGACGAGCGTCGCGGCCGCCCCGGCCTCACGATGGGCAGCCACGTGCTCGGCAAGGTCGATATTCATGATGCTATCGCCGTTGAGCACGACCAGAGTGCAGTCCGGTTCGCCGAGGGCCTTCCACATGCCCCGGATCCCGCCGGCGGTCCCCAGAATCTCCCATTCGCGCGAGTACGTGACACCCAGGCCGAAGCGCTCGCAGATCTTGTCGACGACCGGCGGAATCGCATCCGGCAGGTGATGCAGGTTGATCCCGACCTTTTCGGCTCCGACCCGACTCAGGTGGTCGAGCGCGTAGGTGACAATCGGGGTATTCAAGAAGGGAATGAGCGGCTTCGGGAGGCGATTTGTCAGCGGGCGCAATCGCGTCCCGAAGCCGGCACACAAGACGGCTCCGAAGATCGGTCGGTCAGTCACAGTATCACTGCGGTTGGATTAGAATTCTTCCGAGTCCCAGGTGCCGCGTCCGCCGGCCTTGGCCTTGGCAGTTTCCTTGGCCTCTTCCTCTTCCTCGACTTCCTCTTCGTCGAAGGAAAACTCGGTCTCCTTCTCCTTTTCTTCGGCGGAGACGCCCATCTTGGCCTTGAGCGCCGACAGCGCCTCGTCGGCACCGGCGTCGGTCTCGAGATCCTCGAATTTGGAGGCGAGTTCATCGCCGCTGAAGCCTTCGGCGAGCTCGGCTGAGGCCTCGGCTTCGGCCTCCATCTGCTCGATTTTCTCCGACATCCTGTCGAACGTGTCGAACGCCGAGGTGTCATTGAGCCCCGACATCGTCTCCTGGATCGTCTTCTGGGCTTCCGCACGCTTCTTGCGGGAGATGAGCAGGTTCTTCTTGCGCTTTGCCTCTTCGATCTTGGCGTTGAGCGCTCGAAGCGAATCCCGCAGCTTGTCGGCCGCGGCTTTCTGCGCCTCCCACTGCGTCTGAAACTCCTCGGCGAGCTCGTCGTGCTCGGTTTTGCGGTTCAGCGCTTCCTTGGCGAGGTCGTCGCGACCCGCACGAACCGCCATCATCGCCTTCTTCTCCCATTCCTGGGCCTTGGTCCGCTCCGAATCGAGCTGCTTTTTGAGCTTCTTCTCGTCCGCGATCGCGACGGCGACCTGTTTTTTGGCCTGAATCAACTGCTCCTTCATGTCGAGGATCAGTTGATTCAGGATCTTCTCGGGATCCTCAGCCTTACTCACAAGGTCGTTGATATTGGCCTTGATGAGCGTTCCTATGCGCCCAAAAATACTCATCTATGCTCTCCTCGACGCCGCGCCAGGTACCTCAGAAGCAGCGGCTTGGTTAGTTCGTACGATCGTCGGTAATGTATCAAAGCAATGCGGTGTTTTCACGCGGCGATTACATAACCGCGCGACGGCTCTCTCGAGCAAGCGTGGCTCGACGCCGTATCATTCCCCTGACTCGTCTTCGTCGCTGTTAATGAGCGCTTTGATCTCTTCGTAGTGCTCGCGCACGGCCATCGCAATAGCGTCGAGCGAGGCCTGGAACTCGTTGAAGTCCATATTCTCGCTCTGCAACGTGTCCACGATGACCACATTGTCTTCCTCGAGGCCATAGGCGCCCGCCACCATGCTCTCGGCGTTGAGGTGGAGGAGCCGCGTGAACAACTCCAAACGGCCCGTCTTCGGCGCCTCGACCAGCTTGACGCGAAACGTCAACACTGGCTCGGTATGATACACGACGATATTCTCGATGTTGTCGGTCTCATCGTTGATGAGCCACAACCCTTCATTGACCTGCTCGAACGGCATCTCTGTCTCGATGAGGTATGCCTCGATTTGTTCGTTGGTCGCCATGCGTGTCATCTCCGGCTAACGGTTCAGGTTATCCTGCCCATTTTCAAAATCTCGTAGGAATCGGCTGCATGTTAGCCTGCAGCCGGTTCATGTCAAATAGGCACCCCGGCTGACCTGCCCTGCAGGACCGGACTCACCACATCCTCTCGATCCATAAGGCAAACCCCGCCCTGCTCCATTCCTTCGGCCGTCGGAAAACTTCGCGATCGACTCGCAGACGTCCGTTCTCTGCACACTTGCACCGCACCCCGAGTCGCTCTACTTTCATGGGCAGCTAAGCGCACGTACTCGAAAAATTTGGATATGCGACACCCGAATGTCACACACATCTGGGTCGCACTCTGCCTCTCCATACTCGTCCTCGCAGGATGTGGCTCAGAGGTAGCTGCGAACGACCCGTCCGACGCCTCCGATACGCGTACGGACATCGTCGACACGGCGTCTGCCGACGCCGGCACGGACACGAATACCGCCGACGCTTCCGACGCTGCCGACACCGCGTCGGATACCGAAGACCCCGGCGGACCTCACCCGATCGTCCTCGCCCACGGCATGTTCGGATTCGAGCACCTCGCCGACCTCGAGGGATTGGATTACTACTTCAGGCTCGAAGACGAGCTCCGAGCCCGCGGCGACGAGGTCCTCGTCAAAGAGGTCGATCCCTTCAACGACTCGTACGTGCGCGGCGAGCAATTGCTCGGCCACATCGAGACCTTCGTCCGAGATGGCGGCCACCAGAAGGTCAATATCATCGCGCACTCTCAGGGCGGGCTCGATGCACGCTACGTCGCCCACCACCGCCCCGACCTCGTCGCGTCGATCGTCACGGTTTCGTCCCCCCATCGAGGCACCCCGGTGGCGGACATCGTCGTCGAGCTCGTCGAAAACCAGACCTTTCGGGACCTCGTCGACGCCCTCGTGCGCCTCGTCGGCAAACCCCTCTTCAACGAAGTCGGCGACAAGACCAGCCTGTTCCTGCCGCTCGAGAACTTCTCCCAGGAGGGCATCGAGCGCTTCAACACCGAGATCACCGACCAACCGGGCATCCTGTACGCCTCGGTCGCCGGCCGAACCGCCAACAAGCTCGGCGAGGCGGCTTGCGCCACCGAGCACGCCCCGCCGTTCATCGAGGCGTGGAACGACGTCGGCGACCCCGTCGATCCCTTCCTGTCGGTCACGGAGACGATCGTCAGCGAGGCCTCCGATGAGATCCCGAACGACGGACTCGTCCGCGTCGACGATGCCAAATGGGGCATGTTCCTGGGCTGCGTGCCCGCCGATCACCTCGACGAAGTGGGCCAACTCATCGGCGACAACCCCGGCGCGGGCAACGATTGGGACTACCTGAGCTTCTATCTAGACCTCGTGGACTGGTTGCGGATGCGTGGACATTGATTGAATGGATCCGCGATTGAATGGATCCGCGCCCGCGAATGACCCCCGACGTCTCCTCTCGAGGCACCGAGGCACTAGACCAACTCCTGCGCCTAACCTACTATCTGCGCACGACCGAATTGCCGGCAGGGACGACTATGGATATGACCAAACTCGCTGAACTCCTCACCGAAATCGACGAGGCGCTCGACTCAACCGTCTACGTGAAAGCGCTGCGGCTGCTCCTGAGCAACTTCTCCAGGCTCGACGACAACGCCATTCTCCGCGAGCGAATCGGCGGCGTCCTCGCAGCGGTCGGCCGCAAAAAGGAAGCCGTCGAGATCTGGGACCTCGTCGCCCGCCACTACGCCAACGCCGGCTATCCCGCGCGCAGCCTCTCGGCGATCAAGCAGATGCATGCTCTGCGCCCCGACTCGACCGTGCTGCTCGACCACTTCGCCACGCTCTACAATATCAAGAGCCCGTATCTCGACCGCGCACAGCAACGCGAAGAGCTCCCGCCGGCCAGCGACGAACTCGATCTGACCGGCCGTGAACCACAACTCGGTGAGAGCGAACTCCTCGACCTGGCGTACGAGCGCGCCTCCGAGAAGAAGGGGCTCGTCGACGAGCCACAATCGCTCCCGCCACTGCCGCTGCTCAGCCTGCTCCCGAAAGACGCGCTCCGACGCGTGATCGACTACATGGAGTACGAGGTCTTCGTCGAAGCCCAGCGCCTCGTCAAAAAGGGGAACCAGCAAAACGAGCTCGTCTGGACTGTGACCGGCGACTTCACGGTCGACGGCGAAACACCCTACAGGCTTCCGTCCGGTACCCTGCTCGGGCTCAACGGATTCGGCCAGTCGGCCACGCCATCGACCGTCACCGTCTTCAGCAGGAAGAGCAGCGAATTGCTGCGGCTACCGGAGTCGGCGATCCGCGAGCTCGACCACGAGCTGGGCGACTTCCGGAACCGACTCTCGACGCTTCGTCGACACGCGTTGACCGAGGGGCTCCTCGTTCGCCACCCGATGTTCACGGACCTCGAGGACGACGAGCGCACCGAACTGATGGACGAATTCACCGGCTTGCGCGTGAGCCCCGAGGAAATTTTGGTCGCTCAAGACAGACCGAGCCCCGGCATCTTCCTCATCCTCGAGGGAGCCGTCGACATCATCCGCAACGACGACGACTGGGAGATCACCATCGACACGCTCGGCGCCGGAGACGTCTTCGGCGAGATCGGCGTTGTGTCGGATCGCCCTGCGATGGCCGGTTACGTCACCTCGACCTCCGGTCACCTCCTCTATGTCGACAGCGAGGACTTCGGCGACCTCGCCGGCCGCTTCCCCGGCCTCGCGAAGTTTGCGGTCAACCTGGCAAACGAACGTGTCCAAAACGTCGAATCCACCCTGTCCGCGACCGACCTCGCCGAGCTCGAGGAGTAGCATTCCTGGTACCTCGGTCCATAAGATCGCCGGGGTGGATGGCTCAACTGGGGTCGTACTTACGATCCGGCTAACTAGCGCGAGGCGTCCGCGATCCCGACCCCCTGACGCCATCTTCCTATCTATGTAAGTGAATACTCGCTAAGCTCGCCCGTCTACGGGGCAGGTGCGACAGGTTCGGGTGCACGCTATTGGGCG
>JBNJFZ010000131.1:0-15549 GCA_051747295.1 Myxococcota bacterium
GTACTGCAGCGGCGACGCTGTGGGAGAGTAGGTCGCTGCCAACATTTTTATCTGCATCAGCCCCGTACGCCCCTGGCGTGCGGGGCTTTTTGCGTTTCTCGGGTAGCGGGTTGTTGAATCGAAGAGGAAAGGGAGCGAGATGAAGAGTGATCGCACGATTTCAGCCGTACTCGGATTTTTGGTCATCTTCGACCTCATTCTCGTTGTCTGGGCCTTCGGCTTTCCAGAGCTGTGGTTTCTGGTCTGGCATGGCACCGCTGAGGCGACACCGCACGCAGGGTTGCTCCTGAAGCGGGTCGGTGCAAATTGGGCGGGGTTTATGGTCTTTCAGGCCGTGGCGCTCAAGTACTGGAAGTCGAGCCCGGCGTGGCTTGCGGTCATCGCGGGCGTGCGGTTCAGTGACGTCTTCACGGACATTACTTATGCGGCCTTCGCGCAGGACGCGACGTGGTTTGCGTACGTCGCGCTACCGCCGATGGGGCTGATCAACCTGGCGCTGGGGTGGTATTTTCTGACGACTTATCTCGAGCGGCGCGAGCAGCGTTGAGCCGCGTGGCGATGCTTCTGGCAAGTCGCCGAGGTGCCTCGGGGGCGAAGTCGAGGAAGAGGGACGGCTCGATGAGCTCGAGTTCGGTGAGCATGGGGCCATCGGCGTCGGTCTCGACCATATCGACGCGCCCGTAGACGAGGTCGCTGTCGACCGCAGTTAGTGCATTTTCTGCGAGGGTCGCCTGGTCAGCCGTGATATCAATCGGTCCGCTGATGCTCTCGTCCTCCCCGTGGAAGCGCGGGCTCTTTCGGACGGCGTGGCTGAGCTCTCCATCGATCGCGATGATCGAGTGTTCTCCTGCGGATTCGACCTCGGGTATATACGGCTGGACGAGCATGTCTCGCCTGGCGAGCAGGCTCGCAAAGAGTTGTTCATCGAGGTGCGCGACATCGACGACGTGGGTCTGAAACGAAGCTGCTGACACCGCGGGCTTGACCACGACTTTGTCCCACTCGTGACGCTCGCAGATCTCTTGGAGCCGGGCTGACGAACCGCTTCGCAGGAGCACGGTGGGAACGATCTGGATTCCGCGGGACTCAAGGTCCAACAGGTAGCTCTTATGTGAGTTCCACGCGACGAGCTCGGGCTCGTTGTAGAGCGTGGAAACCTCAGCGACGTGGTTTGCCCATCTCAGGTAGTTGTCACGGTTGTGGTAGTAGTCCCACGTCGAACGAATCAGCGTGACAGGCGAGCGTGACCAGTCGACGTTCGAAGCATTCCAGACGCAGACGCGGCTGGAGAGCCCGAGTTCATCCAGGGCGTCGCGAAGCGGCTGCATATCAGGGTCGGGTTCGGGAAGCGGATCGCATGTGACGAGCGTGACATCGTAGTCGGTCATGTTGGCTCAGTCCTTCGTTGCTCGATTCCCACAGGGGTCAGCCGGTTCCGCGGGAGTCAGTTCCAATACGAATGCGGACCGGGCACCATATCATGCGAGAGCTGGTTGAGAAAAAACTCGTGGGCGAGAGAGCCGTAAGAAAGTGGACGGACGCCCCGGTTGCGTTTTAGCTTGTAGCCGGCGCAAGTCGCTGGGACGGGCGAAGTCCGGCGAGACATCGGCTCAAAGCGGAAGGGCACACACAACGTGGAGATTTTGAAGTTCAAGAAGCTCTGGGGCGATATAACGTCGACCCTGTGGTTCCGCCCGATGCTGTGGGTTCTCGGCCTCGCGGGTATTGCGCTGGGGTTCAGCTATCTCGACCGCATCTACGAGTTGGATGAGGAGACGGATGTTCTGCCATGGTTCCTGTTCATGGGCGTCGATGCTGCCGGTGATATGCTCACTGCTATCGCCACGGCGACGATGACCGTTACGTCCTTGGCGTTTTCTCTGATGATGCTGGCGGTTGTCCAGACCGCGAACGCGTATTCGCCACGTATGTTGCGGGACTACCTGTCCGACAAGTTTAACCAGCACGTGCTGGGTATCTTGCTGGGCACATTTGTCTACAGCCTCCTGGTGCTGCGCGGGGTTAGCGCGTACAAGGCGGATGCGTTCGCGCCGCTTTTGGGGACGAATGGAGCGTTCCTCCTGGCGATTGCCTCGACGGTGGCGCTGATAGGCTTCATCGACAACGTGTCTCGGTCGTTGAAGGTCGGCTCGGTCATCAAGCGAATTCTCGAGAGCGCGTCGAATATCGACGATGCGCCATTTTACACGGAAGCGGGGGAGGCCTGGCGTCGAGATACGGTGCCGGATTATCCGGACTCTCAGCCGTTGTCTATCCCGGCCGATGATACCGGTTACGTCCAGCTCTGTGACGTCGAGACGGCGTACGAGCTAGCGGTCGAGGAGGATCTGCTCATCGACTACGAGAAGACCGTCGGGGATCACGCGCTCAAAGGTGCGCGAATTGCCAGGGTCTGGGGCGAGGATATCGACGATAAGCTCTTTGAGAAGATACGGGGGACGCTCATTCTGGGGTCCGAACGCACGTTCGATCAGGACCTTCGGTACGTCGTTGTCCAGCTATCGGATATCGCCCTTCGCGCGCTCTCACCGGGGACGAACGACCCGACGACTGCGACGGATACGATGAACTCCATCGGAGAGGTCTTGATCCGAGTCGTAAGTGCGGGGTTGGGAAATCCGCTGCGGGGCGACGAGGACGATAACCTGCGGCTGGTCTTCCCGTATATCGGCTTTGAGAGCTTGCTGGACCTGGCGTTCGGCCAGATCTTGCACTACGGCGGCGAGGATGAGGTGGTGGTCGATGCGGTCGAGGACCTCTGTCTCCAGCTCCGGCAGCTGACGATCGACGAGGCTCAAAGGCGTGCTCTAGACGGCTTCCTCAAGTCCAACGGGATGCGAGTACCGGACGATTGAGGTGGCTTGGAGGAGCGGCGAAACTGTCTCAGGCTTTACGCGAGCCGCGATTGCTGCCAAGTAAACGGGTGTCGAGAATCCACAGCTAACGAGGCACCCATGACCGATACGATCCAGGAAGTCACTCACGTCGCCCCGTCGTTGATCGCCGAAGACCTTCGGCAGATGGGCGCGAATGCCGTCGTCGAGTGTCCGGATATTCTGACCCACGGGCCATCGACGGACGATCCGAAGAAGCATCGAAAGATCAGGCTCAAGTACTGGCGTAAGATCTACGAGTTGGTGCTCCCGCCCGACAAGCACGACCATATCGACGACGCACTCGCGTCATTCGAGGGCGGCTACCTGTCGTCCGAGCAGCTCGGTTCGGCGGCCAAGCACGAGGCAGGTGATGCGCGCGTCGTGGTCTGGACCAGTCCGGCATGGGAAGACCGGCTGATGCTCTGGATGGTCTTTCGCGGCTTGCTCGACCAGGGAGTGCCGGCCTCACAGATCGCGACCGCAGAGATGCGCGCGCAGGTCGGAGAGGAGGAAGACGACGCGTTTCTCTCGCTTAGAGAGTGCGGGTTCGACGACCTGGTCGCAGCATTCGACGACGTGTTTTACCCCAAGGAGGTCTACGTGGAGGCGGGGGCGGATCTGTGGAGCAATTTTGCGTCTGCGTCGCCGCGGCAATGGGCGATCGCGATTCCTCATACCACGAAGTTCTTTCCCCAGATGCCGCACTTCGCCGAGCAATACGGCGCGCTCTTTCCCAACGCCGACTACGACAACGGGCGAATCACGCTCTCAGAGTTCGATTCAGCGCTGCTAGCCTCGCTCGACGAGGCGCGATTGCAGTCGGCACTCGACGTGACGGGCGGGGAGCTGCTGGAGGACTTTGGTTTCTTCGACGACCTGGTGTTTCCGGCGCGTCTTCGCGAGTGGGCGCTCTGCGACCCCGACGATCCCTACGTAGTCGAGGAAGCCGCACCAGAGGCCGATGACGTCTTCGAGATGTTCCGGTTTCGTATCACGGAGCGCGGCCAGGAGCTGCTGGCGGATGGAGCCGAGCCGAAACGACGGCTCCCGATGCTGCAGATCGGCGACAGTCGACTATACGCCGGCAAGGAACCCTGGGTCCGAGTCGTCGAAGACGACGTCTGGTTCTTCGAGCGATACGGCAGTCGAGTCGAGTAAGTCGCAGTGTGCTGCGGCGGTCTCGAAGGCTCGGGCTGGGGTGTTAACGTCGCTCGACGATGCGGTACCCCTCGTTGCGGAGGCGGTCGCAGATCTCATCGATATGTTCCTTTCCGCGCGTCTCCATCGAGATTTCGACGTTGGTGGTGCCGAGAGCCTGGGTCTCCAGGAAGGTTCGATTGTGGTCGACTTGCAAGACGTTTGCCTTCATGTCGGCGAGTAACGTCAGTACCTGCGCCAGGCTTCCCGGTACGTCGTCCAGGCGGATGTCCAGGCGGCACAGCCGGCCGGCGGCTACCAGTCCGCGTTCGATAATGCGAGAGATGACGTTCACGTCGATGTTGCCGCCGCAGATGATGGGGCATACGCGATCGCTGGAGGTAATGCCGGGAATCTTGCCGGCGAGCAGGGCCGCAACGGGCGCAGCCCCGGCACCCTCGGCGACGGTCTTTTCTTCTTCCAGCATGACGAGGATGGCGTTGGCGATCTCCGCCTCGGAGACCGTCACGATGTCGTCCAGGTATTTTTCACAGGTTTTGTGCGTCAGGTCGCCGACCTTCTGCACGGCAATGCCATCGGCGAGCGTCTGAGCGGCCGGAACCTCGACGGGGTGGTGTTCTGCGAAGGCCGTCTTCATCGAGGGAAGGACCTCCGGTTCGATTCCGACGACGCGAATCTTTGGGTTGGTCTCCTTGAGGGCCACGGACATGCCAGCGGCCAGTCCGCCGCCGCCGATGGAGATCAGGACGACGTCGATGTAGGGGTTCTGCTCGAGCAATTCGAGCCCGAGCGTTCCCTGACCGGCGATAATTGCGCGATCATTGAAGGGGTGGACGAACGTCAGCCCCTGTTCTTCGGCGAGCTCCACGGCATGGGCGTAGGCGTCGTCGTAGTTCGTACCGTGTAAGACGACCTCGCCGCCGTAGCGTTTGGTCCTGGTGACTTTGACCAGCGGGGTGCCCTCCGGCATCACGATCTTTGTGCTTATGCCCAGCTGCGTGCCATGGTAGGCGACAGCCTGGGCATGGTTTCCGGCGGAGGCTGCGATCACACCGGCGTCGCGCTCCTGCTCGGAGAGGGTCATGAGTTTATTGCGGGCGCCGCGCTCCTTGAAGCTGCCAGTGCGTTGCAGGTTGTCCAGTTTGAGATAGACTTGGCAACCCAGTTTTTGCGACAGAGTCGCGCTCTTCTGACAGGGCGACACGTAGATCGCGCTGCGGATGCGCTCCATGGCCTTTTCGACTTCGTCAAACGTGACGACGTCCTGGCCGGAGCCGTGATCTTCGGTGGTATCCATCGTCGAGTCCCGGGGAAGAGAGACGGTCAATGCCTTGGAGGTTCGGACTGCGGGGCAGCATAGAGGCAACAAGGCCCAGCGGCAACGCGATGTCCGTGGTGATTCGATTCTTTATGTGATGGATTTGTGGAAAAGGTCGTCCCAAAAATCGTAGCCGTGCTCGGCGGGTTGGGGTTGGGGAGTGCGCTGGCGTACTTTCTCGGAGTTTATCTGGCGTTCCAGCCTGGTTGGGGAGCGTGGTCGACGTTTTTCGTGCCGTTGGCTCTGCCGCTGATGCTCATCCCGTACCTGTCGTTGACCGCGTATTTGTACTTGCGCTCTCGGCTCAGCGAATGGCTCGTCGAGAGAGGGGAGTACGCGCTCGCGATCGAATATGCTGGTGAGCGGCTCGAGCCGTCGTTGTTACGCAGCAAGAAAGAGACGCACATGCATCGGCTCGCGCTGGGGCGGGCACATATTTGTCAGCAGAATTACGAAGAGGCATATGCAGCGTTGTCGAAGGGCTATGCGGTCCCTCGCTCCGGGGCGAGGGCGCTCGAGATCCATCGCTGGCAGATCGAGGCGGCGCTGCGACTCGAAGACATGGTGCGAAGTCACGCCAGCTACGACAGGGTCGCTGATGTCACTCGCCCTGCTTCGTCTCGTGTATACATTCTCGGCTGCCGAATAGAGATGGCTGTGCGCGAGAAGGATCACGCGGCGTGTAATCGATTTGTCGAAGAAGCCGAGTGGCTCGAGAGGGCCTGTGCACGGGTCGACCTGGCCCGGGCACTGCAGCTGATCGTGTTCGAGGATGACGAGGAGTCGTACGAGCGCGCGCTCGGGCTGCTCG
Source organism: Myxococcota bacterium (assembly GCA_051747295.1). Taxonomy (GTDB): domain Bacteria; phylum Myxococcota_A; class Bradymonadia; order Bradymonadales; family Bradymonadaceae; genus JBNJFZ01. The sequence continues at coordinate 6,185 of JBNJFZ010000131.1, forward strand.
AGTCGTCTTTCGACGACGCAGTCGAGGAGGTTCCAGGGCGACAACGCGGGCTTCTGGCATGGAGAGCGCGAGCCCTGACCGCACTCGGTCGTCTCGACGAGGCAACATTATTATTGGACCAGGCGAGCGAATCTCGGGGGGATCGCCGCTCCGATTACGTCGTCGACGAGGCGACAGCAATGATCGAATCAGTATCCAAGCACCAGAAGGAAGATCATGACGGTTGAAGAGAATAAAGTTGTCGGCATCAGCTACACCCTGTGGGATGGAGAAGGCGAAGAACTCGAGACCCGCGGCGAAGATGAGCCGTTTCACTACCTGCACGGCCACAGCAATATCGTGCCCGGGCTGGAATCCGAGCTCAGCGGCCTCGAGGCGGGCGATGAATTCGACGTCGAACTCGCCCCCGAAGACGCATACGGCGAGTACGACGAGAACTTCATCTACCGCATCAACCGCGACGACATTCCGGCCGAGATGGACCTGAAGCCGGGCATGCCGCTGGAGTTGGCGCCCGAAGGGAAAGACGAGATGCGGATGCTCGTCTACGTCAAAGAGGTCGCCGGAGACGAGGTGATCCTGGACGGAAACCAGCCCCTGGCCGGCAAAGATCTCCGTTTCAAGGGCAAGGTCGTCGAGATGCGTGAAGCGACCGAAGAAGAGGTCGAGCACGGACACGCTCATACCGGCCATCACCATCATTGATGGGTCGACACCTGAGGAGACGCCCTCCCGTCGTCAGACCGGCTGATGCGCACGAGTTCTGTGTCGGGCCGGGTGTCTTCACAGGAGTCATCGGTGGAGTATTTTCGCCGCGCGTTGATCAGAGATTTCCCGAGGTCTGCATGAGTGATGAAGTTTCCGAGGCGCTGGACGCGGCCGAGACTATTGCTGTCATCGGCATGAAGCGCGCTGGCGGCGGTGCGGCCAACTCCGTTCCGAACTATATGGAGCGGCACGGCTACCGGATCATTCCGGTGAACCCGAAGTTCGACGAGATCGATGGAAAGACCTGCTATCCGAGCGTCGCCGAGATTCCGGCGAAGGTCGACATGGTCAACATCTTTCGGCGATCTACTCATGTGCCGGATCATGTCGACGAGATATTGCAGATGGAGCCAAAGCCAGAGACGGTCTGGCTCCAACTCGGCATACGCAATGACGCAGCCGCAGAGAAGCTCGAAGAGCAGGGTATTCGCGTGATTCAGGATCGATGCATCAAAGTCGAGCACGCGCGCAGATAAATGGCAGTTCGACAAGAGACCAGAGGTCAGGTCATGAGCCAAGAACAGACGATTGCGCTGATCGGCACCGGCATCATGGGCCACGGCATGGGGCATCAATTGCTCGAGGCGGGGTTCGCGCTGCGCGTCTGGAACCGCACGGCGTCCAAGACCGAGGAGTTGGTCACCCGGGGCGCGCATCTATGTGACTCGCCGGCGGACGCGGCTCGAGACGCGGATGTCGTGATCACGATGGTCACCGACGGCGACGCGGTCGATGCGGTGGCTTCCGGAGGCGACGGGCTGCTCGAGGGTATCGCGGAGGGCGCCGTCTGGGCGCAGATGAGTACGGTGTCCATCGACGAGCAGGAAGACTTTGCGGCTCGCGCGGAAGGAGTCGGCGCCGAGTTCGTCGACGCGCCGGTGCTCGGGACGAAAGCTCCCGCCGAGCAGGGGACGCTCATCGTGCTCGCCGCATGTGACGAGGAAATGCGGGGCCGACTCGAGTCGGTCTTCGATGCGGTGGGCCAGAAGACGATGTGGGTCGGGCATCCAGGGGGAGCGATCCGCCTGAAGCTCGTCTGCAACACGTGGGTGCTGGGCCTTCTGGGCGTACTCGGCGAGACGATCGCGTTGGCCGAGGGACTGGATGTGCATCCGAGCAACTTCCTCGAGGCGATCTCGGGTGGTGCGCTGGATGCCCAATACGCGCACATCAAGGGGAGCATGATGCTCGACGGTGAGTATCCCGCAGCGTTTCCGCTAAAACACGCGCTCAAGGACAGCAACCTCATCCAGGAGGCTGCCAGGCGCGCCGGCATCGAGCCTCGCATGATGCGGGCCATCGCCGACGCATTCGAAGAGGTCATCGACGAGTATGGAGAAGCCGACATGGCTGCCATTGTCGAGGCGTATCGAACCCGGCGATAACTCTCTTCGACATAAGTGAGCACATGGACGCGTCCGCACAAGTCAAGATAGAACGCCCGCTCGATGAGGTGTTTGCCTTTGCGACGGACGTTCAGTATTTCGACCAGTGGGTCCTCGGTGTGAGGAACTCTCGCTGGTTGACCGGAGCGCCGCGCCGAGCCCACGCCGAATTCGAGCTGACCTATTCTTACGCCGGCGTGCCGCTGGACTTTGTCTTCGAGGTCGCCAGGTATGAGAAGAACGTCGCGCAGGATATCGAATCACTGGCGGGTCCGATGACCGTTGAAGTTCAGATGGCCTTCGACGCGCGAAGTAGCTCCACCCGGGTCGAGCGTCACGTCGAGTTTTACCTCTCGCCGATGCCGCTCCCGATTATCGAGACCCTCACGTTTCTCGCGAAGCCTGCGCTCGCTGCACGCATCAAGGGCGACCTGGTCCGACTCAAGCAGTGTATCGAGGGGACCTCCGTCACGCCCGGCCTAAGCGGGGCCGCCATCGGGTAGTACGCCTAGCTTACCAACCTGAATGATCCGTAAAACCGCATGAAAAGCTTGAAAAGCGCGCAGGTGCGCACGTTTGTCTCGTTCATCACAATTTCTTTGTGTGTCGTGGGCATCTGGCCCCGAACAGCGGCCGCTCAGGCGACCGAGCAGCTATCTAATCGCGACCGGGCGAGGAACGCGGTGAGCCGCGCATGGACCGCGGCCAGGGCGGCCACGGAGGTTGTCGAAGCGGAGGAGAGGGAGGCTGCCGCCGGTCGGGAGATCCCACTCATGATGGTGGCGAATCAGCAGGGGCGGTTTGTCGAGACGAACTGTCGAGATGCCGAGCCGGGCGCTGCCTATCTGGCCAAGCAGTACGGGTATTATGCCCAACTCGAGCAGCAGGCCGCCAGCGGCGAGCATGCGCTTCCGGTCGCGGTGAACCTGGGTGACAGCACATTTCCGGGTGCTCTCAGCCGCTTCTTGTTGGCCGCTCGCCCCAATGGACAGACGCTGGGGGAGCTTCTGGCTCGGATTCCCTGGGCTGCGCACGTAATCGGGAATCGGGAGTTAGCTCTCGACCAGACGGAGTTGGATCGCTTTGCTGCGGAGGCGCGCGAGGCCAACCTTCCGCTGCAGGCCGCAAACCTGACCTGCACCGGGGAGCGGCAGGGATCCGCATTTTGTGAGGTCATGGGTGGGGACCGACGAACCGATGCGTGGAGTGTCGTCGAGCGCGGCGATGTCCGGCTCGGGGTGACGTCAGTCGTGCACCCGGAGGCGCGGAAGCTGGTCTCGGAGCGACGCATGGAGGGACTCGAGATCCGGGATCCGAAGGCGGTGCTCGAAGGGCTCGTACCAGAAATGCGCGAGGATGGGATCGACATCGTCGTCGTGCTCTACCACTCGGTTCGCGGGAGCACGGATCTGCAGGCACGCAGCCTGGCGTCTGAGGTCGACGGCATCGACGTCCTCGTGAGCAGCGAGACGCTCACTGGATTCGCCGGCGCAGGTGAGGGTGGTCCGACGGTTACAGCAGGGTATATGGTGGCACCGAAAACCGGCACGTTCATCCTGGATGCCAACTCGGGGCATCGGCGAGTGGTGCGCGGGACACTACAAGTGCAGCGGACCTCCGGTGAGCGTTGGCGCGTCGCTTCGGTCGACAGCGAGAATGTCACGCTCGACGATATGACTCCCGACCCCGAGATCGAGGCGAAGCTTCGCGAGCTCTCGACACGTTTCTGTGCAGACTGGGGGCAGCCGATCAACGCTGACGTGGAGTTGGAGTCGGCGTGGGGTCTGGAGGATTTTCAGACCTTCCTCCTGAACGTTCTTCGCTTTTCGAGTCGCTCGGAGGTGGCTCTCTACAATAAGGGCGCGTTTCGCAACGGCTCGCGCTTTCCTATCACGGGATATCTGAGCCTCGCAGATGTCTACGCCGTAATTCCCTTCAACAATGCGATGTTCGTCGGACAGATGAAGGGCTCGGATCTGGCGGCAGCCGCCGCGAAGCTCGACGGAGAATTGCTCGCAGAAGGGCTGCAAAAAGACGGCGATGCGGTGCTGGTGAACGGCCGGCCGGTAGACCGCGGCAGGATGTACCGGGTTGCGACCAATCAGTTCGTCGCGACCGGGGGGGACTCGCTCATCGACCCCGAGGCCCTCAAAGGTGCGGATGTCTTCGCGCCCGATTGGTCCGAGGAGCCGCCCATCATCGCCGATATTCTGATCCGCTGGATACGACAACAGAGTGCGGCGAGGAGCGGCGACGACGCTGAATCGATCTCGGGGCGTGGTTCTTTTCCCGACCTGCATCGCAAGCCGCTGTGGTCATTCGTCGGGTCGGTCGATGCGGCGTACAATCAGCTCACCGTGGTCAATCCGGAGCGAGATGGAGCACCGGCGTACCAGCAGTCCCAGTTGACCGTAAAATCGGCCGACCAGATCAATCTGGAGGGAAGCGGTACGGTCGAGGCGGATACGCGCGACCACGGATGGAAGACGGACTTTCAGGTCCAGTATGCTCAGGCGAGCGTGGCCGATGAGGAGGGCGTGACAAAATTCGAAGAGACGAAGGACCTGATTCGGCTCAAGTCGCTTTATCAATTCTCGGGCTTTCGGGGCGGCCGGTGGTACGTGCCGTCTCCATACGTGGAGGGGCAGGGCGAGAGTGAGTTCGATCCACCCGATTCGCGCGACTGGCACAAGTTATTGGTCACCGGAATCGTCGGGGCGCGCTTCGAGCTGTTGGACCCGCTCAATGTGAAGATCGGCTTCAACGCCCGCGGCGACGTCAATCAGCCAGACGCCTCGATGGACGTCGGCTTGACCACGGCGTACACACTGGAGCGCGTCGATCTCTTCGGCGTCCTCGGGCATCCGGTCGAGTTTCAGAGTGAACTGGAGTATTTCTTCAACTCGATCACCACGGACAATATCCACGAGCTGCGCTCGACCTCTCGGCTCTACTATGCGTTCTTCGGGGAGTTCTATTTGACGACGACGTTCGGGGCGTTCGCGGTCCGAACCGAACCCGTCGGTGCATGGGGCACGAATACGGAGCTGACGTTCGGGCTGAACTACCGCTTCGACACGAGCGTGCAGGCGTTTTGAGGTTGCGCCCGGATGCTACTTTTGCGCGATGTTCCAGTCGATGGCGGCCTGTCCGAGGTCGCGCTGCAATTGTAGCGATGAGGTGTCCGGAGCGGCGTCCCAGGACAGCAGTGTCACCGGGCCGTTTTCGGTCTCGACCACGCGCACCGAGGGCGGCGGAGATAGGGTGTCGGGCAACGCGGCGTCGCCCTCCAGTGCGATAGTGTATCCGATTTGACTCTGAGCGGAGGCGGCCGAGACGTGCGGCGCACCCGTTTCGGTCCACGTCAGGGCAGCCTCACGGCTGAAGGCGCGGTAGCTGACGAGGTTGTCGACACTGGAGACGCCGATGGGGTGCTCCTCGCGCCAGAGCTCGACATCGGCGAGTCCACCCGCCAGGCGCGGGGATACCGTCCACATGCCATTGCGTTCAGGCTCCAGCAGAGCGTCGGCGGCGGCGCCGATCAACGGGTTTCGTGTGGCCACGAGCGGGCTGGCAAAGGCGTAGATGTCGCGATTGCGCAGAGCCTGGTCGACGTAGGCGCGGGAGAAGCCCTGCGCCAGGAGTGAGTCCAGTCGACCGTCTAGCACGCGGGCGGCGATCTGAATCGGGAACGGCGCCGGCGCTTCGCGGACAGGTTGAACGCCTTCGCCCGTCGCAGCTGAGATCAGCCCCAGCCACCGAGGAGAGCCCAGCGTCTCACAGCTCGCCTCACTCGCGTAGCGGATGTCGTAGGGCGCATCGGCGGGGGATGAGCCGCCGGCGGCGATGCCGACACGGGTAGGAGCGAGATCCTCGGCGAGTGAGGCGACCTTCTTGCTATCGAGGAGTTTTTCAGGGGCGACCACCGTGCCGCCGAGTCCATGACCGAGCAGGCCGCCGTTGCCGTATCGGGGGTCTTTGGGGCTCGAGTGGCCGTAGGCCAGCGTGGTCACCCGCGAGGCAAAGTCTTCCGCGTTCCTGGACCTCGCTTCGCCGAGTTGAGGGTCGCTGTGGAGCTCGGGGGCGACGAAGATAGGCAGCAACATCGCTTCGGCCGCGTCGGGGTAGGGCCAGGCGGTCAGCTTCGGGAGCTCTCGGAACTCGACGAGGCTGCGACCCTGGAGGCGGATCTCTCCCACGTCCATCTCGCCGATGCATTCGACGATGTGCGGGTGAGCTTTCGGGGACCACAGTGTCAGCTCGACGGCGTACCCACCAGATTCCAGGGGAGTCACGGTGAACCGATCTCCGCTCCACCCGCGAAAGGTCAGCACTGCCTCGCCGCTTCGCCACCTCAGCCAGGTACCCGCCCCGGAGCGAGACTCGTAGGCGTCGACGGCGTGGAATCCAGATTTGGCGTTCCACGCTTCGAGCTCACCGCTCGGAAGCGTGAGCTCGACCGTGACCGGGTTGGCCAGATCGTCGGGGGTCAAGGTGTGTCGAGCCTCGAAGACGGCTGTGGGGTTTCCGGGCGTGAACTCCCAGCTGATGTCGGCAGCGGCTTCGCGGCGCCCCTCCAGGATGGTGGAGGTCCCGCGCGGCTCTGTCGACCAGGTGTAGTCGGGCGAGCCCAGCTCGAGAGCGCTTCCGGGGAGTGCCACGGTCGGCGCCCCGGAGTCGGACCAGGTCACCTGGACCTCCTGGGCGTCTTTCGTCGACCAGGCCTCGAGCAAGCTCTGTTGCGCAGGCTCCTCGTCGGGCGGTGTCTCGGTCGAATCGTCCGTGGGTTGTAAGACGTACAGCGCGACTCCGACCGCCAGGATCACCGCAAGCGCAGCCCCGGCAAAGGCGAATTTTCGAACATGGTCGTCCACGGTAGTGCCTCGTACTGTCAGTTGCGACAAGCCTATCAGTGATTCGCTCATGGCCAAGTTTTCGGGCTGGTCCTTCGACGTGTTGGGGTCGGCCAAACGATCTGCTAGGTTGAAGACATGTATTCGAGACCATCCGGCGATGGGACCATCAATGTCGAAGATCAAGCTCAGTGAGACCCTCAAGTTTTTGACGGGTCGCTTCAATACGATTACCGGCGGCGATCTCGAGCTCAGCCTCGACGTCGACCACGGGTACGTGAAGGCCGGCGAGCAGCTGTCGGCCCAGGCCAAGCTGAGGAGCCCGGAAAAGTCGCGTGCGATCGAATATGTGATGATAAGCGTGAAGGGGCAGGTCCAGCGCGATGGTGGCTGGCAGGATTTCGTCCAGACCGCCGAGGTCGCCCAGGAGGTACGCCTCCCGGAGGACTACGAGTACGTCATCCCCATTGTCGTCCACATCCCCGAGGACGCAGTCTTTACCCAGGATGGTGCTCACTGGAAGATCTCGGCGCGTGCAGCGGTGGACAATGCGCTGGATCCGAAAGCAGAGTCTCAATTCGAAGTGCGTCCGTAAGCGGCCTGGCCACGTGCAGGTACCTGCTCCTGCGGGTATACCTTGAACCTCACCGCACACTCTGGCATCCACAGGTCCCGTGGATAACTGTGTGGATGAAATGATGGATCGATTGCCTCTACGTGCGCTGAAGAGAGGACAGATGAGGCTGTGTCTCGTCCTGTTTGCCTTTTGTGCGCTATCGGCATGGTCAGAGCCGGCTCGCGCGCAGCTGACGGATTTCGACGCGAACTACCGCTGGCATACCCTCCAGACTGAAAACTTCTACATCCATTACCACGACGAGACCGAGCAGTTGGCTCGGCGCCTCGCCCCGGTGGCCGAGGACGTCCACGATGAGGTCGTGGTCAAGCTTCGGTGGGAACCGCGGATTCGGACGCACGTGGTCGTCGCGGACAGCGTGGATGTGGCGGCGGCGTATTCGACCACCGTGCCGTGGCCGCGGGTGCAGATGTTCGCGGCTCGGCCGGATCTGCACGGGAGCCTCGCCGACAGCAAGGACCAACTTCGACTGACCTTCAAGCACGAGTACTCCCACGTCGTCGCCCGAGATATGAACTACGGCCTGGCGTGGCTTCTTCGGTCGATCTTCGGCCGCGGGAAGTTGCTGTTTCCGAACGCGCTCTCTCCGGCGTGGTTACGCGAGGGCGTCGCCACGGCCGTCGAATCTGAAGACGCGCGCCAGGGGCGGATGCAGGCGACTTATACCCATATGGTGATGCGCACCGAGGTCGCATTCGAGCGCCTCAAGGGCGTGGACGTCGCCTCGCTGAATCCAAAAGAGTGGCCGATGACGCACGTCCCTTTTTTGTATGGCGTGAAGTTTATGGAGTACCTCGAAGGGACGTATGGGGAGGGCAAGATGCTGCGCTACCTGCGGGAGAACGGGGACAACGCGTTTCCGACGTCCGACCATATGTACGCGCTGCCGTTTCTCTACAACAAAGACGCCAGGGATGTGTGGGGGAAGACGTTCCCGACGATGTGGGGCGAGTTCAAGGTGTCGCTGATCGAGGAGTACGGGGCTCAGATCGCGAGGCTGCGCAAAGAAGGACTGACCGATATTCGGTACTTGAGCGACCCCGACGACAAGGCTGGTACCCCGCGGTTTTCGGCCGACGGCGAGGCGGTCTTTTACACGAACGAGTCGCAGAGCGATTCGTCGCGCCTGATGAAGGTGGACGTCGAGTCCGGCGAGTCGGATCCGATGGTCCTGTTGCGAGAGGGGCAGTCGTTGTCGGTCGCACCCGATGACACGGTGTACGTGACAGACCTGTCGATTATCGACAATTACTCGCTATTCTACGACGTCTTCAAGCTCTCGCCGCGGCTCAACAGGGTCCGCCGGTTGACCAGGCGAGCCCGGGTCCGGGAGCTCGATATCTTTCCCGACGGTGGGCGGGCTGTCTGGATCAAGTTCGAGGGCGGGCGCTACTCGCTGATGACGTCGACGCCGAGCTTCCAGGAGCCGAGGACGCTGATCGGCCCGACTGTCCTGCAGTTGCAATACGTGCGGGCCTCCCACGACGGGAGTCGCATCGCGTTTTCGTTCAAGGACCTGGACGGAAAGGTGGATGTGGCGGTGCTCAATCTCATCGACGGCGAGCTCACGCGCGTCACGAACGATGAGGCGCTGACGATCACGCCCGCGTGGCACCCGGATAACGAACGGTTGTTGTACGTGTCGGACCGCGATGGGGTCTACAACGTGTACAGCCACAACCTGAAGACCGGTGAGGTCGAGCGCCTCACGAATGTCTTGAC
>JBNJFZ010000132.1:0-9099 GCA_051747295.1 Myxococcota bacterium
CGGCGGCCCTAAGACCTCGACGCCGATATGTCGTTCACCGAGCTTCCGCGCGAGTTCCCAGACGGGCTCGATGGCCATGTACGGGTGCAGAAGGAGCCCTCCTCGCTCCATGGCGAATTCCGCGATGCGCTCGAACGTATCGCCTCGACCGCAGGCCCTCGCCACGGCCATCGGGCTGTCGAGCGGCTCGGCCTTCAGGAACGTCGGCGCCCCCAGCCCGAGGACACGTCGGCAGTACTCCTCGTAGCCATCGACAGAGTCGGTGACAGCCGCAAACATCTCGCCTGTCCCAGCGCGAACGCGCGCTCGATGTTGATACTCCTCGACACCCGGGATATCGGATACGAACGGGATGCCAGTGACGTCCTCGAGGTGGAGCACCGGCGGCTCGACCAACCGGCCGTCGAAGCGGTACGGGTTATACTCCTCGAGTTGCCCGGCCAGATCGACCTCCTCACGGAGTTCTCCGGCGACTCTCCGCGCACGCGGCTCCCAGGTCTCGATTACTTCGTTGAGAAATGACATTCCGATCTTGCTCATCGATGACTCGTTCGAGAGTAAATTCGCGATTCTAGGAGTGGGATCGAAAACAGCACATGTGACGCACAGGACGTCACCTACTTCGACCCGAACATGAAGCTATGGTTGAGCGTCTTGTAGAATCCATCTGCCGGCTCTGGGAAAGACCAGGTCTTCGCGGCCTCGGTGATGCACGTCTCGACTCCCTCGTGATCCACCTCGGAGCTTACAATTTTCGAGTTCACGACCGAACCGGTATCTGAGACGACCATTTTGATCTTTATCTCGCCGCCGAAGTCCGCATCTTCGACGAGGCCCTTCTGATAGCATCGGCGGATCTCGGGATAATGAGACTTGATGATACGGCTCGCGGACTCGGAGGTCAGAATATCACCGAGCATCGCCGGTGATTCGGCATCTTTCTTGTCGCCCTTCTCGGCTTGCTCGTCTTTCTGAGCCGGCTTTTCGGCCTCGGGTTCGGGTTCGGCTTCGGGCGCTGCGCGCGGCTCGACCTCTTTCGACTCCGTTTTTTCGACGCGTGCTCTGGGTTTCCGGTCCTCTTCGTCTTCGGACGCGGCGGCCTCCGGCTCGGTTTGCTCCGGAGCCGTCTCGCCCTCTGCACCGATCGATGGCTGTGTCTCGCGGTCGATCGCGTTTGGCCTGTTTTCATCGAGCGCGACCGACGGCTCCTGGAGCTCAGCTCGCTCCTCCGGGACCGTTGAATCGTTCTTAGCGACCGCATTCGGCTCGAGCGCTGTCCGGGTTCCGGCCTGCGTGTTCGCCCCGTCCTTCCCCGAGGTCCAGAGGATAACAGCAGCGGTCGCAACGACGGCTCCCATCGCAACCATCACGACGAGCCCTGTCGACCAACCGGTCTGCGGAGCCTCCTCCAACTCAGCCGGCTCGAGTGTGGTCGCCGGTTCGGGGTCGCTGGCCGCCTCCGAGGTCTCGACCTGTGCATCGGGGTCTTCGACGACCTCGATCGTCTCGCCGTCGGGCGAGACGCCACCTAGAGCGGGGATCTCTGCGAGTTGTTCGTCGGTGAGCTCGCGCATGAGCTTTTCGACATCGCGGCGCACATCGAGTGCGGTGGCGTACCGATCTTCGGCTTCCTTTTCCAGCAGTGTCAGTATGATGCGCTCGAACTCGTCCGGGATGGGAACGCCGATCTCGCTGGGCGGCTGAACCGCGGAGTTGATATGCGCCATCAGCGTCTTGATCGGCGTGCTGTGGTAAAACGGCGGGCCACCCGACACCAGCTCGTAGAGGATGACCCCCAGCGAATACAGGTCACTTCGCTGGTCCACGTCCGAGCTATGGCACTGCTCCGGGCTCATGTAGGCGGGCGTGCCGAATATCTGTCCCGTCTCGGTCACGGGCGTCTCATCAGTGTTGTCGATGATCTTCGCAATGCCGAAGTCGAGCACCTTGCTGAAGACACCGCCTCCCGGGACATCGACCAGAAACACGTTGTCGGGTTTGAGGTCCCGATGGACGATCTTGCCCGCGTGCGCGGCCGCCAGGGCCGAGCAAATCTGGCTGGCCACAGTCAGGACATCCCGCAGACACAGGTGCTGGTCCCGCAGGACATCTGCCAACGCGCGCCCCTCGAGCAGCTCCATCGCCAGGTAAAGGAGGCCATCGTGGGTCTGACCGAAGTCGTAGACGGTGACGCAGTGCGGGTTGTTCAGAGAAGTGGCGACATTCGCCTCGCGCATGAAGCGCTCGGCGTAGTCCTTCGATGAGGTCAGAGCCGGCTTCAACATCTTGACAGCGACCTTTCGATCGACTGTCTGCTGGGTCGCCAGAAAGACCGTGCCCATGCCGCCCTGGCCCAGACGTTCTCGAATCTGCCAGCGCCCCTCGAGCACTCGCCCGATCAAATCACCATCCAGATCGACGTCCTCGACTAGAACGCGCAGCCGGGTGCCATCCTCGGGACAATGGTCGAGTCCCGCCTGCTCGTACCTCGTCTCGCACTCTGGACAGAACTTGGTCAACGTCGCGGGCCCACAAAGGACAATTGATACGGCAATAAAGCCTCAAAACATTGTCTGGATTTCACCACCATTTGTCACGGAAGCTTCGCGACGAGGAACTTTCGCATAGCCGTTCAACCCAGCGCGATGTCGAGGATCATCATCACGGTAAAGCCGACCATAACCGAATTCGTGGCGAGATCCGCGTTTCCGCTCATCTGCGCCTCCGGCACGACCTCCTCGATCACGACGTAGACCATTGCCCCTGCCGCAAAGCTCAAGGCGTAGGGCAAAAATGGACGAGCCACCGTCACGAAGACCGCCCCGGCCACACCGGCAACGGGCTCGACGACTGCCGAGAGTTGCCCGTACCAGAAGCTCTTGAACTTCGAGACACCTTCCCGCCGAAGCGGCATACTCACCGCGACACCCTCCGGGAAGTTCTGCAGGCCGATACCGAGGCCCAGCGCAATCGCGGCGCCGACGCTGGCCTCCGGGATACCCATCGCCGCCGCACCGAACGCGACTCCGACGGCGAGCCCCTCGGGGATATTGTGGAGAGTGATGGCGAGCACCAGCAGGATACTCCGCTCCCATGTCGTCGACACCCCCTCTGCATCTTCCATCGGCGAGCCGGGGTGCAGGTGCGGCAGGATCTTGTCGACGCCCCAGAGGGCAGCGCCGCCCAACAGGAAGCCGACAGCGGGAGGCACCCACTCGATCATGCCCTGCTGGCCGGCCATCACGATCGCCGGTGCCAGCAGCGACCAGTAGCTCGCCGCAAGCATTACACCGGCCGCAAAGCCGAGCATCGCGTCCATGATCTTCTGGTTGAAACCGCGCGTCAGAAATACGGTGCCTGCGCCGGCCGCGGTCATCAACCAGGTAAATGTCGTCGCGATCAGAGCCTGTAGGATGGGGTTCAGGCTCGTCAGGGGCTCCAGGAATTCTTCCATAGCAGACTCGATGCAGCCGGGGAGTGGATCCGCTGCCATTTAACTTGAGCAGGGCCACTCCCGGGTCAATTCGTTGCGGCTCCCGGCTCGTCGGGCTCGACCGCGCCCCGGCTTCCATACCGGGCGATGGCTACCGTGCTTCCCACGATCAAGACCGCACCCGCCACGCTCAGTATATTCGGGAATTCGTCGAAGAATAGCATCCCGAGGATGAACGCAAAGACGATTTGCAGGTAGCTCACTGCCGTCGCTCGCCCCGCCTTCTCCAGGTGGAGTCCCTTGGTCATGGTCACCTGCGCGATATGAGTGACGACGCCGATGGCGAGCAGCAGGCCCAGCTCGTACCAACCCGGCACGACCGCATCCGGCAGCGCCAGCGGAATCGATGCAGGCGTGGCGATCAACGGGAAGTAAAAGACCACGACCATCGGCTGCTCGGTGCGCCTTAGTTCACGGACGATCACGTAGGAAATCGCAGCGAAGATGGCGCCGCCCATCGCGATCGTCACGTCGAGCAAATCGAGCCGAGACTCCCCACCGAAGACGAACGACGGCTGCGCGATGAGCACCACGCCGATGATACTCAAAAAGACCCCGCCTACTTCGATTTTGGTGAGCGATTCTTTCAGGAAGATCGCCGCGAGGATGCCCGTAAAGACCGGGTTGCTGTACATGATGACCGTCGCGTCAGCGAGCGGCAGGTGGGTGACGGCGTAGTAAAAACAGCTCAGGGCGATAAAGCCGGTCGTCCCGCGAATCACCAGGAGCTTCTTATTCTCGCCCCACGTCGGAATGCCGAGGCGCTTGAGCTCGATGTAGGCGAAGATCAGGACCAGGAGGCTGCGAAAGAAGACGATCTCCTGGCTGGGCAGCGTCTCACCGACCAGCTTGACCAGCGCCCCCATCACGCTGAAGAAGAATGCGCTCAGCGCCATGTAGCGCAGGCCGACCGAGATCACCCCGTCCAGCATCCCCGAGCTAGCCTCATTTTCTGACATACGACGATACGACCTGGAGGGAACTCATACGCAGCTAATCTACGTCGAAGTCCTAAGAGTGCAAACGGGAACACAGCGAGGTGGAGATCTATCCGAGCTGGCCGCGCACAGTCTCCACCGCACCGTCCAGCCGACGCACCGAGCGGAGCACCAGGTCCGTCTGGGGGCTGCCGACGGTGAAAACCTCGACGTCGTAGGTATCGAACACTCCGTGGGCGAAGCTCTTCTTGCTCTCGATATGATCGACACGGCCAAACAACACCGTCACTCGCCGAGCGAAATAAAGGCCGGAATCCGCGACTACTCGACCCGGCTCGACCATATACTCTACGCGCCGATAGTACGCATACAACACGAATAGGACCGGAATCCCGATGACCGTGGCGGCGAGCAAGGAGCTGCGGAGCATCTCGGTCGGCAGGTGCGGCGCATACGTTCCGAGCGGCTGCGGGCGGGACCGGGGTTCGTCAGCCAGGCGCGAGTCGACGTATTCGTGGAGTCGCTCGATCTCGGCGGCGTGGTCGACCTTGATCGGGAACCCCGCGGTTCGGCACGTCAGGCGCCCGAAGCGCGACCCGGGATAGCGCACACTCTCGACGGCCTTGACGTGCTCGATCGGGGCGAAGTGACGGTAGTGTCTAAAAATCCCGCCCGATACCTCCACGTGATTCTTTCGAAAGTCTCCGCGAATCCGGGACTGGATGAGCCCCCGCAAGCCCACGTCGACCGCCATCCCGAGCAGCGGCAGACCGATGGACACCGCAAACACCGCGCGCGAATCGAGCGGCGCGTACATCACGGTCGCGATGCCTCCCGCCACAAACGGAAGGAGCAGGAGCGCGTAGATAGGGGCGCGGGCCCGAACCGCGTCGACGACGTGGAACTCCGGGCTCAGCCGGCCATCCCGCGCGTCGAAGGTCTCCGTGCGGCGGGAGTCGTCATCGAAGCCGAAGCGCTCGCGAAGAGTCGGTAGCAGTGGTGTGTCGTCCGAAATGCCCCAGAAGTCCAGGTCCTCGTTCGAGCCGATAGACCGGAAGCGAACGGTCATCGTCCCGAGCATGCGGTCCAGAGGATTTCGGATCACCGTGATGGACGTGATGCGCTCGAGCGAAAAGCGACGATCGTTCCTGGAGAACAGATCGAACGTCTTTCGAACACCGCGCTCCTCGACGGCGAGGAATGTGCGCTTCGCTTTGGCAAACCACCAGAAGCCACCGACGGCGGCGGTGAGCGCGAGCGCCAAAAGTGCGGTGACGACCGCGCCCCAGAGGCCGATGGCCGTCATGAAGTTCATGTCCGAGGGCTCGCCGAAAAAATCGAAGAGGAAGCCGACCGCGCCGGAGATGAGCAGCGTGGACAACCCGAACCCGCGCATGGCAGCGCGTAGCGGCTCGGGCTGTAGCTCGAAGACCGTCTCGCCCGTCGACTCTGCGGCCACGACCCCGTCCATGGTGCCGCTCGCCCCCGGCTCCTCCCGGGCCTGCTCGACCCCGGCGGCCTCGATTCGGCGGACCAGGCCTTCGATCGCTTCTGCGAACGCCGGGCCATTGGGCGTGCTCGCGAACGAGATGGAGTTTTCAGCGCCCTGCGAGCTGATGCGCACATCCGACAACCCCAAAATCCGCTTGAAGAACGGCCGCGAGACCTCTGTATCGGCGAGGTTTTCGAGCGGAATGTACTTGCGAGTCTCGTTGAGGAAGCCGTCGACGTAGTCGATAACGTCGTCGTAGAGCGTGTAGGTGCGATGGAGGAGATCCAGGTAGGCGACAAACACGCCAAACCCGGTCAACGCGACCGCCACGGTACCGAGTACGAGCGCGCCGATGCGTGCCCGCACCAGAGTCGACACGGCCGTCGACTCGGCGAAGACCTCATAATTGCCCATCACGAGTTGGAGCAAGCTCGGGCCCTCGCCGATCAACAACGGCAGAGCCTCGGCGGCGAACTGCACACCGACCAGGATGACCGCCCAGAACAACGCGATAAACGACGCGGTCAGATCGACGACCGCCCCGAGATGACCGGGCTCCTCCTGACGAATGCGTTGCTCGCGACGCATCGAAAAGCCGCGATTGCGCATGTGCTCGCCGATCCGCTCGTAGAGCCGGCCTGGATGCTCGACATAGGCTATCTTGGCGGGTTGTGCAGCGCTCCCCGCCTCCTGGGCGGTCACGTGTCCGACATCGTAGAATTTCCGCAATAACCACGGGCTGTTCCACTCGACAAGCGTGACGTTGCGCAGGTCCAACTCGACCTTTCGACTTCGAAAGATCGTGCCGGTCTCCACGATGATGCGCTCCGGGCCGACCTCGTAGCGGGTCTTGCCGTATCGGACGACGCGCTCGACCAGCACTACCACCAGCAGCGTGACGGCGATGACCGGAATGGCCAGGGCGAAGCTCCCCAGCACCGACTTCCAGAACGTCCAGAAGAAGTAGCTCCCCCCGAGCATAAAGCCAGAAGGCACCATCGCGTAAAAGATCGGGCGCAGCACGAACGGGCGCACGGCTGGCCGAAGTTGTACGGCTTCGGGTCTGCCTGGGTCTGTACTCTGCATGGACACCTGTGCATCTGCTATTGAGTCCGAGATACGAATCGATGCGACAGGCTAGTCGGTAGGCGTCGCTTCGTGAAGGTCGCTGTTTACGGCTTTCATCCGGAAACGGTGCATTCTACACTTTTGTCGTACGCGAACACCGCACGGGTTTTGTTATGCTACGTTCACTCGAGAAGTTCCCACTCACCACCATCATGCTGGTCGGCTTTGGCCTGGCCTCCCTGGCAATCGGGATTTCGTCCGGATGGAAGGGCTTTCGCCTGTCCACATTTGGCGAGGCGACGACTGGGGCGCATGTGGAGTCCCACGTAAAAAACGTAGCCGATCGCTCGGGCAGCTATCGCTACAGTGATCCGGTCACATCAACGACCACGGTCGACGTCGTCGCGTTCACGACGAAGGCCGGTGACGAGGTTCGCTTCAACGCGAATGTCCCGGAGGAACGCGAGTACGAGTCTTTCGACGTCATCTACGACCCCGACAATCCCGAAGTCGCCTGCCTCGCACCCTGCGGGTCGACGCGCACCGGAGCGCTGTTCACCCTGATCGGGGTGACCCTGCTCGTCTCCGGAAAGGTCGCTCACATCAGGCACACCCGCGAGCACGCGGACGATACTCGAGGGGCGTGAATCCCATCCGTGACTGCGGGTGAGCTACTCGCGCTCTTCGAGGTATGCGACGAGCGCATCGATGCTGTCGACTTGTTCGTAGTCGCTCTCCGGGATATTCACGCCGGTCTCTTCGTAGACCCGCGTGACGAGGTCGAGGTAGTCCATCGAATCGAGCCCCAATTCCTCGAGAAAGTGTGCCGACGTATCGACGTCGTCGATATCGATCTCGGGGGCGGTGTCGCGGACGATGTCGAGGACGGTCTGGCGTGTATCGGTCATGGTTTAGCTCGGTTCGAAGAAATCGTAATCACGTGATCGAGTCGGGGTCCTGCAGGAGCCCGACGATGGTCTTCAAGAATTTGGCCCCGGTGATGCCGTCCGAGACGCGATGATCGGCGGCGAGGGTCACGGTGGCGACCGGATGCACGCCGACCATACCGTCCTTCGCATACGGCCGATCGGTGATCTTTCCGACGCCGACGATCGCAACCTGCGGGGGGTAGATGACGCCGTAGACCTTCTCGACGCCCTGCTCTCCCAGGTTGGTCACCGTAATCGTGGGATCACTGAGCTCCGAGGAACGAAGCCTTCCACCGCGGACACGTCGCACCAGATCGCGGACGTCGGTCATCAGTTCGTCGAGCCCGCGCTCGGCGAAGTCGTGGACCGCTGGCGCCACGACGCCCCCACCGCGCATCGCCACGGCAAAGCCCAGGTGTACGGGCTCCGAGGGGCGAAACGCCCCGTCGTCGAAGAAGCCGTTCATCTCGGGCACCTGCCTGGCGGCGAGCGCCACCGCTCTGGCGACGAGGACCGGCATCAACACGCGCTCGGTCGGCGGGCGCTCGGCGTTTCGCGCGGTCAGCCAGTCCTGCGCGGCGCGCATATCGACGGTCTCCTCGAGGTAGTAGTGAGGAATCTCGCGCTTGGAGCGCTCCATCGCCCTGGCGATCGCATCGCGAAGCTGGGCGTACTTATCGTCCGCGGCCGGCTCGCGCTGTGGCTGCCGGGCCCCGTCTTCGGCGGCTTTCTCGACGTCAGCCTTGGTCACAGCACCGTGTTCCCCCGTTCCCTCGATGGCGTCTACGTCGACGCCCATCTCCTCGGCGAGCTTCCGGGCCATCGGGGTCACGCGAACGTGATGCTCGGGCACATCCCCAGCAGGCTCCTCCCGCCGGCGCTGCTCGTCCGGCTCGAATGCCTCGACGTCGTCGCTGGTGATTGCCCCATCGGGGCCGGTTCCGGGGACCTGAGCGATATCGATGCCGAGTTCTGCGGCGCGTCGCCGAGCGGCCGGCGACGCCATCACCCGATTGACGTCGCGGCTGGAAGCGGTTGGCAGCGGTAACGTCGGCCGCTCGCTGCGGGCGGGCGGGCCGGGCACGGAATCTCGACGCTCCTCGACCTCGTCCACGGCCTGCGAGTCATCTTCTGGGGCCCGCGCATCTTCTTCTTCGGCCTGCTCGACTTCTTCGGCCT
>JBNJFZ010000132.1:9199-15416 GCA_051747295.1 Myxococcota bacterium
CTTCTTCGGCCTGCTCGACTTCTTCGGCCTTCTCGACTTCTTCGGCTTGTTCTTCGACCTCCTCGTCGGTCTCTTCTTCGGCGGGATCGCCTTCCGCTGCCTCACCTGCTTTTTTCACGAGCGCGAGCACCTCGCCGACCGGCACTTTACGCCCCGGCTCGACGAGGATCTCGGAGATCTCGCCCGACTCCCAGATCTCGACGTCGATGTCGCCCTTCTGGGTCTCGACCTCGCAGACGATATCGCCACGTTCGACCGTGTCTCCCGGCTGAACCTTCCAATCGATGACGGTGCCATCCTCCATCGACGAGCCGAGCGATGGCATCTTGAATTCATGCATCATTTTTTCTCCCGAATTCGAGCAACGAGGTTCTCGCCTTAACCGGCGATCGTGCGAACAGCATGGACGATATCCTCGACCTGGGGAATCGACGCCTGCTCGAGGTGCTTGGCGTACGGCGTCGGGACCTCGGCGCCGCAGACGCGGCGAACCGGCGCGTCCAGCTCGAAGAAGGCCTCCTCCATGATCCGAGCGCTTATCTCGGCGGAGATACTCCCGGTCTTCCAGGCGTCCTCGACGATGACGACCCGGCGAGTCTTCGCCACCGTCGCGACGATCGACTCGGTATCGAGCGGTCGGAGCGAGCGTAGATCTAGGACCTCGGCATCGACGCCGTCCTCCGCGAGTTGCTCGGCGGCCTGCATGACCCGCGGGAGCGTGCCGCCGTAGGTGATCAGGCTGACGTTACTCCCCTCGCGACGCACGCGGGCCGTCTCGATATCGACCGGCCCGCGGTTCGGGTCGACCTCACCGTCGAGGTCGTACAATCCGGTATTCTCGAAGATGAGGACCGGATCGGGATCGGCCAGGGCGGTCGGGAGCATCCACCGAAAGTCCGATGGCACGCTGGGCGTGACCACCTTGATGCCGGGGATATGACCATACCATCCTTCCAGGCTGTGCGAGTGCTGCGCTGCGAGCTGCTTGCCGGCGCCTGTTGCCATGCGAATGACCAGCGGCACGTTGAATTGCCCGCCCGACATATGCAGATAGGTCGCTGCGGTATTCATGATCTGATCGAGCGCGAGCAGGCTGAAGTTGACCGTCATCAACTCGACGATCGGGCGCATTCCGCCCAGCGCCGCGCCGATGCCCGCACCGGTGAACCCGGACTCAGACAGCGGCGTGTCGCGGACGCGCTCGGGGCCAAATTCGTCCAGCATCCCCTTACTCACCGCATAGCATCCCCCGTAGGCGCCGACATCCTCGCCCATCAAAAAGACACGCGGGTCCTCGCGCATTGCCTCGTTCATGGCCTCGCGCATCGCCTCTCGGCCGGTCATCGTGATGAGGTCACTCATTGTCCGCTCTCCTCGCTGTAGACGAATCTCTCGAGATCTTCGACGGGCTCCAGGGTGCCATTCTCGGCGAATTCGACTGCCTGCTGGACGCGGTCATCGACCGACGCTTCGATCTGATCGATGTCGTCCTGGGTGAGGCGGCCGTCGTCGAGGGCGCGCTTCTGGAATAGCGCGATGGGGTCGCGCTCCTTCCACCGCTCGACCTCGCTCTTCTCACGATACAACTCGGGGTCGAACATCGAGTGGGCCCGGAACCGATAGGTCTTGAGCTCGAGGAAGTGTGGCCCCTCGCCGTCTTTGATATGCCGAATCGCGTTCGTGGCGGCCTCATTGACCGCCTCGACGTCCATCCCGTCGAGCTGCTGGGAGGTCATGCCGTAGCTGGCGGCCTTGAGGTGGATATCCGGCTGCGACTCCGACAGGTCGAGCGCGGTGCCCATCGCGTACATATTATTCTCGCAGCAAAACAACACGGGTAGCTTCCACATCACGGCCAGGTTCATCGACTCGTGAAACTCGCCTTCGGCAGCCGCGCCCTCGCCGAAGAAGCACACGGTCACCCGGCGATTCCCCTGCATCTTGTCCGCGAGCGCCAGACCGACGGCCAGCGGCAATCCGCCGCCGACGATGGCGTTACCGCCGTAGAAGCGGTGCTCTTCTGAGAACAGGTGCATCGAACCGCCGCGCCCGCGGCTGACGCCCTCGACCTTGCCGTACATCTCGGCCATCACCGCCCCGGGGTCGAGCCCCTTCGCCAGAGCGTGCCCGTGCTCGCGATACGTCGCGACCACCGCATCGTCGGGCAACATCGGCTCCATCACACCGACTGCGATGGCTTCCTCGCCGATATAGAGGTGGAGAAAACCGCGGATTTTGGTCGCGGAGTACATCTCGGCGCTCTTCTCCTCGAATCGCCGGATGAGCAACATCTGCTCGAGGAAGTGGCGTGCTCTATCGTGGTTTTTCTCACTCATTGGACGTCTCCAGCGTGGAAGTATCTCCTTCGGGGAGGCCGAGCTCACGGGCCTTGAGCAGGCGGCGCATGATCTTGCCGCTGCGGGTCTTGGGGAGCTCGTCGACGATGTCGATCTTGCGGGGTGCCACGGCCGGGCCGAGCTTCGTTCGTGCGAACCCGCGCAGGTCGCGCTCGAGCTCGGCTGTGGACTCGAATCCGGGGTTCAACGTGACGTAGGCCTTCACGATCTGACCCGCGATATCGTGCGGAATCCCGATCACTCCGGCCTCGGCGACGGCCTCGTGCTCGATGAGCGCGCTCTCGACCTCGAACGGGCCGATGAGATGGCCCGAGGACTTGATCAGATCGTCGGCGCGCCCCACGAACCAGAAATATCCGTCCTCGTCGCGACGCGCGATGTCGCCGGTCAGGTACCAGTCCCCGACAAAGCTCTTCTCGTATTTTTCATCCATGTGCAGGTAGCCCCGGAACATCGACGGCCAACCGGCTTCCAGCGCCAGCTCCCCCTCGGCTGCTTCCTCGAGGTGACGCAACGTCCCGTCTTCCTGGACCTCGACGATCGATGCCTCGATCCCGGGCAGCGGGCGCCCCATCGAGCCGGGCCTGATGTCGCACGCCGCATAATTTGCGACCATGATCCCGCCGGTCTCCGTCTGCCACCAGTTGTCGTGAATCGGCAGGCCGTACGTTTCCTGGCCCCACACGACGGCCTCGGGGTTCAGCGGCTCTCCGACACTCGCGATGAAGCGCAGGTTCGACAGATCGTACTCCCGCGCACGCTCGGCGCCCGCCTTCATCAGCATGCGAATTGCGGTCGGCGCGGTGTACCAATTGGTCACGCCCTCGTCCTGGAGCGTCTGATACCAGCGGTCCGTGCGGTACTCGGCCTCGTCCACGATCATCGTCACGCCGTTGGTCAGCGGCGAGATGATGCCGTAGGACGTGCCGGTGACCCAGCCCGGGTCGGCGGTGCACCAGAAGATATCATCGGGGTGAAGGTCGAGGGCAAATTGACCGGTCACATGATGGGCGACCACCGCCTCGTGGACGTGAATCGCCCCCTTGGGCTTGCCGGTGGTCCCGCTGGTAAAGTGCAGCAGCGCCATATCCTGCGAGTCCGTCGGCTGAATCTGATAATCAGGCGAGGCGTCCGCAACCAGCGTATCGAAGTCCACGACGCCCTCGATGTCGACCGGATCCACCCCGTCGGAGACCACGATGACGTGCTCCAGTGACGGAATCTGGTCGCGAATTCCGGCGATCTTGTCGCGATACAGCTTCTCCGTGGTGACCAATACCCTGGCATCCCCGGAGGTGGTGCGCTGCAGGATCGGCTCGGGCCCGAACGCCGAAAACAGCGGTGAGAACACCGCTCGCGCCTTGAGCGTGCCGAGCATCGCCACGTAGAGGGCCGGAATCCGACTCGACATCACAAAGACGCGGTCTCCTT
This sequence comes from Myxococcota bacterium, assembly GCA_051747295.1. Taxonomy (GTDB): domain Bacteria; phylum Myxococcota_A; class Bradymonadia; order Bradymonadales; family Bradymonadaceae; genus JBNJFZ01. Next base: position 12,988 of record JBNJFZ010000132.1, read on the forward strand.
TGCCCACACCGAGACTCTCGAGCCCATTGGCGAATTGGTTGGTCAACGATGCGAGGCGAGCGTAGCTGATATCCTCACCGGCTCCGTCCGCGGCCAACCAGCGAATCGCGACCTTGTCGGCGAGGTCGCCCTCGGCGTGTCGGTCGACGGCCTCGTGCGCGATATTCAGGCCACCTCCATCGGGCAGGCCGTCGAGTTGGCCGCGCGCCTGGTCCCAATCAAAGGACTCGCGTGTTCCTTCGTAATCGACCAGGTTGGCGCGGACGGCGGCATCCTCGGGGGACTTCTCGATGATGGGGTAGTCCATATGGGTCGGCTCCAGAGACGAGGCGGTTTCGCGATTCAGATACGTCGGTGTGACCGGGAGAGCTGCAAGGGCGGTGCCACTGGTCCAATCCCCTCTCACGAGGGTGCTACGGGTGCACGCGATGAAATGCGAGCGCAGGTTATGCGCTCGCCCCCGATCCAGGCGAAATTTATGCGTTTTTTGCGCGGTTTGAGGGTCGGGGAGCGCGGCTTGCCAGGGCACGTCCAAGACTTGACGCGTCGTGCACGAGCGCGTAGTTAAACGCTCCCTTACTGGCCCAAGTGACCCACGGATTAGCGCTATGGCAGACAAGCAACCCGTCGTGTCGATCATCATGGGAAGCCAGTCGGACTGGCCCACCATGCGTCACACTGCGGACGTACTCGACGAGCTCGGCATCGCCTACGAGAAGCGGATCATCTCCGCACATCGCACCCCCGACCGTCTGGTCAAATTCGCCAAGGGTGCCGAGGAGCGCGGCATCCAGGTCGTCGTCGCGGGCGCTGGTGGCGCGGCCCACCTGCCGGGGATGTGTGCGTCGATGACGGCGCTGCCCGTCTTCGGTGTGCCCGTGAAGAGCCGAGTCCTGAACGGTGTCGACAGCCTGCTCTCGATCGTGCAGATGCCCCGCGGTGTACCGGTTGGCACGCTCGCCATCGGTCGCTCCGGCGCGGTCAATGCGGCGCTACTGGCCGGATCGGTCATCGCTCTGCAGGACGACACCGTCGCGCAATCCCTCAAGGCCTACCGCGAAGCCAAGTCGAACTCGGTTGGCCACGAACCCGTCGACGAGGAGTAGCACCTCCGATCATCGACCTGAACCCGGGGCCCGCGCGGCTCCCGGCGACATATGAGGTTCCCACATGACGACTGACCTCGAAAAATCCCCGCATATTCCCGTTGGAAGCACCATTGGTGTGGTTGGCGGCGGCCAGCTCGGCCGCATGGCAGCGATGGCGGCGGCACGTCTCGGATACCGCGTGCATGTGTACAGCCTCGACCGCCACGGACCGACCGAACAGGTCTGCGAGAAGGCGACGATCGCGGAATTCGACGACGAGGACGCGCTCGGAGACTTCGCCGAGCACGTGGACGTCGTGACCTTCGAGTGGGAAAACGTGCCGGTCCGGGCGCTCAAATTCCTCAGCAGAATCCACCCGGTTCGCCCCTCGTGGGAGATCCTGGAGATGGCGCAGGACCGCGCCGCCGAGAAGTTCTTCATCAACGAGGCGGGTATCGCGACCACCGACTGGCAGGAAGTCGAGACGCTCGAGGAACTCGAGCAGGCCGTCGATGAAATCGGATTGCCCTGCGTCATCAAGACCGCGCGCTTCGGCTATGATGGCAAAGGCCAGGTCACCATCGAGACCAGCGACGACATCGAGCAGGCCTGGAGCGATGTGGGCGAGCTGCGCTCGGTCGTCGAGGCGTTCGTGGACTACGAGGCGGAGATGTCGACGATCGTCGCGCGGTCTCCCTCGGGACAAATCGCGGTCTACGACGCGGTGGAGAACCACCACGTCGAGCACATCCTCGACACCACGTATGCGCCGGCATCCGCCGACCTCGACGTCTGCGCCCGCGCCGCGGACATCGCCGTCACCCTCGCCGCCGCCCTGGACCTGGAGGGCGTGCTCGCCGTGGAGTATTTCCTGACGAAGGACGGGGACTTATTGGTCAACGAGGTCGCACCGCGCCCGCACAACTCAGGCCACTGGACCATCGACGCCTGCCACACCAGCCAGTTCGAGCAGTTCATCCGCGCGGTGTGCAACCTGCCGCTGGGCTCGCCGAGGCGCCACAGCAACGCCATCATGCAGAACCTCATCGGGCCGATTGGCGGCCGCTGGCTCGAAGCACTCGAAGACCCCGAGGCGAGTCTGCACCTGTACGGCAAGAGCGAGGCCTACGCGGGCCGAAAAATGGGGCACATCACGCGACTCACCGAACTGTCCGACGAGCACGTCTCGGAGTTGAGCGGTCGCGAGTAGACTGCGATAGTGTCTTCGACCTCTTTTGGGTTCGCGGTGCCATGGCCTCCGCCGCGCTTCGCCCACTCAATCCGGATCAGGCGTCGGCAAGACGGAAGCGATCAGCACCTGCCGCGTTGTCATGCCGCGGC
>JBNJFZ010000133.1:0-2245 GCA_051747295.1 Myxococcota bacterium
ATCACCCCTTTGTCGACGGAGTCCCATCGTTTCGGTCCAGCGCCTGGAGGGCGCGGCGCGCCTCGGGCAGGCCTTCTGGCGGCGAGTCTGCATCCTGGACGACGGCGATCGCCTCCGTGAGCAGTGGGCGGGCATCCCCGGGGCGGTCCAGCGGGCCGCGAAGTAGCCTGGCGGCCTCGAAAAGCGCCTCGAAGCGCTCGGCCGGGTCCAGGAGCAACTCTGCCAGGGATTCGAGGTCGGCGGCGAGCGCGTCATTTTGCTCGAGCACGCGGTCCAGTCCGATCCTGCGCTCGAGCGCGTCCACGTGCTCCGGCCACAGCTCGAACGCCTTGCCCCACAGCCCGTGGGCGAGTTGCGGGTCTCCGATGACTTCTTCGGCGACGTGTGCTGCGTCCGCCACGATCTGGCTCGCGGGCACGCGCACCGCGGAGCTCATCGACTCGGGCTCGAGTCGTTCGGGTTCACTCAGATCGATGTCGTCGGGGCGGCCGACGAGCAGTCCGAGCTCCCGGCTCAAGCTGCCCAGGTAACCCTCCCAATCCTCGACCATCGCCTGGCATTCCTTGACTCCCTCGAGCGCCATCGCATCGCCGGGGGCTTCCTCCAATACGTGCGAGAAATGGTCGAGAGCGTCTTCCGGTCGGTCGAGCTTGTCCAGCAGCATCTGGGCGAGCCTGCGCTCCAGCTCGACGGTATCGAGCCCTCCGCCGGCGACCTTGAGGACGGTCTTCAGGCGACGCGCCGCCTCGCCAAACTCTCCTTGCTCCTCGGCGAGCTCGGCGAGCATGCGATTAGCAGCCTCGTGGCGTGAATCGCGCTCGAGCAGCGGCTCGAGTACCTCGCGAGCAGCCTCCGCGTCGTCTCGCTCATCCCAGTGTAGCTGGGCGATCAGCAATCGGTAGGTGGCGCGCATCTCGTCGGACTGCGCATTCTCGAGCCGCGACTCCAGGATCTCGAGGCGCTCGTCGAAGTCGCCCTGTTCCTCGTAGATGGACTCGAGCGTCGTCAGCACGGTTTGCCCGGCGCCAAAGCCGTCCGGGTCGTGCTCGCGCAGGAATTCGAAGTGCGCGCGCGCTCCATCGGCGTCCTCCATGTCGTAGTAGAGCAGCTCGCCGACCTCGTGGTGCAGGCGCATTTTCTCGGAGCGAGGCAGCTCGATGCTGTCTTCGCGGTCAGCCCGTAATAAGGCCTCTGCCGCCAGAATCTGCGCCTGGACCTCGCCGCTCGCCTTTGCCTGTTCGTACGCTTCTCGGAGTGCGTCTCGACGCGTCTCTCCGCTCGACTGCGAGTCGGCGGGCGCGCCCCGCTCCTGTGACTCCTGCGCGGTTTCGCCGCTCGAGGATTCCGGCTGCCGCTTGAACATCTCCTCGTAGCGATTCCGAAATTCTTCGAGGCGCTCGCCGTCCGGGCTGGATTCGTCGGGGGTTGGGATCTCGATGTCTTTTTGCGTGTCCGCCCGTTCCGCAGCCGCCTCGGAGGCCTCATCCGGGCTGGGGAGCTCGCTGCCTTCGCCCAGTGGGTTCTGGTAGCGCGGCTTGGTGGTCTCCGGCTCGAATGCCGGCGCGCTCGCGGGCTCGTCGGCTGGTGCGGCCTCGTCGACGAGGTCGTCGAGCCGCCGATCGATGTCGCGATCCTCTGGTTCGGCGTGGAGTTCTCGGAGTCGCATAGCTCGCCCGCGCGCCTCGGCGGCCGCTGCATCGTCACCGCGCTGTTCTGCGAGGTCGGCGAGCCTGTCGAGTGCCTCGAGCTGATCGTCGGGCTCCGGCTCGAGCTCCGAGAGCTTCATGTAGATCCGCTCGAGCAGGCGCCCCGACGTGCCCGATCCCGCGGGTGCGTCCACGTCGGCACCGTCCCGCTCGACCAGGGCCGCCAGCGCGCGCGACAGGCTGCGCAGCGTCGGCAGATGTGTCGGCCGGATCTGTACGGCTTCGAAGAGGGTCTGCGACGCGTTTCGGTACTGCCCGAATTGCTCGGCGAGCACGCGCCCCATGCGAATCGAGAGCTCCCAGCGCACGTGCTTGTCGCGGGTTCGAATCAGCATCGTGTTGAGCGCGTCGCGCAGCTCCTCCCAGAGCTTGCCGCGCTCGAGCATCTCGATGAGCTCGCCGCGCGCCGCCTCCGATGAGGGGTCGAGCTCGAAGGCCTTCAGATAGTGGTCGCGCGCGGTCTCGAGCAGCTCCATCTGGCGAAACGTGCGCGCCATCTCCAGCCGCAGATCGGCCAGGACCTCGCGGTCGTCGTTTCG
>JBNJFZ010000133.1:2345-15271 GCA_051747295.1 Myxococcota bacterium
GCTCGGCGGCAACTCAGCAGCGCCTGGCCGGCATCTTCGAGTTCTTCGTGCCAGATGCGCGCGACCCGGAAGTGCAGCGCGCTCGCCTGCGCCGGGTCGTCGTTGGACTCGGCGGCGCGAGCAGCCGATCCGAAGGCCTTGAGCGCACGGAGCGGCTCGTCGCCGAGCACGTAGCTCTCGCCGAGGGTGTGGAGCGCCTCGAGCTCGGTCGGATCCAGCCGCAGGACCTTCTCGAGGTATAGCCGGGCCTCCGAGAGCTCGCCCTCGCGGTCGATGAGGTGGCGTGCGAGCTGCAGGTAGGTCAGCTTGAGCGTGTCTCGGTCCGTGTAGACGCCGGTCAGCCGCTTGAGCACGTCCTCGAGCTGCGCGGTCTCGCCCAGGCGGCTGTAGAGCTGCCGGAGTTGCTCGAGCGCCACGCGATTTCGCGGCGAGACCTTCAAGACCTCGCGCAGGGCTTCGGCGGCGCGCTCGGGATCCTCGGCGTCGACCTCCTGAGCCAGCGCGAGCTGCGCGAGGATCCAGTCGGCCGTCTCACCGCGCTCTTTTAGGAGGTCGGCGAGCTCTTGAAATCGCTCGACGATCTGCGCGCGATTCCCTCGGACGGTCGCGACAACCGGTCGGGCCAGGGCCGCGAGCAGCTCGTCGCCCTCGTCTTCGGCGAGCTCCTGGCTCAACGCCTCGACCTCCGCCAGATGCCCGGGGGTGGGATCGGCGAGCAGGCAGTCGAGCGTGCGGGAGACCAGGGCGCTGTGGAGTCCGTAGACATCGCGGTATCCTGCCAGCAGGTCCATCGCCTGCCGGATCTGGCCGTCGAAGAGCGCCTGGTCGGCGTTGGCGAACATGTCCTTGGCTTCGTAGGCCGCCAGCGCTCGAGCGCCCTCACGGGTCCCGCCGAGTTGGTAGACGTTGCGATTGCCGCCGCCCTTCCAGTCCTCCTCGCGCGATGACGCACGGATCGTGAGCACCCCGGGGCGGATTTTGGCGCCCTCGAGGGCGATCGTCGACAGGTTCGGCAGCTTCCAGCCCACACGCGGGAAGATATGCAGCAGCAACAGCTTTAGCGGTCGCATGCTCAAGATGTCGCCGGCCACGCCGATCGTGAACGACTCGCCGCGGCCCGGCGGGCGCAGCACGCTGGTATTGAGTAGCCCGGTCATCAGCTCGAACGCGACGAGCCGAGCCGGGTACGGCAGCGGTCCGTAGGCGCGATAGTCGTACAGCGACAGGTGCAGCTCGTCGACGCGCGGGGGCTCCGGCGGGATCAGCGCGGCCCGAAAGCTCACAAAGGTGTCGGAGCCGAAGGCATTGAGGCGCACGCTGATGTGAACGGCATCCTCGAGGAATCTGATCTGCAGGTCGGAGAAGCGGTCGAGCTCCTCGGCAGCGTGGCCGAGCAGGTCACCCAGGCCGACCTCGGAGATGGCAAACTCGATCTCGCGGACCAGGCATCGGGTGCTGCGAAAGCGGTCGAGGCCGCCTCGCGCGTCGAAAGGAAAGCTCAGGTCTGGAATCTCCATGCGCAGGGACTCCAGCGTGATCCAATCCGAGAGCCGCTCTCGATTGGCCCACAGGAAGCCGCGCCCGAACATGAAGTCGAGGTTGAGTCCCAGGGGGTTGGGGCTGTCTGAGCTCTCAGTTTGCATACAGGCGCCGCAGCGGTGCCGCGTTGGGGAAAGACCAGGGTGCGATCAGGTCTGGATGTCGTCGACCGGGAGCTCTTCGAGCGCGGCCTCGGCCTGCTCGAGGAGCGCGTCGTCCTCTCGCTGCTCGGCGACGCTGGCCAGGCTCAACCACGCGACGTAGCGGGCGGCGTGGGGTGCCTGTTCGTCGTCGGCGATCTTCTTCCACTCGCGAATCGCCAGAGCGTCCTTGCCGCGAAGCCGCTGGCACTCGCCGAGTGCGACCATCGCCAGCGAGTCGAACGGCGCGCCCGAGGTGCGGGCTGCCTTGCGAAACTCCTCGATCGCGCCGGTGACGTCGCCGCCCTGCAGCAGCGATAGCGCGGTGAAGAAGTCCTCGCGGTCGGCGTCCACGTCGTGTAGCTGGTTTTCGACGAGGTGCTGCGCCGAGTGCAAAAAGGTCTTGGAGAGTCGGTCTCGTCCGTTGCTCTTCTGGTCGTTCATGGTGTCTCCTTCAGTCTGTTTCCCAGGTCGAGTAGGGGTTTTGAGCGAGGTACCCGTTGGTGTACCGTCGGTCACGGGAGACCTCGTCGTCGACCCAGCTCGGCACGTCGAATGGTTGGTCGGGGCGCTCGAGCTCGATCTCGGCGAGGATCAGCGGGGCGTTGTCGCCCTCGAACTCGTCTACGACCCACAAAAAGTCGCCGTGCTCGAGGTGGTAGCGTGTCTTCTCGAGCTGGCGCCCCTCACAGAAGATGTCGAGCATCTCGCGGGCGTCTTGCGCGGGAATCTCGTATTCGTATTCTGCGCGTGTGATGCCGTAGGTCGGGCCCTTGATGGTGAACACGCCCTGGCCGTCGACGAGGCGTACCCGCACGGTCGAGTCGTCGCCGCGCGCGAAATAACCCTGTCGCATATGCTCCGAGTGGGTGGCCTCATCGCGCCAGCCGTCGTCGGAGACGATAAATTTCCGCTCGATTTCTGTCTTCATGCTCGCTAACGCCTGATGTGGAACAACTGATATGTAGGCATAGTCGGGATGCACTGGTCTCACAAGCCCTGGTGTTGCAGCCAGGGCCCCGACTCTCGAGAACGCACCGAGCACTTCGAGCCCCGGTACTGATATGACCATCGTCGGACGTACAGAAGCTTCAGACCCAGACCTCACCCGCGTGCGCCCCTACGGTGATACGCTCGATGACGGCAAGGTTCAGATGTCTTTCACGCTGCCGGTGCCCCACGGCCCCGAAGCCAAGGAGGCCGCTCGTCAATTGATGGTCAAGATGGGGTTTGAAGAGCCCCAAGTCTACCACAGCAAGGACCTCGGTGAGGGATATTCGTACTTCATCGTCTACGCGCGGTGTCCCGAGTCGGTCGACTACACCAAGATCCACGTCGCCAAGGTCGAGACCGACCGGATGGACTTCTATCAGGTCAACGATTTTATCCGAGACGAGATCGGTCGCAAGGTTACGATCCTCGGGGCATGTACCGGGACCGACGCTCACTCGGTCGGCATCGACGCGATCATGAATATGAAGGGCTATGCAGGTGAGTACGGCCTGGAGCGCTATCCAATGGTGAACGCCTACAACCTGGGGATGCAGGTGCCCAACGAGGAGCTCGTCGCCCACGCGATCGACAAGGGCGCCGATGCTCTGTTGGTCAGCCAGGTCGTCACCCAGAAAGACGTGCACATCAAAAACCTCTCCGAGCTCATCGACATGCTGGAAGCCGAGCGGCTGCGCGACAAGCTCATCGTCGTCGCCGGCGGCCCACGCATCGACCACGAGCTCGCTCTGGAGTTGGGCTTCGACGCCGGCTTCGGACCCGGCACGACCGCGCCGGATGTCGCGAGTTATATTGTGCAGGAGCTTTTAGCGCGTGGGCTGGTTTAGCAGCCGAGCGTGATTCAGGAACCGCACGCCCCATCCCCCTCGCTTCCGCTCGGGTACTTCCCCGAATCGGGGAAGGGTCGCTTTGCCCTGCCGCACCGCTCCGGGTTCGCCACGAAACGCAGCTACGAAGATAACTGCGCGAATTCGACCGTGAAGCAGAAGCCGTGCGTAGTCGGTACCCCTAAATCTTAAATGCCTAAATTGCCCGTCGCGGATCAAAGGCCCCACGCCCGACGTAGAAACGCCGCGCCCCGCAATCACTGAATCACCCAATCACTGAATCACTCAATCACAGCGAGCCAAGCGAGCTACATGACCCGCCGCTTCCCGGTCTTCTCGGTAAAGCCGTCGGGCAACTCGGAGTCGCTCACCCGCGCACCCTTGAGATACGAGCTCTTGGCGGTGCACCCGGTCAGGTCGCAGTTTTTGACGTCGATGTCGCGCAGGGTGACCAGGTTGAACTCGCCGGATTCGGGCTGGACGCCCTCCCAGAAGCCGCCTTTGAACGTCGTGCGCTCGAAGAAGAAGTCCTCGCCGGTCAGGTTCGTGATCTCGCAGTCGGAGAATTGCGAGTCGGTCCACTCGGGGAACTCGAACGAGCAGCGGCTCAGCTCACACTTGCTGACCGTCGAGGCGTCGATGCAGAATCCGTTGCCGGTCGCGCCCTCGATGTAGCACTCGATGAGCGTGCAGCCGTGGATGTACACGCCGCCGAGCGGGGTGTCATCGAAGCGACACTGCGTCAGAGTGCAGTTCTCGAAGGCGACATTGGCGAGGTCGATGCCGCTGAAGTCGAAGCCGGAGAGCTCCAACTCCTCGAAGCTGGCCATCTCGAGCGACGGAAGCTCGTCGTGCTGCTCTTCATACTCGTCGACAGCGCGGTGAAACTTCTTTGCGTCGCCTCGCTTGACAAGGCCTTCGAACTTGGAGGCCATCGGTGTTCCTCGATAAAAAATGGGGGGCTTAGCCGGTCGTCCGACGCGAAATGTACGGACAAGCGGTTTTTCGCTCAAGTAGAATTTGCTAAGCTGTTCTGACTGTGATCGTCTCGCACGCCCGCCGCCGGAAAGTCTCCAGCCTATTCGAACGGTGAGCCGAGATGCCATTCACCTTAGCGTCAGGGAGCCGCATCATGACAAATTACCCCGCGTGGAAGCTCGGTCTCGTCGTCCTCGCCCTCCTGACCATGCCGGCCATAGCATCGGGACAACAGCCGGAGCAAGACGTCGATAAAGCGTGGAAGGAATCGGCGAGCCTCTACGAGAAACTCTACGCACGCGGCATCCAGGATTTTGCCGAGGGACGCTACGGCCGCGCGGTCGACGCACTCCAGCGAGCTTACGCCCGGGACAAGTCGGCCTCCACGCTCAAGCTCGTCATCCGCGCCTACGACGCGATGGGCAACTGCGACGCGGCCGCTCGTCAGCGCGCGCTCTTCTCGGATCTGCACGTCGACGAGCGCGCACCGAGCCTCACCGAGTGCACCGACCCGGTCACCGTCACGCTGGTGTGCCAGCCGGTCGGGACGCCGGTCCGAATCGATCGCGTCATGTCATCGACCTGTGGTCAGACCGTCTCGATTCCGGCCGGCGACCACCTCTTTGCGACGGTCAACCAACGAAACCACGTCGTGCATACAGTCGAGAAGGGCGAGGGCTCACTCGTCCTCGATACCGGCGATGTGGGCGGCGATCGGGACTACGCGCGGGCATCCGGCGACGAGGCCTCGGCCAGCGGGCGCGGCCGCTCGGCGAGCGCTCGCTCGAACTCCGGGCGCCGCAATGCTCGACGCAATGTCGAGTTGGTCGGCGGCTCGCAGCAGCGAGACAGCGCGCGCCTCCTCTGCTCGGGCGGCTCGTTCGGGCCGAGTCGGGACTGCATCTCGGTTCAGGACGACGAAGTGGCCGATGTCAGCGGCATGGACTCGCCGCTGTTGTACATCGAGTCGCCGCGCAACTCCGAGAACTATGTGCCGACGATTTGCTACGAGGGTACAGATGAACTCTCGCGTGCGGACCGTGCGGACGACGAATCGCGTGAGTGCGTGATGGTCGAGAAGGGCCAGGGCACCAGGACTTGCTGCTCTGTCGAGCGTGTCGATTAATTTGTGCTGCGTGACGAGACGATCGACCGACGTCTTGTGAGCTCCGGGAGCCTGACTTGAAGCGAATCATCCTGGCGATATGTGTTCTGGCCGCCGGCCTGGCTCTGTCTGAAGATCTGGGAGCCCAGGACAGCGGCGACGCAGATGCCGGCTATGCCGAGTTGTACAGCGAAGGGATGCAGGCTTACGTCGACGGCGACTACGAGCGCTCCGTGGACCTGTTTTACCGCGCCTACGGCTTGGACCAAAAGCCCCTGGTGGCGCGCCTGATCGTGCGCTCGTTCGACTTCATGGGGGCATGCGATCGGGCGATGCGCCAGCGGGCATTCTACCGATCCGAACACCCCGACGACAGAGACGTGCGGCTGCAACAGTGCTCGAATCCGGCGCGTGTCCGTGTGAATTGCGGCGACGTCGGTGCCCCCGTACACGTCGACGACAAGATTCAGGCGCGCTGCGGTGAGACGCTCTCGCTGGCGCCGGGACGTCACGTCTTTACTTCGCCGGCGCTCGACACCCCGACGACCCTCGATCTGGAGGCCGGCGAGGAACGCGAGGTCTCGCTGGCGGTCGATCCAAAGAAGTGGAGTCCACCCAGCGGCGAGCAGCCCCGAAAATGGCAAAGGGAGCATGCGTCCACCGGCGAGGATCCCGCCGACGAATTTTCTGTCTACCAGTCCCGTGACGGGATCTATCGGGTGTGGGTACGCTACGACCTGCTCAGAGACCCGGACATGCACTCCGGCGACGACGATCAACCCCGCGTGCTGAGGCTCTGCGACGTCGATCAGGCCTACGATGATGAGGAGGAAAATTGCGTACCGCTCGAACAACTCCAGATCGATAAGGTCGAATGATCGCCGCGGGATATCGAAAAGCGCCCGACATCGCTTGCGTAAACCAGACTTGTTCGCTATAGAGACGTGCCTTGATTTAGATACCTGCTCGGTCCATTGAGGGAGCGGTCGGGTATATCAAACGCGCCAAACAAAAAAAGAACACCATGCTGCAAACCGTAACCACCATCGTCCACCTTCTATCGTGCATCGTGCTCGTCACGGTGATCCTGCTGCAAGCCGGCAAAGGCAGTGGCCTTGCGTCTGGATTCGGCGGTGCTGGTGGCGGCACGCAGGTCTTCGGCAGTCAGGGAGCTGGTGGATTCCTCGAGAAGGCGACGGTATTCGTCGCGGCCATCTTCATGACCTCGAGCCTCGGGTTGGCATACCTCTCCAGCCAGCCCAGCAGCGTGATGCCCACCACCGCGTCCGAACAGCAGCAACAGCAGCAGAACCAGGGCGAGGATATTGTCGGCGGAAGTGGCGCCGACTCGTCCGACGAGGGTTCTGGGTCGAGCGGCGAGTAATGCAGCACATATTATTGGAGAAACCCCGATTCGTCGGGGTTTTTTTGTGTCTGAAACCGGTCGATAATCGCGCCGGTTGATCTTTCGAACGGGTGAGACATGTCAAATTTGCTAGAAACCATCGACGAGCTCTTCGAGTTGCCAGCCTCCGAACTCGGGAGCGACGCCTTCCAGATCTTCGAAGATTTCCTGGGGAAGCTCGAGTCCGGAGAACTCCGCGCCGCCGCTCCTCGGGGCAACGGAAAGTGGGAGGTGCAGCCCTCGGTCAAGCGCGGGATCCTGCTGGGATTTCGCCTCGGTGAGAACGGGCCGCTCGAGTCGGCGGGACCGCTGCACTTTAGCGACAAGCATACCTATCCGACGCAAAAGCCCGCGGCGAATGAGCGCAACGTGCGTATCGTACCCGGCGGGAGCTCCGTGCGACGCGGCGCTTACCTGGGGCGTGACGTCACGATGATGCCGCCAGCCTACGTCAACGTCGGCGCATATGTCGATGACGGGACGATGGTCGACTCGCACGCCCTCGTCGGGAGCTGCGCCCAGATCGGCAAGAACGTCCACCTTTCGGCCGGTGCGCAGGTCGGCGGCGTGCTCGAGCCCATCGGGCAGACGCCGGTGATTATCGAGGACAACGTCATGGTCGGTGGAAATACCGGGGTCTACGAGGGCGTACACGTCCGCACGGGCGCCGTGATCGGTGCCGGCACCGTCATGACGGCGAGCACGCCCGTCTTCGACCTCGTCGAGGAGCGGGTCCTGCGCGCCAGCGACGAGAAACCGTTGACGATCCCCGAAAATGCGGTCGTCATCCCCGGTTCGCGCCCGGCACGTGGTGGCTTTGCCGAAGAACATGGCCTGCACATGTCGGCGCTCCTGATCATCAAGTACCGCGACGAAAAGACCGACGCGGCCACCGCACTCGAGGACATGTTGCGCTGATGAAATTGTCACGACGAGCCAGAGCAATCGAGCCGACGCTGATCCGACAGCTTCGCGACAAGGCGAGCCCATCGAGCCTGGACCTCGGGATCGGCCAGCCCGATCTCGACGTGCAGGAGCCACTCAGGCGTGCGGTCAACGACGAGTTGCTGGCCGGCCGAGCCCCGTATAGCCACAACCTGGGCCTGATCGAGGCTCGGGAGGCCGTCGGCGCCCACTACGGCGTCGACGGCTCCCGCGTCATGCTGACCGTGGGCGTCCAGGAGGCGCTCGCCGTCGCCATTCTCGGGGTGGTGGAGCCGGGAGACGAGGTGCTGGTCCCCGACCCCGGCTTCCCGGCGTACCCCAACCTCGTGCGGATGGCGGGCGCGACCCCCGTGCCCTACACGCTCGAGGCCAACCACGACTTTCGCCTCGACCCCGACGCGATCCTCGAGTCGATCACCGACAAGACCAGCGTCGTCTTGCTGAACTCACCGGCCAATCCAACCGGGACGGTCATCGAAGAAGCGCCGCTGCGGCGACTACTCGAGGGGCTCGTCGAGCGCGACGTCGCCTGGATCTGCGATGAAATCTACGAAGACTATGTCTACGATGGCGCCTTTGCGTCGGTGCTCGACACGCTCGACGATCCCCGTGGCATCAAACTCGGTGGGCTATCCAAGAGCTTTCACACCATGGGGTGGCGGCTCGGGTGGTTGATCGCCGACGAGGACGTCGTTGAGGGCCTCAAGCCGCTCCACCAGCACATGGTGACGTGTGCGCCGGTGCCCGCTCAGCGGGCCGCGATCGCCGCCCTCGGACAGCACGAGGAGCTCTTCGCGTCGACCCGCCGGGTCTTCGCGGCGCGTCGGGATCTGGTGCTCGAGCTGCTCGACGACTTACCCGGACTTGCCTGTGCACCACCCCAGGGCGCATTCTATTTATTCGTGGACGCCCGTGATTACACTCGGCATGGTGACGATTCGCTGGCACTCGCCGAACGGATCCTGCAGGAGCAGGACGTCGTGGTCATTCCCGGCTCCGGCTTCGGGGCCGCAGGCGAGGGCTTCTTGCGCATCGCGTATACGGTCGCGGAACCGAAGCTGCGCGACGGATTCGACCGCATCAAGCACTTCTTCGAGGGACTCGACGGATGACTGAAGACAAATTCGAAAATCTCAAGGATGTCTCGCTCGATACGTCCGAAGGCGACGCGCCCAGCGAATGGGAAGAGCGGTTCGAGGCGCAGGTCAATACCTTCTTCGATGAGGCGATTGCTCGTGTCCCGGGGTTTGTCGACCGCAACCTCAAGAGCTTCCGAAAGATCATGTCGCGCAGCCTCGGCCCGCGCACCGGCATCGCAGATATCTTCGTGAGCCTGCGCAACGTCGCCGCCGGGGTCTCGTCCACGGTGGGTGGGCCGGACTTTTCGACCTCGACCTACACCGACGACAAGCTGCGGGAGGCGTTCGAGCGCGAAGTCGTCAGCCCCGACGAGCTCGAGTCGCTGCTGCGACGGCTCTTCACCGAATTCGAGGAGGCCCAGTGGGAGGAAGTCGTCGACCGCCGCGCCGAATTGCTCGACATCGACGTCGACGAGGTCGACAGCGACATGCGCGCGAAGTTCATCTCGCGCATGGAGGGCGAGATCAGCCACGACCCGCTCCTGGCGCAGGCGATTCGCTCGGGCGTCAAGCTCGGCCTCCCCGCCACGCTCGGGTACGTGCTGTTCGGCAAGGTCACGTGGATGGGCTTTGGCTCGGACGCGGCCTCCGAGATCTACCGGTCGCGCCTGAACTTCTACAACCAGACGCTGATCAAGCTCGGCCGCTTCAAGGTGCCAGGCTGGGTCGGTGCGGTTGGGCTGGCCGGGAGTGTGCTCGGTACCCTGGCGGCCGGTGGTGTCATGGAGTACGCCATCAATAGCGTCCGCGACATCAAGGGCGCCTACATACGACAACTCAACTCGGCTCGCCACGCACTGCTCTTCGGCGAAGATCCCGAACATCCCGAGGGGCTACTGCACCTGGTACGCGGGCTCGAGCGCCAGTTCGAGCGTATCCCGAAGCTCGATGAGACCGTGCTCGAAGAAGCCGCCGAGACCGAAGACGCTACAGCCAGTGAGACTGGCTGAATGTGTCCCTCATTGAGGAGCACACGCCTCGCCGCGACGCATCATTCGCAGCTTCCGTCCATCTCGAGAATCCACTGCGAGACGATGTCCACGCCGAACTCGTCGACGGTTCGCGTCGGCAACTCGGGCATTTTGATCTCGGGGTTCAGAGACTTCATGCGGAAGATCGTGATCGACTCCTCGGGCTTGCCGGGGACGATGTCAAAGGCGCGGCCGCCCGCGCCGGTTCCGGCCGAGATAGGCGACTTGCAGACGCCCAGCGACCGCTCGTTTTCCTCTTCGATATTCAGGTAGAGGCCGGTGTTTGCGGCGCTTCCCTCGGGGCGGTGGCAGTGGGCACAGTTGCCCTCGAGGTAGGTGCGCGCTCGCTGATCGAGCGGGTGCGATTCATCTTTCGGGTTGATCAGGGCGGGCAACTCCGACGGGTCACCGATGTCGGTATCCAGGAACCCCAACTCGGCCATGTGTGCGATCTGGTTTTTTTCTTCGCCACCGTAGGTATTTGTCTTGTTGAGCTGCCGGGTGCGGGGGCCGAGCGGCTCGAGCACGTCGTTCTGGCCATGGCAGTTCTTGCACGCCGTCCACGATGGGATCTGATAGCTCTGAGTTTGCGTCGTGCCCTCTTTATCGATCCACTCGACCTGGATATTGCTGCCGAGGTTGTCCAGGACCGCGTCGGATTGGTCTTCGTTCCAGACGTAAACCTGGCTCTCCCACTCGCCCTCGTGTTTCATGAGCAGGCGCGTCTCGAGCAGGTGGTCGCCCTTGGAGCGGTCGCGCGCGTCGACCGGGTAGTAGAAGGTCTTGACCAGGATGGCGCCGTCGGGGAACTCCCACATCTGTTCGTCGTCGTACGACACCGTCTCGCCGTCGGGGAGCGCGATGAAGCGATATTTGTCGCTCTTGTCGGCGTACAGCTTGGTCGAGACGTTGTACGCCACGACGCGCTCGGATACCTGATGGGCCTCCGGATCCCCCTGGAAGAAGCAATAATCGCTGAGTCGTTCGTGCGGCTCGCCGTCAGCCGGCAGGTTGAGCGTGCAGTCCTCTTGCTTGGGGCCGCACCCGAGGGTGAGGCTCGCAAAGAGGGCGGCGCTCACGCAGAGGGACATCGATCGGTACGTCATGGCGGTACTCGTGGTCCTGGTCGTCTTTCCAACATGTGCCCGTGCAACGAACCGGGCGACGAAAGCATTTCAGGCGCGCCCGGGTGAGGGCAATGTGGTGCGGGCATCTCTGCCCGCACCGTCAGTTTTTACGGAAGCGTCACGGCGGGCAATTCTTCACCCTCACACTGGTAGTGACACGCGTCCATCCAGTCGTCGGCGTTGCAGTCGGTCGGCGCATCGGGCATCGGGGGCGGATCACCGCCGAGCGACAGCTCGTAGATCGCAAATTCCGGCGTACCGCCGCTGCCGTCGTCGTTGTTCATGAAGCAGTTGCGACGGTCGGCGAACGGCGTTTCCTTCTCGGTGTCGACGAACCAGTCCAGCCACATCTGTGCGAGCGGCGGGTCCGGCAGCACCTGCGTAAGCAGGCCTTCGGGGTCGGTTCCGTTACCCGATACGACGTTGTCGTGGACGTAGTTCGACTCGGCGTAGGTGTCGTAGTTCTCGTCGGTCGGGGCGCCCTCAAGTGTGGCGAGCGGCCCCTCATAGGCGAGTATCGCAATGCCGATGGAGTTATTGTCCTTGATCTCGTTGTCGTGCACTTCGTTGCCGTCCATCGCCAGGATGAAGATGCCCGTTCCCTCTGGCACGTTCGCGACGATGCCACCCGATGCGAAGTTATCCCCGTTGTTGTTGTTGATCACGTTGTTGTGAATCTTGTTTCCCTCGCCGTACATCGTCAGGTCGGGCAGGTTGAAGATCAGGACGCCACCGGTGTTTTCGGTGGCGGTATTGCCGTGGACCTCGGCGTTGATCGTATTCTCGATCTCGATGCCAGCGACGTTTCTCTCGGCGACGTTGTTGCGGAGGATCGCCGTGTCGCTCTGACCCAGGTAGATACCGGCGTCGGATGCGTGGCGCACGGTGCAGCCTTCGACCAACACGTTCGTCGACAGCACCGGATACAATCCGTAGGCGCCGTTGTTGCTGTTGCGTCCTTCATCCCAGTCGACCGTCAGGTTGACCATCTCGACGCCGTCGGCGTCCTGGGCCTTGATGGCGTCGCCAGCGGTATTCTTGATGGTGAACTCGGCGAATCGAATGTCGTCGATGCCCTCGGCGAGGATGCCGTTGGCGCCGCTGCCGTCCTCTTCGGACTGACCCGCGAAGTCGAGGATGGTCCCGGCCTGGCTCTGGCCGCGCATCTCGATGCCGCTACCGGTGTTGAGCGTGAGCTGACCGTTGAGCTCGTACGTCCCATCCAGCATACAAATGACGCCGCCGTCGGAGACGTCCATGATCGCCTGGTTAAACTCCCGAACGCTGTTCTCGGGCGTGTCCTGAGGCTCGATCGTGGTCGTGCAGTCATCAGCGAAGGGCTGCGGTCCGGTCGGTCCGTCGTCCTCCTCGGGACCGCAGGCAAATGCGGTCGTGATCAGGGACAGGCCTAGCAAATAGAGTAGTCGTCGTTTCATGCGTCATCCTCGCGGGGAAGAGATACTCGGGGGCGTGCTTGCCCCTGGTGACAACAAAGATACTTCAATATGACTTTGACTGGTCGCTACGGTACCACCAGCGCCGCGAAAGTTAAAGTTTTACCGCGTGGTTAAGTCCGGTGTGACGCACGTTTCATCGAGTCCACAAAGAGGGCAGCGGTGCTTCGATGTGGAATCGCTCGCCGGTCAGCGGATGGGGGAGCTCCATGCGCCAGGCGTGAAGCGCGTGGCGCGCGAACGGCAGCTTCGCGAGAAGCGCCGGGTCCTCGGGGCGTGCGCAGA
>JBNJFZ010000134.1:0-2165 GCA_051747295.1 Myxococcota bacterium
AGGTAGAACTGCCGGTCGCGCCACGGGCCCTTTGGCGTGGGGGCGACGTCTACGTCCTGGAAGCGCGTGGGAATGCTCCAGGACCGGTCGGCTTCGGCGTCGTACCACAGCATCGTCAGGTGCAGGTGCGGCTCCAGGCTCACACCGGAGTTGCCGACCACACCGAGTTTGTCGCCGACATCGACGAGCGTGTCCGGCTGGATGTCATCCGGGACCGAGCTCTGCTCGAGGTGCAGCAGATAGATGTAAAACGAGCCGCCCAGGTGGATGCCGACGAGGTTGTTGGTCGCGCCCTCCGGGTAGTCGCCCGGCGGGTGGTCCGGCGCGTCGTCGACCACGTCGACCACGTAGCCCGACACTGGCGCGAAGACCGGCTCCTGCCACACGACATAGTCAGAATTGGCGGTGCCGTCGCCCATGTAGCGCGCGCCGGTTGGATCGGTGCGCGTGAAGTCCCACGCGAAGTCGCCGTATCCACCCTCGTAGCGGTGGTAGCCTTCGTTGCCCATCAAGATCTGCGAGGTCTCGTCGAGCGGCAGCGCATCGACGGTGAACGCACGGCGGTCGATGAAGTCCAGGTAGCACTCGTCGTCGCCGTCGACCGCGGCGTCTTGCATCGACACCACGTCAGCCAACGCCTCGAATCGGAAGCTCGCGTCGTCCGGAAACGCCGCGTACTCCGCGGGCTGAAAGAAGGCGAGCGTCGTTCGGTCGGCGACGTCCCACCACCACACGCGATGGTCGTACGTCTCGATGAGCTGCGCCTCGAAGACCTCGCCGTCGCTCATCTCGACGGTGACGCGTTCGCAGCGCGTCTCTTGCACAGTATCAGTCGAATCCTCCGCAGAATCCGCGCTGTCCGAGCCGGCGTCACTCGGGGAGTCTGTGGGTACATCTGCGATGTCTCGCGCGCTGTCGACCGCTGAAGCGTCCGCCGTGTCGGCGACGTAGGAAGCATCGCCCGGCGTAGACGCATCCCCGGTGCAAGCGGCGGCGCATATCAAACACGCAGCCAAGATGTATCTGTTCAGTTGCATCAAAATGCCTACAAGGTGCTCGAGAACTGCCTGTAACGTGAATTAAACTGCGGTGTGAATCAACGTGGGCGGCGGCCAATCGGACAGCAAAACCTCAGTCTGTGCAGTAGTTAGTCGCCATAGTTAGCCGCCATCGAAAGCGTGTTTGGGGCCTGAAGCTAGAGGCAACCTCGACGACGACACACAACCCAGAGAAGAGCGACCATGCACAGCGTTAGCGGTGTGCCCGGGCGGTCCGTCAGACCCATTGAACAGCCGTCGCAGCCTTCACGGACGGGCGGAGTTGGTCTCGGAGCGTCGTCTGTATCCTCGGCTCGGCCTTCGTCGGCGTCGGCCACTGGACCAGCATCACCCGCATCCGTCGAACCGGCGTCACCGTCTCGGTCGGTCGGGTCGGGCAGCGGCCCACATTCGTCGGCGTCCCAGTCGACTTCATTCCAGCAGGGGGGAGTATCGGCGAGTAACTCGTCGACGGCAGGATACGGAGGGTCACCCGTGCGGTCCCACTTGAACGGATGCGCGGCGCTATTCGAGTGATAGTGGTCGTGCAACGCCGTCGGCCAGGCCTCGTCGGCGAGTCCTCCGTTGGGCGTATCTTCCTGCAGGAAGAACACGCGTCCGGTGATCCCCTGTCCGACCACGATGGTTCCATCCGAGAGGATGGTCGGCGCGCTCGCCATCGTGCGCTCTCCAAATCGCCAGATCTGCTCGCCGGTGTCGGGGTCGAGCGCGCCGATGCCGCCCATCGCTTCGTAGAGTCGTCCATTCTCGGACAGTACGGGCGTCGACCAGCCGCCGGACTCACCATAGCTCCTTCGCCATTCGAGGCCGTCATGGTTTTCCGGGTCAGCTCGGTTCCACGGATTGTCGCGCTCCGGTACCGGGTCAGTCCATAGCGTTTGTGTGTCGAGGGCCCACAAGACGCCGGGTCCCAGGGGATAGTGATGATACGCAATGTACATCGTTCCGTCCGGACCTACGATCGGACGATTCTGCCAGGTAACAGGCTCTACATGATGAAAATTAAAGATCCGCTTTCCGACGTCGCTCTCCACATCGAAGCCCCAAATTGCCCCGTGATACGTCATTCCGTAGGCCCGATCTCGAGGGCCGATGGCGAGGTCAGTG
>JBNJFZ010000134.1:2265-15186 GCA_051747295.1 Myxococcota bacterium
GGGACTCCGGGAAATGGGCCCCCGAGAAACCCCGTGTACTCACATGTGTCGTTCGGCTCGCCCAGTTGGCTGTCGTGGGTGTCTGCCTGCAGCGCACGAGGGGTGAGGAAGATCGTGGCGGCCAACACAAGCCATACCACCAGATGGAGCGGTGCGTCGCTGCCACTGGCTCGACTTGCATTCGATGGTTGCATATTTCCGGTCCCCCCTCGCCTCTACCACGAAATCTGCGCCCGCAACGCCTCGGCCTGGTCGGGATTGAGCATCTGGAGGTAGGCGAGCTTGCCCTCGACGTGTTCGATGTCCTCGGGAGCGGGCGCGTCCTCCTGGCTCAACCGGTGAATCATCGCGCGCAGCCGGCGCCGCTCCTTGCGCGACAGCCCGAGCTCCTCGTTGACGACCACGCCGGCGATCTGCTGGCGCTGGCCGCTGTGCATCACCCGCGTCTTGGACTCGTTGACCGCAAACCCCTCGTCTTCGGCGATCTCGCGCGTGACCGACAGCAGCGTACCTATCGCGTCCTCATCATCGCCCGAAAACGCGATATCGTCCGCGTAGCGCGTGTATGCGTAGCCATAGGTGTCGGCGAGCCCGGCGAGTCGGTGGTCGAGCTTCATGGCGATGGCGTTGCAGATGCCCGGGCTGGTCGGCGCGCCCTGAACGGTGTACCGCCGGCTGACCGGCGCGTAGCGTATCCCATCCTCGAGCTCGACCGGCTGCCGCTCGGCCTCCGTCATCAACAGCGCCAGCGTGGTCGCCAGCGGGAAGCTGTATCCGTACGCGATCAGCAGTCCTCGCACGCGCCCGAAATGCACCGACCCGAAGAAGTCCTCGAGGTCCATGCCGATGACGAAGCGCTTGCCCACGTGGGGCTCGGCGTTGGTCTTGATGGAGCGGCCCGTGCGGAATCCGTGCGCGTAGTCGCTTACGGGCAACTCGTCGACCAGCCGGCGCAGCAGCCGCCGCTGCACGTCACGCAATTGCTCCTTGGGCGCCATAATGACGCGCGAACCGCCCGATTTTTTCGGAATCCGAAACTGCACGTAGTGGCAGACGCGGTCGTCGAAGCGCTCGTTGGCCAGCCAGTAGAGCTTGCCTTCGGTCAGCCCGAATTCGCGCGCCAGCTCCCACTGGTGCGACCAATTGGGCAATCCCAGGCGTGTGATCTGCTCGGTGTCCGACTCGATGCGATGCAGGTCGATATTCGAGACGCGAAATCCGCGCGCGAAGAACCGCTGAGCCTCGTTCAATTCGAGCACGCGCGGCTTCGGCTCCCAGTAGCTGGTTCGGGTCTTTGCCTTGGGCATCAGCCGCTCGTCGACGATGGGCCGCCGGCGGCTCCCGGGGATACCCGAGATATCGTGAGCAGTCACCGATTTGTTGTCGCCTTCGGCCCACCAGCCCGGACGTTCGTCTTTCCACTCCGTCCAGACGGCGAGAGCGCGGTCGAACTCCGGCAGGAGCGCCTCTTTGAGCGGCTCCCGGTGCTCGTAGGACGAGTATTCGCCGAATACCATGCCGTAGGTGTCGAGGTTGGCGCGTGCGGAGGCCAGCTTGATGGAGCGATTTCGGATCTGTGTGGGCTGCAGGCCGTCCTCTGGCATGAGCTCGGCGATCCGGTCGCGAGCGCGCTCGATGGTATGGGCGACCGGGTCTTCTCTGCGCTTCCGGATCGCGGCCTGGTTTTCGCGGGTGTGGGTCTCCTCGGACTCCGGCTCACCGTGCTCGGCGACATAGGCGGCGTACTCCTCCTCGCTCATTGCCTCGCCGTAGCGCTGGTCGAACTCGCTGAGTTCGTCGGCGTCCTTGAATCCGAATGTTTCTTTGAGCCAGTCGAAGAAGCCCATGGCGGGACCTTGAAGATGAGATGAGCGGCCGCCGTAGTTACCTGCGAAGCCGAGGGCTCCGCCAAGCCCGTTGCGTGTGGGCTTGGTGGGCGAAGTATGCCAACCAGTGTGGCCACCGCGGCGAAACGCGCGCGGCATAGTGGCGTGCTAACCTTTAACGGCGACCGCTCGAGTTTACTCTATGTCAGTCAATTTCAGTGTCAACGTAGCGGCGCAGCGCGAGCATGTGCTCGCACGGGCCCATATTCATCAGGTTTTCGTCGAAGAACGCGCAGCTGCACCGGCCGAAGATGATTCGCCCGGTCGATTGCAGCACGACGTGGGTTTCTTCCCCGTCGACGGCGCCCTCGATAACCCGGTCTTCGAAGACTTTGACGCCGCCGAATTTGTCCTTCTTTTCGGTCTCTCGCATCTCGTCTTTGGTGAGCTCGACCGCGCCGCCCTCGACCAGTTCCACCGACTTCTCCTTGCGCGGATTGGGCGGAAAGTACTCGGCGGGGTCGATGCGCTCCTCGAAGAGCTCGCGGTGGCGGTACTCGCGGGTCTGGACGTCGTAGATCGCCATGCCGTAGCGGCAGAGTTGCGACAGTGCGCGAGCGGTGTCATCGACTGGCTCGCCGAGCTCGCTCGCGATGTCGTCGACGGAGCCGTAAAAATGCTCTCGCAGCCAGATCAGCGCACGCTCCACCACGCCCTTGTCGACGCGACTGGAGGTGAGCATGTCGAAGCTGGCCTCCTGCGTCCAGTTATTGCCGGTCCAGCCCGATAGCCCCAGCACGAACGTCACGCCGGGGAGCTCGACGGCGTAAAACGCCGGCAGCGCGCGGCCCTTCAGGTAGATATCGACTTTATTGGCGTAAGGCAGCAGGTTTTCGATGAGCTCGAGCCGATAGCGACCCCAGATGCGGGTGGTCTTGTGCTGCGCGTAGTTGTGGCGGGCGCCTCTAAGCGTGATGGACTTTTCCCACGGCTCCAGCACGACCTCGGTGTCCTGGCCGGGCTCGAACTCGAAGCGCATCGAGCGCGGTGACTGGTGCGCCGTGTTGTTCCGCAGCGTGCGGATGATGCTCGCGATATCGACGGGGCGCGCGCTCACGCGAGTGCCCGGCATCGCCATCGCCCCCTGGAGCTGCAGGAAGCCGCGCACCCAGCTCTGCGGCAGCTCGACTTTGTCCTCGAAGTGTTGTGGCCCGTCGTCGGTGGACACTCCGAATCCCGTCGGGCCGACCCCGAAATTCGTCTCGCGGCGGCTGCGCATCTGCTCGAGCGAGCGCCACAGGCCCTTCGTGAAGTCGATATTCGTGGTGCCGCACTGAACCTCGCCGTCGGCCTGGAAGATGTCGCGGTCGGCGATGACGAGCCCGTAGGAGCTCATGTCCTGGCTGAAGGCCTCGAAGAACACGCGGTCGGGGTGGACCGTGATGACCGGGTCGAGGACCATCAGCATGAATTGTTCGTAGGCCTCCTCGTCCATCCATTGATACTCGGACCAGACCAACTCGCCGAGCGTCTGCAGGGAGCGCTTGAGCGAGTGGACGTGCTGGTCGACGCGGGCGTGGAAGCGCACCGGTCGTCGCTCATTGGTCGACAGGCCGAGTTCGTTCGAGCTGCCCGAGGTCTGCAGGCCGCTGTGGCCGCTGTATTCTGTCGCAACGGTGGTCACCAGTGACCTCCTTCGGCCGACGCATGGTCGTAGATAACGGTTTGTTCTGAAGCGCGTTGTAGCTCGGGTGATTGGCGCAGGATGTGTCCCATGGTCCGCACGAGTTCGCCCTTCGAGAATGAGGGGTAGGCGAGCGACGAGGCCTCCCGCAGGCGGTTCAGGACCACGCTGCCCAGCGATGGTTCGTAGTCGGTCATGGCGCGGGTGGCGGCCAGCGCGGCTCGCATTCCCGGGGACGGCAGGCGGTCGAGCGGCGCGGCGAGCACGAGCTGGACGTTGTCGGCGGCCAGCTGGCCGCACTCGTCACCGGTGGCAAGCAGCGCGCGAAAGCCGAGTGAGCGCACCGCGACGAACGCCGATTCCAGCAGGTCGGTGATGACCTCGGTTCGCGCCGTGAAGCGCTCCGGCTGCTCGAAGAACACCTCATAGAGGGGGTTGTTCTGGCGGAGTGTATACCAGTGTTCTTCGTCGTCGGGCTGGAAGGCCGAAAGGGCGCGGCTGACGCGCTCCGTGTATTCTGCGTCGTCGTCGATCCGAGCGAAGTAGTTGACCAGGTGCTCGAAGACGGATTCGTACTGATTCGTGTCGCCCCAGATGTAGAGTGAAACCGAGAGCATCTTGCCGGCGAGCCGGTCGATATACGCGAGATCTCCGGCGCGAATGAGTTCTCCGAAGAGCCGGCGGTAAGCTGCGCTCCGTGCGTTCAAGCGGAACGTGTTGATGTGCTCGTCGAGCGCGGACTTCAACAGGTTCGGGAAGCGCCGGTAGACCTTCGCCGCGACTTCGTCTCCCAGTTTTGCGACATTGCGGCCGACCCAGGATACAAAGCTGGCCCCGGAGATGCCCTGGAGTCGCTGGCGCGCCCATCCCGGTCGTTCTTCGGCGCTCTCGAGGATGTGGTTCACGTAGGTGTCGAAGTCCTGGGAGGCTGACCCCGAGACCGCTCGGTCCCAAAGGCCCCAGCGCGCCTGCTCTTCGAGCAACGAGATAAACGACTCCCACCCTGCGTAGTGCCACCGTTCGCCGATATGGGCCCGAATATACGGCACCACATCGTCGCCGTGCTCGCGGAGGATCTTCTCGAATACGCTGGCGCCCGGAAACCCTCCGTGCACCTGGGGATGAATGCGCTCCAGCTCCTCGACCAGCGCGTCGTCGGACAACGAGTCGGAGAGTGACGCGACTCGCTCCTCCCACTCCTGGGGAGAGCACGTCCGTCGAAACAGCTCGCGGGCGTAGTCGGGGTCGTGGTTGCGCAAGTAGGTGCGAAACGGCGCGGTATCGGGCACGTCGTCCCACCGCGCGAACATCTCGATCTGTTCGTCGACGAAGTCTCGGACGACTTCGGGGTCGACGGCGTAATAGAAGCGCAGCTCTCTGGCGGGCAGGCCCCAGCCGAGCTCGAGGCGCCCGAGCAACTCGCGTCGCTCCTCCGCATCAGCCGCCGCCTCGAACTTTTTGAACAGGCTCTTTGTCTTCATGATCGCTCCGTTCACTCGCCCTTGAACTCGGGATCGCGCTTCTCGAGGAACGCCGCGACGCCTTCTTTGTGGTCGTGGGTCTGGACGGCGCGGGATTGGAGCTCGGCCTCGCGTTCGATGGTCTTGCCGAGGTCATTGTCCATCGAAAAGTGCATGGCCTTTTTGGTCATGCCGATGGCGACGGTGGGCATCGTGGCCAGGCGCTGCGCCCACTCGTTTGCGGCGTCGAGCAGCTCGTCGTGGCCGACGACGCGGTTGGCCAGGCCCAACTCGGCGCATTGCGCGGCCGTCACCGGCTCGCCGCTGGTCGCGATCTCGAGCGCCTTACTGTAGCCGACTTGCCGGGCGAGCAGCCAGCACGAGCCGGCGTCGGGGACGAGCCCGATCTTGATGAAGGCCTGGTAGATGTTGGCGTCGTCGGCCATCACGCGGAAATCGCAGGCGAGCGCCAAGGAGGCCCCGGCGCCGGCGGCCGAGCCATTGACCGCGGCGATCACCGGCTTATCCATGAGCGTGATGAGCTCCATCATCTTCTTGTAGTTGTCGATGACGTAGTCGCGCACGAATTCCGGCCGCTCGACCTGCGCGAACAGCGTCAGGTCGGCGCCCGCGCAGAAGCCCTTGCCGGCCCCGGTGATGATGACGGCGCGAACGTCATCGTCGTCGCGCGCGGCCTGAATCGCTTCGATCAGCTCCTGGTTGAGCTCGACGTTCATCGCATTTCGTTTGTCGGGGCGATTCAGCGTGATGGTCATCACGCCGTCGTCGACTTCGGTGAGTACGGTCGCGTCTTCGCTCATGCTGGTCTCCTCGTTTATTCGTGGTTTTGGACGGGCCGATGATGGCATTCGGGGCGATGAGCGGCAAGTAGGGAGTGGTGGGGGAGCGGGAGACGTAGGAGATTTGGGGGAGTGGGAGATGTAGGAGATTTGGGGGAGTGGGTCATTGGTCGGCGTGCGTGGTTGTGTTGCCCCCGGCCGAGGCAGCTTGTCCCGACTCACTGCCCACCCCTCCAAACGTACTCGCATCGCGAGCACAAAACTGCTATCTATTCTCTTGATCTTACTTGTGATGGCTTCAGGGGACTTTAAATGAGACGTTGGATATCTCTGGTTGCGGCCTGCCTGGCCCTCTCAATGCTCGCGCTGGTGGCTCCCGCCTGTGGTGGTGCCGACGAAAAAGTGGGCGACGAGAAATGCGACAATGGCGAGGACGACGACGCCGACGGGTTAACCGACTGCGCCGATCCGGACTGCGCTGGCGCGGATAACTGCACCGACGCCGGGGTCGAGCACTGCTACAACCTCGTCGACGACGACAATGACGGCGACGTCGACTGCGAGGACAGCGAGTGTGCGTCGACGATTGTATGTGTCGACACCTACGAGAATTGTGCGTCTCCGGGGGACGAGGATGGGGACGGCGTCGCCGATTGTGACGATCCGGACTGCGTCAACACCGCGACGTGCACCATCGGCGCGGAGGCCTGCGACAACGGAGTCGATGACGATGGCGATGGCAAGGTCGACTGCGAGGACGAAGACTGCGCGAATACGAGCCTCTGCCAGGCGCAGCCCGAGGACTGCGGCAATGGCGAGGACGATGACGGTGATGGCGACGTCGACTGCGACGACAGCGACTGCGCCAAGAGCGCTGCCTGCGTCGAAGGCGGCGAGCAATGCGGCAGCGGCGAGGATGAGGATGGAGACGGCCGAATCGACTGCGCCGACACCGACTGTGCCTATACGCGAATTTGCATCGGCACCCTCGAGATCTGCACGAACGGGATCGACGACGACGGTGATGGCGTCGCCGACTGCGCCGACCCCGACTGCCAGGAGTCGCTCGTCTGCATCGAGCGCGGCGAGGACTGCGAGAATCGCATCGACGACGACGGTGACGGGGACATCGACTGCGCCGACGCCGACTGCGAGCTCCTGCCGGTATGCACCGACGAGATCTGCGACAACGGGGTCGACGATGACGACGACGGCACCGTCGACTGCCAGGACTACGACTGCGCTCGAGACTCCAGCGCGTGCGACTGCGACGATCTGCTCGATCTCGACGGCGACGACATCCCCAACTGCACCGATGACGACAAGGACGGCGACGGGCTCACCAACGATGAGGACAACTGTCCGTTGGTCGCCAACGCCGACCAGGAGGACGAGGATGGCGACGGCGTCGGGGACGCCTGTGAGGCGGACAGCGATGGCGACGGCATTCCCGACGACGAGGACAACTGCCCGGACGTCTTCAACCCGGCCGTGACAGTCGACGGTGAGTCCCGGCAGCCCGACGAGGACGACAACGGCGTCGGAGATGCGTGTCAGGACAGCGACGCCGACGGTTGGCCGGACTTGCAGGACAACTGCCCGGACGTGTTCAACCCCTCCCAGTCTTCGAGCCTCTCGACCACTCAGGACGGAAATGCATGTGCCAGCGTGCTCTCGATCGGGTTCGGTCAGCGATTCGCCTATGCGCCGGCCCTCGGTGAGGGACTCGATACCGGTGACACAGACGGCGATGGCTCGCCGGAGATCTTGTTCTCGGCGGCCAGCGATGCGGATCCACAGGGCAGCCGGGCCTTTCTGGCGGGCGGACCGCTCGAAACCGACATGGGCGCGCTGCGGTCGAATTCGAATGTCCAGGAAATTGTCAGTTCGTCGGGCTCGACGCTCTCCATGCTCGGTCTCCAGGTGGCCGTCATCGGTGACCTCAACGGTGACGGCCGGGATGACTACGCGGTGTCAGCTCCGATGGAAGCCTCCGGCCCCAGCCAGGTTCTGATCTTCGACGGCAAATCCACCCTCGAGGCCACCCGAGACGAGACGACGACCTTCGCCACGATTACCGGCGATGCCGGCGCTCGGCTAGGCGCGCGAATGACTTCCACCGGCGACGTCACCGGGGATGGCATCGGCGATCTGATGGTCGCCGGATACGACGGGACCACCTGCGTCGTATCCGTGCACCTATTTTCTGGCGCGGATATGATTGCGGGGGCATCACTGGCGGAAGCCGACGCCGTTTTCACCTTCGACGTCGACCTCGATTGCAATAGCGGATTCGGGATCGGCCTCGCCGCTGGAGCGAGCGTCGTGGGCGATGCGACCCCCGACCTCGCGGTCAGCGTCACGCAGACGCTCGACGCATCGGGGACCCTCGACGCCTCCGGCCAGGTCTACATCTTCGACGGATCCAGCCTACCGTCGGGCGTGGTCACCACCGCCGACGTCAACCTCGACGGTCCGGCGGCCAACGGCCAGCTCGGGGAATTCCTCGCCATCGACGGAGACTTCGACGGCGACGGCATCCACGACATCGTCGCGGTCTCCGAGTCCGGGAGCGCCTACCTCTGGAAGGGGGTCACGGGGGACACGATCGGCGCCGCTCCCGACATCGAGATCACCGGACCAGACAGTATCGGTGGCCCGGTCACTATGGGCCTGGACTTCGATCAGGACGGCATCGACGACCTCATCACCGCGGGAAGCGGCGGAAATGCGTCGAACTATCGCACGATGCGCATCGTCTCGGGCCGCTCTTTGAGTGGCCTGACGGAGATCGACGTGGTCGACTCCGTCTCGGTGCGAAGTTCCTCCGAGAACATCGGGAATTCGCTCAACGTCGATCTGGACGTCGACGGCGATGGCGTCCGCGATGTGCTCATCGGCACAGCAGATCGCTACTACCTGTTGCCAACCCCGCGTCGCACGCCCTGAACACACAGCCGCGACCAGATCAGGATTCACGACACGAGATACAGAGATGATGATGGATAAGATGAGTGTACAGAGGATATTCGCGGCACTGCTCTTCGTGGTCGCATCGCTTGCGCTGAGTGCGGGCTGTGGTGGCGAGTCGAACAAGGCCGGGGTCGAGACCGATTGTACCGACCGCATCGACAATGACGGCGACGGCCAAGCGGACTGCAAGGATTCCGACTGCGCGACCGATCCGGCCTGCCAGATCGAGCATTGTTATAACCTGGTCGACGACGATGGTGACGGAGACGTCGATTGTGAGGACTCCGATTGTGAAGGCACGTCGGTCTGCTCGGGACTCGGCGAGGACTGCGTCAACAATCGCGACGACGACGGAGATGGGGCGCTGGACTGCGATGACTCGGACTGTGCCAATACCGCGGCCTGCTCCCCCGGTGCCGAAAATTGCGTCGACGGTGAGGACAACGATGGAGATGGGGATGTCGACTGCGATGATAGCGACTGCGCGAAGACCGCCGTCTGCACGTCTCGCGCCGAAGATTGCGATGATGGCGAGGATAACGACGGAGATGGGGATGTCGACTGCGATGATAGCGACTGCGCACGCACGAGCGCCTGCCTCGAGGGGGCCGAGGACTGTGCGAACGCCATCGACGACGACGGTGACGGGCGCGTGGACTGCCTCGACCTGGACTGCGCCTACACCGCGGCCTGCCTCGAGCTGACCGAGGACTGCGAGAACGGCATCGATGACGACGGCGATGGTGCCGTCGACTGCCAGGACGTCGAATGTCAGGGCACCAGCGCCTGCGTGCGACTGTGCACCATCGACAGCGATGGCGACGGCCGGGTCGACTGCGACGACCCAGATGTGGACGGGGACGGCATCGATAACACCGAAGACAACTGCCCGACGACCCCCAACCCCGATCAGGCCGACGAGTGCGACGGAGACGGGGTGGGCGATGCCTGCCAGGACGGGGACGGCGACGGCATCAACGACGACGAAGACAACTGCTGCGCCATTCCCAACCCCGATCAGCGCAACCGCGACGCCGATGCCAACGCATCTGAAGATCCCACCGCCCTTGTTGGAAATGCCTGCGATCCCGCCGAGACATACGCCTACGCAGAGTGGGCGATCGAGCTCCCGGGCGGCAGCGGCGGCATCAACCGGTCCGAGCTTCCGGGCGGTGGCGGCGTGCTCACCACCGGAGACCTCGATAATGATGGCCTGGGAGACTTCGTGATCGGTGGGGCGAGTCCGGAGGGACCCGTGGTCTATTTCGTGCCGGGCTCGGAGGCCCTGGCGAGCACCTCGGACGATCCGACCTATACGGTCGACGCGGACAATATCCTCGTGCGCGGCGGTGAATTCACCTATTCCACGCCGGTGTCCGACCCTCATATCGGCGATTTTGATGGCGACTCCATCGACGACCTCATCTTCCTCCGCTCCGGTGGTGAGGGCGTGAGCAGTGTCGAAATTCTATACGGGCCGTTCAGCGTGACCCCCGAGGGCGTTCAGGTCGACGAGAGACAGGTCCTGCTCCAGACTGCGGGCCGGCCCGTGAGCCTGGACGGCGCAGATTTCAGTGGCGATGGCCTGACCGACGTGCTCGTCGGCTTCGAGCCCGGCTTTGGGCCCGACCCCGGTCGGTACACGGCAGCGATATTCGAAGGTCGCGCGACCCGCCCAGCCGAAGGGCTGGCGCTCGATGACGCAGCCTACGAGATTTCCGTCGGCTCCCAGACGTCGCTCGATGAGGTGCGCTTCATCGAGGATATCCTGTCTTATCAAGGCAATAGCGGCACTCCCGACGTCGCGATCTACCTTCGCGATGCCTTCGACTACCAGGGCGGGCTCTTCCTGATTTCCGGCGAGCGCATTGCCGACGACGTAGCGAATTCCCCCGAGGGCCGGAGCAGCATCGACAACGCTTCGTTGGTCTACTCGTCCGGGGAGGGAGCCTACATCGACGGCAACTTCCGCATCACGAGGGATATCACGGCAGATGGGCGGCCCGAGCTGTTGATGCCGGGTGCCGTCTGCAGCAGTGCGGACAACCCCAGGGGCATCTTCATGACCGAGTTGAGGACGAACTCCAGTGGGCTACGCCTCTTCGAAAACTCCGAGTACAGGCTCGGATGTGACGGCTCCGACATCGACTACGACTGGGTCGATAGATGGGCGGTCGGCGACCTCAATGGCGACGGCCGAGACGAGCTGTTTTTGTCAGATACGCAGGATCCGATGCGCTCGGCGTACTACGAGATGCTCGATGGCCCGCTCAACTACTCGCTGCAGCCGCCAGACCGCACGTTCCTGGCTCCGGGCGAGGTTGAGGAGGGTTCATTTGGACCGCCCCCGCTCGGGCAGTTCGGTATCGCACAGGACGTCAATGGAGACGGCCTCGACGACCATTTCCTCGTCGCGTCGCCGACTTCCTCCGAGTTAGGCCTGCGGCCGGAGCCGTCGATGACCACGATCTACGTGTTCTTCTGGCCTTGAGTTTTTCATGCGGCCATCTTGGCCGCATGCTCACTTGCCGAGCTGAGCCTGCGTCCCGTTCAGGCTGATCGGGCCGGCCTTGGTCTTGTTCGGAATCACGATGCCGCCCAGGTCGTATTCGGTGGCCTGGGTGATCTCGACTTCCACGATGTCGCCGGGCGTGGGCATGTCGCCGCCGTAGTCGAATGACAGGTAGACGACGCCGTCGATGTCGGGCGCCTGACCGTAGTGGCGCCCCTCGAGCACGGCCTCGTGCTCCTCGGAGACGCCGTCGACGATGACCTCGGTATTGTACCCGACCCATTCTTGATTCTTGCGCAGGCTGATCTCCTGCTGGAGCTCCATGAGCGCATCGCGGCGCTCGACGGCGACCTCGTGCGGGACCTGGTCGTCCATCTCGGCGGCCGGCGTATCTTCTTCCGGGCTGTAGGTGAACACCCCGACGCGGTCGAACTCGACGTGCTCGACCCAGTCGTACAGCTCCTGGAACTCCTCGTCCGTCTCGCCGGGATAGCCGGTGATGAAGGTCGTGCGGAGCACCAGGTCGTCGACGGCGCGGAGCCGGTCGATGAGCTCGGCCTGCCGCTCGCGGCGGATGTTGCGGCGCATCGACTTGAGGATGCGCGCGTTGATGTGCTGCAGCGGCATGTCGACGTACGGAAGCAGCCGCTCGCCCTCCTGAAATAGCTCGAGCAGCTCGTCGGTGAAGTTCCACGGATACATGTAGAGCAGGCGGACCCACTCGATGCCGTTGAGGTCTTCTTCTTCGAGGCGTCGGAGCAGCCGGACCAGGTAGTCCTGGTTGTTGCGCGGGTCCAGGTCGATGCCGTAGCTGGTCATGTCCTGGGCGACCAGGATGATCTCTTTGACGCCGCTTTTGCCCAGGCGCCTGGCCTCGGCGACGACGTCGTCGATGGTGCGGCTGGACTGGTCGCCGCGGATGGTCGGGATGATGCAGAAGCTGCAGTTTCGCGAGCAGCCCTCGGCGATCTTGAGGTACGCGGTCCCGCCGCGGATCGTATTCGTGCGGGAGACCTCGTGGTCCATGATGAAGCTGCCGGGCTGCACGTAGGTCTTCTCGGCCAGCTCGCCCTTGAGCGCGTCGTTGATGGCGGTGAAGGTCTTGGTACCGAGGATGGCGTCGACCTCGGGGATCTCGTTTTCGAGGTCGCCGGAGTAGCGCTGCGAGAGGCAGCCGGACACGACGACCTTGTCGAGCAGGCCGACGTTCTTGCGCTCGACCATCTCGAGGATCGTGTCGATGGATTCGCGCTTGGCGTCCTCGATGAAGCCGCAGGTGTTGACCACCACGATATCCGCATCGTCGGGCGTGCCGACCATATCGTACTCGCCCTCGTCCTGAATCATGCCGACCATGACCTCGGAGTCGACCCGGTTTTTGGGGCAACCCAGCGAAACCATGTGAACTTTCTTGCGCTTTTCTTCGGCCATGATGATTCCAATTCGTTGTCGAGCGGGACGTCTGAGCTCTGAGCTACGTAAGCTGGCGCGCGACCGTATGGTATCAACGCGTCGGAATCAACCGTAATCCCACGGATCTCAGGGGGTTGGGGGCCGCTCGCGTTCGCTCGCTCGCGGTATCGGCTGCCTGGCGGCAGCCTCGCGGTATCGCCGGCTGCGCCGGCTCGCGGTATCGGCTGCCTGGCGGCAGCCTCGCGGTATCGCC
>JBNJFZ010000135.1:0-15186 GCA_051747295.1 Myxococcota bacterium
CCTTCTTGTCTCAGCCGCTCGATGAACTTGCGAGATTCGGGCCGAAGCGGGTCCCCGACGCCAAATATTGTCGTCACTTCGCCGTCAACCCCCACAGCAACCGGCGAGAGGCCCTTATCGAGCAGCGCGTCGACCGCGTGTTCATCGATTCCGGGCTGGAATTGGGGGCATTGACCCCGCACCCACTCGAGCTTGCCGACGTAAATTTTGCGTCCATCAACCCTACCGGAAATTCCTGCACCTGGAGTCTCCTCGACAGTCTCCGCGTCAACCGAAGATTTTTCGCCCTCGAACGATTCGCGAATCGCCCTCGCGAGCGGGTGGTGACTGTAGTACTCGAGGGCAGACGCAAGCTTTGCTCCCTCCGCCCAACCGAGCACTTTCTCTACGACCATGTCTCCCTCTGTGAGGGTTCCGGTCTTGTCCAGCACCACGTGAGAGACTTCCGAGAAGGCCTGCAGCACGTCATCGTGCTTAATGTAGATGCCCTTCCCGGCCGCTCGCCCCACACCGACGGCGAGGGCGAGCGGTGTGGCCATACCGAGCGCACAGGGGCACGCGACGACAAGCAGCGCGACGACATGACTCACAGCGACCGACGTCGGGGCGATCGACGCCCACACCACACCGGTGACGGCAGCCGCGATGATCGTGATGAGCACGAAAATCCCGCCGAGGCGGTCGGCCCACTGGACGATGGGCGCGCGACGGCGGTTTGCCTCGTCCACCCAGCTCAGGAGCTTGCCGACCCGCGTTTCGTCACCGGTCGCGCTGACCCGAACGAGGATGCGCGAGCCCACATTATTCTCCCCGGCGTGTACCTCGTCTCCTTCTACGGCTGCTTCCGGGCGGCTCTCGCCGGTCAACACGGCACGATGCAACGAGGTCTTGCCGTGGACTACCACCCCGTCGACGGGCACTGCATCGCCCGAGAGAACCTCGACGACATCGCCCTCCTCGAGTTGTTCGACCGGTACTTTCTCGGTCTCCTTGCCCTTCTCTACTCGACTCGCCGTCGAGGGTATCAGCGACAGCAAGCGGTCCGCGGCATCGCCAGCGGTGCGACGCCCCCGGATCTGGAGCCATCGCGCCGTCAACAACGCCGCGATCAGCACCGCGATCGAGTCAAACCATATCTCTCCCTGGCCGCTCACCGTCGCCCACGCGCTGTGCGCCCAGCCGACACCGATGCCCAGCGAAATGGGCACATCCATCGACAGCCGATAGATGCCTTCACGCCAGTTCTCACCGACAGCGCCTCGAATCGAGACCCACGCACGCCGGAAGAATTCAGCACCGCCGTACAAGACCGAACCGGTGGCCAGAATCAGGCTCCCCCACCGTATCGCTGCCGTAAGCCCCGCATCATTTTGTGCATCCAGGCCCGCATAAAGGACCACCGCAAACAACATGACGTTGCCGGCGAGTGCCCAACTCACGCCTACTTTCTTGAGTAGATCGCGCTCGCTCTCGCGGCGGCTCCCCACGCCCTGCGACCGAATCGGGCGCGCTCCGTAGCCGAATCGACTCAGCCAATCGCCCACGCTCGAGAGCGATGTGTGTTCCGGGTCCCAGCGAAGGCTCAGGCGAGCGCGCGGCAGGTCCAGACGCGCCTGGTGGACACCGTCGACGAAGTGCGGCATCTGCTCGGTGATCCACACGCACCCGGCACAATGAACGCCCTCGAGATACAGGTCGCACTCTCGAGTGCCGTCCTCGCGCTCGACGGTGTGCTTCTCCAGGAAAACGTCGGAGTCGAACTCCTCGCTGGAGAACTCAGGGATGTCCCCGACCGCCCGTGCATCGCGGTCGGTCATCTCGCGGATGCGGTAAAAATCGTCCAGTCCGTTGTCCTGGAGCGCGTGAAACACCGCATCGCACCCGACGCAGCAAAACTGGGGCTCGTCGGTGTCCCGTGGATTCGGGACTGGCAGCCCGCAGTGCGCGCAGGCCACCTTGGCTGTGGCTTCCGCGGCCACTATCGCAGCTCCTCACGCTTCTCGAAGAGGTACGTCGCGCTGCCCTTTTCGACCTTCAGCTGGATGTCCCACAGCCCCTTGCGTCCGGGCGCAACACCGGCCGCGTAGCGTCCGGGCTGCCCGTCCACGGGAGTCAGTTGGGAGCTGCCCACGGCCGCGGCAAGCTCCGGCCGACGAAGCTCGAGCGTGCCCTGCAGCCCGGTCACGGGCCGCCCCTTGGCATCGACGATATCGACCAGCAGGGGCTCTCCCCCGCCCGCCTGGGCCATATTCTCGACCTCGATGCGCCAATCGGTGCTTTCAGCCGCCGAGCGCAGAGCCTGTGTCTCATCGTAGTCGACCGACTTCTGATAGTAATTCTCGACGACCTGCGGACCTCCGTCGGAGTACGCAGCGACGACCGTCGTCACGACAAAGCCGACGCTCAAGGTCAGCAGTGCGATGACCATTCCGGGATAGAATATTCTCGCGGGAATCTTTGGCATACGTCTGTGCTCCTACTGTGCGCCACCCGAGCCCACGGGCCCGAGCAACTTGAATGTGTCTTGTCCGACAACCTCGCCATCTTCTGAGCGGACCTCGAAGGTTGCATCGAGCTCGCCGTTCGTGAACTGATCCTCTCGAGAGACGACCCAGACCTCGATGCCGGTCATCTCCCCCATGGCCAGGTCGATGTTCTCGGGTCCGATGAACTTCATCTCGAGATCCGACGGCTCCACGGGGACCACGGTAAACGAGCGCATCGCCCCCGACTGGTTGCGAACGCGAAAGCGCAGGCGGTTTGCGACCTTGTCATCTTTGATCTGGCTAAACGGCGCGCCGCGCATACGAAGCGTGTCGACCTCGATCGTGGAGCGACTCGACAGGATCGCGACGAACGCCGAGACCAGCCCCACGAGGATCAGCGAATAGATCACCGTGCGCGGACGTAAAATGCTCGTCTCTTTGTCCTCGAGCGCCTTCTCGGAGGTGTACCGGATCAGCCCATGCGGCTTGCCGATACCGTCCATGATATCGTTGCAGGCGTCGATGCACTGCGTGCAGGCAACGCACTCCATCTGGAGTCCGTCGCGAATATCGATGCCGGTCGGGCAGGTCCGCACACACGCTCCGCAGTCGATACAGTCGCCCAGCCCAATCGGCTCGCCGGCCTTCTCCTTCTTCCTCATCTCGCGGGTGCGTCGGCCCCTGGGCTCACCGCGGTTCGGATCGTAGCTGACGATCAGCGAATCCTGGTCCTGCAACACTGACTGCAGTCGAGCATACGGACAGGTAATGGTGCACATCTGCTCGCGGAAGATCCCGAAATCGAACAGGATCAGTGCCGTCAGAATCCCCATCGCGACAAACGTGCCCCAGTGCTCCGATGGTGCGAGGGTCATCCACGAGGTCAGCCGCTCCCAACTGACGAAATAGGCCAGAAACGCGTGGGCGAGGAACAGTGAAATACCGAGGTAGACCGACCACTTCAGGACTTTGCGCCATGCCTTGTCGAACGTCCACGGGCCCTCGTCGCGTCGCTTTCGTGTGGTTTCTCGCCCCTCGATGAGCCGCTCGATGGGTCGGTAGAGAAACTCGAGGTAGATCGTCTGCGGACAGCCCCAGCCGCACCATACCCGCCCCAGAAACGCCGTCAGCAGAAAGACCGATAGCAGAACGGCCACCAAAAAGATCATCAGGAGGATGGTGTCCGTCGGATACAGCGTGAGCCCGAAGAAGTGGAATTCACGGTTGATGACGTCCAAAAAGACCGCCGGATTGCCCCCCACCTTGACAATCGGCAGGGCGAGGAACAGCCCGATGAGGGCGACAGCGAGCCCGAGACGCCGATAGTAGTGCTTACCCTTGCTCACGATCGGATAGAGCCAACGACGCTTGCCGTCCTTGCTGAGCGTGGAGAGGACCTCCTCGGGCGATTCTTCAATTTTGGGGGTATCTGTCATAATTGTGCCTTCGATCGACGCCGCGTTGGGCGACAAACGGGCCGGCGGCATTGTCCCCGCCGGCCGATCTGCTGCTACTTGTCCGGCTCAAAAAGTTCGCCCTCGGGCTCCTTCCCGCCCTCGGGATCCGTTTCCGGCAGCTTGACGACGTAGGCCGTCACCGCCAGCAGCTCTTCGTCGCTTATCGCGGCACCACCACGGGCAGGCATACCCTTGTCCGGAACGCCATTGATGAGCGTTTCGTAGATATCCATCGGTGATCCACCGTGTATATAATACCTGTCGGTGAGGTTCGGACCGATCAGGCCCTCGCCTTTCTTTCCGTGACAGGTTGCACAGCTGGTCTTGAAGATAGCCTCGCCGGTCGCCAGTGCATCTTCGCTCTCGGCGGTCTTCTCCAACAGTGCCGTGTCGACTTCGGGCTGCTCGGCCTGATGCTCGGCCTTGCGGGCCTGGATCTCGGCCTGCCCGGCCGCCAGGTCATCTTCGTAGCTGTGCACGTATCCCAGCATGATGCCGGCAACGTAGATGACCGACCAGATGACGGTCACCACGAAGATCCACTTCCACCAACCAGGCATCGGGTTGTCGTATTCACGAATGCCGTCGTAGTTATGGTCCAGAAGGATGTCTGGATACTCGTCATCCGCACCGGACGGCTGGTGGCGCTTTACGTCATTGTTTTCGTCTGAACTACTCATGAGGACACCTCGCCTGGCGTGCCTGACGAATCATCGAGCGGGAGTGACTCCAGGTGCTCGACTTCATCTCGTTTGAGGAGCGCGACTCGAATGAGCACGGAGACAAAGCCCAACAAAAAGAGTATCAGGCCTAGCTCCGCAAAGAATTCGAGTCCCGCGGCTTCCACGACTTCGCGTTTCATTGTGCGCCTCCATCGGCGTCTTCGCCTTGCTTCTTGATGTCGGTGCCCAATCGCTGCAGATACGCGATGAGCGCGACGATTTCCTTATCTTCGAGTCCAGCCTCACCACCCTGCTGTTGGATGTCCTGGCCGATGCGCTTGGCTTGAGCCCGCGCGTCTTCGACTGCCGAGGTCGCCTCCGAGGGCTTGTACGGCACACCGAGCATGATCTGCGTCTCGATTTTGTTCTGCGTATTCGAGAGATCGAGCTCGTTTTCGAGCAGGTGCGGATAAGGCGGCATGATCGAGTCGGGGCTGGTCGTCCGCGGATTCCTCATGTGCTGGACGTGCCACAGCGCCTGCGGTCGAATGATGCCCTCGCGGGCGAGATCGGGACCGGTACGCTTGGAGCCCCAGAGGAACGGATGGTCGTAGACGAACTCGCCGGCCTTCGAATACTCACCGTAGCGCTCCACCTCGTGGCGAAGCGGGCGAATCATCTGGGAGTGGCAGCTCACGCAACCCTCGGCGATATAGATATCGCGACCCTCGAGCTCCAGCGGCGTGTAGGGCTCCACCGACGCGATGCGTGGCACGTTGCTCTTGATGAGCAATGTCGGCACGATTTCGACGATGCCGCCGATGAGGATCGCGATCGTCGTCAGAATCGTGAAGACCAGCGGCCACCCCTCCAACACGCGGTGCCAGCCGTGCTTGAGCTTGGCCTGCAGGCTGAACAGAGCCTCGTCGTAGGTCTCGGCCGCGACGGCCGCCTTCTCTTTGGCGTTGCGCCAGGCCGGCTTGGGGACCATGAAGCTCGGATCCGACAGCTCTTCTTTGCTGTTGAGGATGGACATGATCATGTTGAAGCCCATGACCAAGACACCCACGAGATACAGCGACCCGCCGATCAGGCGTACCCAGTACATCGGGATAATCTTGGTGACCGTCTCGACGAAGTCCGGGTACATCAGGCGTCCCGTCTCATCGAATGCGCGCCACATCAGGCCCTGCGTGATACCCGAGCTGTACATCGCGATGACGTAGAGCAGGATACCGATCGTGCCGATCCAGAAGTGGAAGTTTGCCGCCTTCTTGCTCCACAGGTCCGTCTTCCACAAACGTGGGACCAACCAGTAGATCATGCCGAAGGTCATGAACCCGTTCCAACCGAGCGCGCCTGAGTGCACGTGACCGATCGTCCAGTCCGTGTAGTGGCTCAGCGAGTTGACCGACTTCACCGAGAGCATCGGGCCCTCGAAGGTCGACATCCCGTAGAACGTGATACCCACGACGAAGAACTTCAGGACGGGATCATCACGCAGCTTGTGCCAGGCTCCTCGCAGGGTAAACAGGCCGTTGATCATGCCACCCCAGCTGGGCATCCAGAGCATCACCGAGAACACCATGCCCACCGTCGCAGCCCACTCGGGCAGCGCGGTATAGTGGAGGTGGTGGGGACCAGCCCAGATGTAGATGAACACCAGCGACCAGAAGTGCACGATGCTGAGTTTATACGAGAAGACAGGTCGCTCGGCCGCCTTCGGCAGGAAGTAATACATCAGCCCCAGAAAGGGCGTGGTCAGGAAAAACGCCACTGCGTTGTGCCCGTACCACCACTGGATCAGCGCGTCTTGGACGCCCGAGAACAGCGAATAGCTCTTAAACAGGCCGACCGGGATGACCAGGTTGTTGAAGATGTGGAGCACCGCGACCGTGACGATGGTCGCGATGTAGAACCAGATCGCCACGTAGATGTGCTTCTCACGACGATTCTTGAGCGTCATGAAGAAGTTGATGGCGAACACCACCCACACCAGCGTGATCGCGATGTCGATCGGCCACTCCAGCTCGGCGTATTCGTGCGTCTGTGTATATCCCAGCGGTAAGGTGATCGCCGCTGAGACGATGATGCCCTGCCAGCCCACGAAGTGGAACCAACTCATGGCGTCGCTGAACATCCGAGCCTTCACCAACCTCTGCGTCGAATAATAGACCGCCGCAAAGATCGCGTTGCCGGCAAATGCGAAGATGACCGCATTCGTGTGCAACGGGCGCAGTCGTCCGAACGACAGATATTCGCCCATGTTGGCAGGATGCCATGCGAGTTGGAGCGCGATGAGCGCTCCTACCAGCATTCCGACGACACCCCAGATCATCGTCGCATAGGTAAACATGCGCACGATCCGGTCGTCGTATGTGACCTTTTCTAAATTGTCGTTGGCCGGGTTTTGGGCCGCGGACGCGGTATCACTACTCATCGGAGGTATCCTCCTCGCTGTGTGGCTTCGGCTTTTTCAACATGAGAACTCGTCGGGAGGCGCTCTCGCGCCCTACATCATCTAATCTTTTGTATTGGCGCGATTGAAGGGGTCCCGTGCGGACCGAGCAGAGCAACCACGTCGGGTGCGTTGTTTTCATGATCTATGCCAGCCCTGGAAATCGTCTTCAGCGAGGACATCCCCCGCTGTCCCGCCTCCAGGCGCTCTGGCAACTGACACCCTGCGCGCAATCTTTGCGGACAGGTAACTGGCGTGCATAATTTTCGCAAGGTCCGCCGGTCAATTTCTGTGGAGGATGACGCACGTGCTCTTTTGGGCGCCAGCGCATCAGACTGCGGCGATATTAGTGTCTCTGACTCGAGCTGGCACGGCGTCTGCTTACCGGTGTGGCCGAGCATCGGCTCTACGGAGCTCGCGACTCGTCCGTTCTCGACGTATGGTCTCATCCGATGGAAGAATACTTTCCCCACTACGCACAGCTGTTCGGCATCGGCCTCCTGTGGGTCAGCTTTCACTGCTCGGGCATGTGCGGCCCGCTCGTGGCCACGTTGGTCGGTGCCCGCTCGATCCCGGATGCCGACTCGGTCGGACGCTTCAAGCGCTGGTGGATCGCCGCGCGTCGCGTACTCGCGTATCAGGGCGGACGCGCGATCACCTACGCTGCGCTCGGGGCCGCGGCCGGCCTCGCGGGCGCGGCGGCCGAACAGGTCGTCAACGACGTCACCCGCATCGCCGGACTGATACTCGCCGGCGCCCTCCTGGTCGCGGGCATTCTCAAGCTGCCGGGTCTGGCCGAGAACATCGGGCTCGACGAGCGCAGCCGCGCCAGCGGAGCCGGTACCTTCCTCTCGACGACATTGCGCCGCCTCAAGCCGATGCTCCCTGACTCACGCCTGGCGCGAATGGCCGCCATGGGCTTCGTCATGGGCTTTTTGCCGTGCATGCTGATGTTCTGGGTGCTCGGCCTGTCAGCTTCGACCGCCAGCCCACTCCACGGCGCTGCGATCATGGTCTTGCTGGTGGTGATCACGACCCCGGTCCTGATCATCGCCGGCAGCGCCCCATTGATGGGGCACCGCTCGTTTCGAAAGCTCGGCGAGTGGTTGATACCCGTCGCCATGATCATCTCGGCGCTGTGGCTGGGGCTCATCAGCGCCGCTGCCAACGGCTGGGTCGACCACTACCACCTGCTCTTCGAAATCGCCGGTGAGAAGTATACGATCATGTTCTGGTGAGCGGAGCCGCCAGATTCGTTCTTGCAAAACACTCGCCCGCACCTTCATTTATGACCCGAGAGCGTACAAGCGCATCGGTTATCACTGGAGCGACCATGTCAGTACTCTGCGGCATCGACTTCTCGGACAACTCACGTAAGGCGCTCACCCGCGCTGTACGCCTGGCGAACGCAGGCGACGGGGACCTCGTCATCGTCCACTCGGTGGCGCACTCCGACGAGGAAGCGATCTGGCGCCACTTCGTCGAAACCCCCTGGGAAGTCCCGGAGCGAACGGAGCGGGCGGCCCTTGCCCGACTGCGCGCGTTCTTCAAGGAGAGCATCGATACCGCGGAGCAACCCGAGAATGTCGAATACGAGGTCAAGCTGCGTAGCGCCTCGAAGGGCATCCTCGAGACTGAAAGCGAGAACAACCGGGACTTCGACTGGATCGTGCTCGGTGCCACCGGCGCCGGCAAGCTCGCCAACCTCCTGCTGGGCAGCACGGCCGAGAAGGTCGTGCGAAGCTGTACTGCCCCTGTATTGGTCGTTCCACCCGACGCACCCGCCTTGCCCGAGTGGCAGACGATTCTCGCCCCGGTCGACTATTCTTCCGACAGCCACAAGGCCCTGGAGACGGCCATCGCCCTTGCAAGCGGCTTCGGCGCACACCTGCACGTGCTGCACGCGTTCTCGTGGCCGACCCAGGGCCTGGGCCTGCTCGATATGCAGGCGACGCCCGAGAGTATGGAGGCGTTCGAGAAGCAGCGCTGGAAGGAGTTCGAGACGTATCTGGCGAACTTCGACTTCGGCGACGTCGAGTACTCCGAGCACCTTCGGCTGGGTGGCCCGTATTCGGCCATACAAAATATGATCGAGGACCTCGACGACGTCGACCTGATCTGCATGGGCACGCGCGGCAAGAGCGGTGTCGAGCGGATGGTCCTGGGCAGCGTAACCGCCAAGGTTCTAAGAACCATGCCGGCCGAGGTCATGGCATTTCACGCCCTTTCGGATTGACCCGGATTGCCATCTCATTGTTGCTGCATAAGTTGCGCATGGACGCGATAACTACAACATCAGCAACTGGAGATGACTATGGAATTTGTCGAGATACAGGGAGAACAGGTCCCCGCGCTCGGTCTGGGAACCTGGCAGTCGCCGGGTGAGACCTGCGAGGAAGCAGTCCGCCATGCGCTCGAGCTCGGATACCGTCATATCGACACCGCTCAAGCCTACGAAAACGAAGAATACGTCGGGCGCGGGCTCGCCGAGTCGGCCGTCGACCGCGACGATATCTTCCTGACCACCAAGGTCTGGCGCTCGAATATGCGCCGCGATGACGTCATCGCGTCGACCCACGAGAGCCTGCGCAAGCTCCGCACCGACTACGTCGACTTGATGCTCTTGCACTGGCCGGTCGACGACGTGCCCTTTGCCGAGAGCC
Organism: Myxococcota bacterium; assembly: GCA_051747295.1. GTDB lineage: Bacteria > Myxococcota_A > Bradymonadia > Bradymonadales > Bradymonadaceae > JBNJFZ01. The sequence goes on from JBNJFZ010000135.1 coordinate 9,727, forward strand.
TCGAGGCACTGGTCGAGCTCAAGGAACAGCAGAAGATCCGTCACCTGGGCATCAGTAACTTCACCCCCAGCCAGGTCGACGAGGCGCTCGAGACCACCTCCATTTTTGCAAATCAGGTCGAATACCACCCGTTTCTGGCACAGACCGACCTGCTGAACCTCGCCGACGAGCACGACTTCATGCTCACCGCCTACAGCCCCCTTGCGCGCGGAGACGTCGTCGGTCACGAGACGCTGGCCGAAATCGGGGAGCGCTATGGAAAGTCTGCTGCTCAGGTGACGCTGCGCTGGCATATCCAGCAGCCGCGCGTGTCGGCCATCCCCAAAGCGAATTCGGCCGAGCACCGTGAGGCCAACTTCGACATCTTCGACTTCGCGTTGACCGACGAGGAGATGGCCACCATCCACGAGCTGGCCGACGGCGGGCGCCGCATCGATCCGGGCTTCGCGCCGAATTGGGAGAGTTGAAGCGCAGACTCGTGAGCACGACAGACACGATAGAAAAGGCCGCCGGCTGATGACGCCGGCGGCCTTTTTTATCTCGTTCTCGAGAATAACGCCCCGGTCACGAGGTGGGGGCGTCGAGGTACAAGACGTAGGTCGTTTGCTCTCCGTCGCGCCCGACTAGAGTGCCGCGCACATCGATCTCTTGATCGAGCTCGACGAGGACCGCGATGCGCCCGTCCGACATGACGGCGGCATCCAGGCATGTCTCCGTCCCCGGCCCGCCGATCACTTCATGCCAGATCAACTGCCCGGCGTTGTCGAATTCCGCGACGATACCGTCTATGCCCGACACACCCTGAATCTGGGTGCCTTTGTAGTCGAAGCTGCTACCGAATTGACCGGCGACCAGATGCCCACCGTTGGGTCCGGGAGCCACCGAGTAGAAAGCATCTTCGTCAGACGGCGAGTCGAATGAGATGAATGTCTCCGGCTCGAACGACGCATCAGTGATATCGGCAGTATTCCATCGCGTTAGAAAAGAGCCATCACCGGAGCTGGCGGACACCTCACCGCTTCCAAAGTTTACCGACCTCCAGTACCCGCCGACGGCCACGAATGCGCCTTCTGCATCGAAGTCGGCGTCCCACGTCTTCACGCGACTGTCCCTGCCCAACTCGTGAACGACAGGTGTGGCGGCCCCTGGCCCCTTCGACATCAAGAATTTGCGCCTCACGGGGCTCAAATCGCCCGCATCGCTCGCCTCGAATCCCTCCAGAACCGGGTCCGATGAGAATTCGGAGAAAGTCGTCCCGAAAGCATCGTAGTAGACATCGATCGTGTCCCTGAACGAGCCCATCGCCACGATGTGCCCATCGTCGGCCAGCGCCACGTTCTCGACCTCGACAGTTGACCCCGACTGGACGCGCACGACGGACTCGACAGCCTGATCCGCGCCATACACCTCGATATAACCATCGCTGTCTCCCGCAGCAAAGACACCATCGGTGGTCTGCGGTGGCTCGTAATAGCGCTCCGAGAAGGCACCGCCGACGGCGAATTCATCGGAACCATTCACGTCGAGCGACAGGACGAAGTCATCCCCGTCGTACCCGAAGCGCTTCGCCCACCTCGTCTCGGTTGCGTTGGCCTGGATAAGCCACGATTGGTGCCCGAGTTGGAAGCCATTGCGGTCCGTGTCCGTCTGGGGAACCGGCGTCGAGCCGTACTCCACTCCCCCCTGAATGGTCGTCCCGCCGATGAGCCAATCCCCGGTCGCGAGTACCTCCGACTCCGCGAGTATGAGGCTGGTCGAGAGCGCAAACGTACCTCCCACGAAGTGATCCAGGGTTTGCGCCTCGCCTGAGGCGAGCAGGCGCGCGACGAAACCGTCTCGGCCATTTTCCGGCTCGGCAACGAGCTTTCGATCGGCAGCATTCGCGCACTCCACCCCTGTCTCGAACGTCAGACAACTGCCGAACACGCCCGCCAGAACCACTCCGCCGTCCGGATGAGGATGTAGCTGCGGAACTTTGAACGAGTGGCTAAATGGCTCCCCCATATTGAGCTCGATTGCCATCGGGCCGCCGGGGTCCTCCGCATCTGCGGTGTCGGATGCGTCTGGACCAGCATCAAACGACGTCCCTTCAGGGACACACACCTCTCGGTCGATCGACGGGTCCGACAGACACTCGTAGCCCTCTCCGCACTGTGAAGATGAGGTGCATTCGTAGCGCACATCATCGACCCCCGGGTCGACATCACAGCCGGCCAAAAGGACCACAGACACGGCGACGCCGGCGGCGCAAGCTTTCAGCCCTGGTGTCATTGATCTCAGTTCCATCGACATCGAGACATCCTTGATCAAAATCGCAGTGTCCATACGACGCGCCCGCTCCCGGGTCCGACGTGCAGGTGGAGCTTCGAGGCACGCTCGGCCGGCTGTGTCGCCAGCAGGTACCCGCCGATTCCGGCGAAAATCAGCCCTGCCGCACCGGTCGAGGCGGCGAGCGTGGAAAAGGTGTTGGCCTGGTTCTTCTTGTCGATAGCGGTGGCACGCGTGAAGTCGTCGGTGACACCGTTTTGATCTGCGTCCACGCTGCGAATATCGTCACGGAGCCCGGCGGCCTGGAGTTGAAACAGCACGCCAACCCCGATGAGGGCCGCTCCCGCCCCGATGCTCACCCATCCCAGCGTAGCCCGCCCACCTTCGGCGGGGAGATCAATCGCAGTACCGAGTGGCTCGTCATCGAGCGCGTCGGCACACCCGGACTCGCCGATCTCGGCGAGGTAGTCCTGCGCCTTCTTCTCGACGAACTCGGGCTCGGGCGAGCGTAGTTTTGGGGCCGATTCGACCTTCTCGAGCGCCGCTCGTGCGTCTTTGCAGCGGTCCATCTTCTGATAGGACCGACCCAGGTTGAGGTAGGTGACGTTGAGAGGCCCGATATGCAGTGATTCCTGCATGAGGCTGGCGGCCTTGGCGTACTCCCCGTCGTTCATATGCGAGAGCGCGGCGTCGTTGAGCTCGAGCTGCCGTTCGGTGGGCTCCACGTATTCGGCGTCCGACGACTGAGCTGCAGCTGTCGTGGAAAACGCGAAGACCGCACAGAATACGGCGGCCAGAAGTCCCCACAATCCACATTCATTCGTCATATCAAATACATCGTCGTGAGGGCGGCGAACGCCTCCAGCGTACGTCGTCAGGTCGAGGTTTTCAAAGCCGCATCCGACCTCATTTATGATTGCCAGAGGATCAAATCTCACCTGGTTGTGCGCTATTGTGGCCGCGTAATGACGGTGTAGCCCCGCTGACGATGTCTGACTCGCTCACGCTGACATCTTCAGATGGACGCTACGCGCCTCGAGCGGAGGCGGACGTGTCGCCCCGACAGGTCGGGTCTTGTGCGGAGGAATCATTCCTCGGGGAAACTTCGGCTTGCCGATATCGCTCCGCAGACTCTTAGATGCCAATTCATATTCGAGGTTGCGATGCCATCGCTCATGGTGGAACCGCCTGCGGAGCCTCGTGTTTCGCGTGAGGTAGAGCGGTTTGCGTGGGGTGACTTCAGAAATCTTGTACGTTGGCGGCCAGCTCTTCAGAGTCTCCATGCCAACTGGAATCTCAAACTTCAGCGTATCACCGTGGAGCGAATACAGCGTGCGGGCCTCAAACTCGCCGAGATCGAGCATATCTGGCGCCTCCTCGACGCTGTTGCTCGCCTCTTCAGACACCGGTTCAGCAGACGCGACACGTCTTTCGACGGCCTCTAGAATCGTATTGCGATACTCATCAGCAGACAGATCGGCCAGGGCCGGCAGCCGTGCCAATTGCACCGAATGCTCGGTCGTTGCCAATTCGAGCGATCGCGCGTGTGAGATGTCGGGATTCGCCCGCCTGCTCTCCCTGGTACTGCTCGGCGGAAGTCCTGAACCGCTCTCGGCGAGGATAGATCGTCGAGATCAAAGCCGTTCGACCGAAGCAATGCGTATGTATCGTCGAGGGAGAACGGTAATGAGCTCGGCGATGTAGACCGGCGAGACGGATTAAGACTTCTGTCGAGTAGTACTAGCCTCAAAATCAGCCCATACGGGTATTGAGAATGGGTTTTGAACAGCCGGGGACATACCTCGACAGCAGTAGCTTCTGTGTTTGAAGCGCGAACGTTCATCACGGCCGTAACGACGGCGTCTGCACATGGGTGCCCTCGTACAAACCGGCTCAGGCACGGCTTTCTCGCCAAGCGGACGTCACGAATTTTCTGTGGTAGCCGGCTCATTACCGGGAGGCGAGAAGCGAGCACGCAGACGCGCCACTCGGACATCATCAGTGCATCACGAAATGGGCGCCGGCCAGCAGCCCAAGACCCGCCGTCAGGGACAGTAGGTGGATGACGTTGACGTGCCAGTCTTCATGATGCCGGACCTCGGGAATCAGATCGGCGGCGGCGATGTAGATGAAGTTGCCGGCCGCGAATGGCAGCAAAAATGACACGTCGATCGCAGTCGACGCGAAATAGGCGAGGACCGCCCCGAGCGGGAAGGTCAGCGCCGACAAGAAGTTAAAAGCCAGGGCCTTCTTGGGCTCCCAGCCTCCGTGTACCAGCACCCCAAAGTCGCCCAGCTCTTGCGGGATCTCGTGTGTGAGGGCCGCAACCCACGCCGTAAGCCCCACGCCCACACCACCCACAAACGCGCCGCCTACGGCGAGGCCACCGATAAAATTGTGGAGGGCATCGGCGATGAGCACGAGGAAGGTCAGCGGCTGTCGATGCTCGGAGGTCACGCGATGACAGTGGTGCCACTCGAGAAATTGCTCGAACGCGAAGAATAACAAGAAGCCGCCCATCAACCAGAAATAGGCCTCGATCTGGTTGCCCAACTGCTCCACGCCCTCCGGGAGCAGATGGAACATTGCACCGCCGAGCAACGCGCCAGACGCGAACGCCACCATGGGAAGCAGGAGCTTCTTGAGCGTCTCCTCCTTCAATAGCAGCGCAACTCCGCCGACGAGCGCAAATGCGCTCATCGCGAAACCGGTAACGAGGATCCATCCGAGCGTGGTCATGAGTTCTTCGAGAAAAGTATCGACTAGTCGCGCTCTATGCGAGCGCGAGCCGGCGGGTTTTAAATCTCTTCACCCCGAAAATGCAAGTGCCTACGACGACTTCCCCTGAATGCACTCGTTCTTCGCGACCAGGTCATCGGCCCGCATGACGCATCGCTTCTGTTCCGCGGAGAGTTGCTCCTCGCACAACTTGATCGCCGGGTCGGTCTGCTGCCCCGCCCTCTCGCGCTCGATGACTGAGCGCAGGGCCTGTGCCTTATCCGGGCCATCCTGGGCTGCCCACTCGATCGCGAGTTGATCGGCACGCTCCACCACTTCCTGACATGAGGGCTCGATCGCATCCTTCGAAGAAGGCGAGCGATTATCGCAGCTTGCACACAGCATCACGCCGAAGATGATCGCGACGAGATATCTCATAAACTGACTCCTTTGAAGAAACCCGGACCGAGTCAG
>JBNJFZ010000136.1:0-15016 GCA_051747295.1 Myxococcota bacterium
GGTGACCTCGACGTCGGCCATGAAGTGCATCTCGACGCTGATAGTGCCAGTGCCCTGGCAATTCTCGCATCGGCCACCGGGCGTATTGAAGCTAAAGTCCCCAATTGACAATCCGGCGAGCTTGGCGTCGCGCGTACGGCTGAACAGCTTGCGGACATCGTCGAACGCGCCGGTGTAGCTGAGCGCATTGGAGCGCGTCGAGCGCCCCACGGCCGACTGGTCCATCAGCACGACGTCGTCGAATTCGTCCAGCCCCTCGAGTGCCTCGGCCGCGCCAGCTTCGACGCCGCCGCGCCCCTGCAGTCGCTTCCAGCCGTTGTAGAGTACGTCCTCGCACAGCGTGGACTTGCCGGATCCGCTCACGCCAGACACGGCGATGAGTCGATTGTACGGGAACTGAACCGTCAGGCCATCCAGGTTGTTCGCGGTCGCGTTGACGACCCGGAAGCCCTCATCGCCGGCAGGAGTCGGTTCGGGCGAGATCCCTTTTCGGCGGCGAAGCGTCTCGCTGGTGAGCGTCTCCTCGTCGCGAAATACGTCGATGGGGCCGGCGAAGAGGACCTCGCCGCCCTGCTCTCCACCGCGTGGTCCGAGCTCGATGACATGGTCGGCGCCCTCGATGATGTCGGGGTCGTGTTCGACTACGACGACCGTATTACCCAGGTCGCGTAGCTCGTAGAGCACCTCGAGTAGCTTTTCGGAGTCGCGCGCGTGGAGACCGGCGGTCGGCTCGTCCAGGACATACAGCGTGTCCGTGAGCGCGCGCCCCAGGCTCGTCGTCAGGTGGATGCGCTGCATCTCGCCGCCCGACAGCGTGCGCGACTGGCGGCCGAGCGTCAGATAACCGCAACCGATGGTGGTCAGGTAGTCGAGTCGATGCCGAATCTCTTCGAGCAGGGTCTCGACTTTCGCCCGCTGTTCGTCCGGCAGATCGACATCGCGGAAGTACTCGTCGGCCTGCTCGATACGCAGGGCCCAGACGTCCGAGATCGGCTTGCCATCGACTTTGACGTTGCGCGCGTCCTGGTTGAGCCGCGCGCCCTTGCACTCCGGGCATCGGTCGTAGCCGCGGTATTTGGCCAGGAAGATCCGCACGTGCGTCTTGTACTGCTTGGACTTGAGACCCTTGAAGAAGCCGCGGATACCCATCCAGTCATCGCCACCGTCGGTGATATAGTCCTGTTGCTCCTCGGGGAGCTTGAAGAACGGCACGTCGGTCGCGATGCCGTGCTTGCGGCAGCGCTGGAGCATCGCTTTTTTGTGGCGCTTGTACTTCGGCGTGCTGAAGCAGGCGACCGCGTCGTCCTCGAGCGACATGGCGGGGTTGGGGATGACCTTCTTCATGTCGATCCCCATGACCTTGCCGTACCCCGAACACTCGTCGCATGCCCCCAGCGAGCTGTTATAGCTGAACAACGCTGGTTGCGGCTCGACGAAGTCCTTGCCGCAGGTATTGCAGCGGAAAGCCTGGTCGAAGACCAACGGCTCGCGGTCGGCATCATCGTAGAAGAAGATCTCCGCTCGCCCCTTGCCCAGGTTGAACGCGGCCTCGATAGCCTCCGAGGTGCGCATATCGCCCTCACCCTTCCCGATGGCGATGCGGTCGATGACAACCGGGAAAGACTCGCGATCGAGCAGGCTGTCGAAGTCCGACTCCGTGATGTCGACCATCTCTGCGTCGATAAACAGGCGCCGATAGCCCTCGCGCACGAGGTGTTTGAGCACCGCGGGGCGATGTTCTTCGTCCATCGCCGATGCTTCAGCGACGACGATGACCCGTGTGCCCTTCTCTTCCTCGTTGAGCCGCGAGACCGCCTGCGGGACGGTGTCGCGCACGACGGCGTGATCGCAATTCGGACAATAAGTCGTGCCGATATGCGTATAGACGAGCTGCAGGTGGTCGTCGATCTCGGTGATCGTTCCGACCGTCGAGCGAGCGTTGGAGACTTCGTTTTTCTGGCGCAGCGCGAGTGCGGGCTGGATGTTGCGGATGGACTCGACCGGCGGTCGCTCCATGCGGTCCAGGAACTGGCGCGCGTAGGTCGACAGCGACTCCGTGTAGCGGCGCTGCCCCTCCGCGTACAGCGTATCGAACGCCAGGCTGGACTTGCCCGATCCGCTCACGCCAGAGACGACGGTGAGAATCCCCTGGGGGATCTCGACGTCGATGTGCTGGAGGTTATGGGTGTCGACGCCGGCCATTCTGATGACCCCGCGTTCTTCGGGGTCATCGAGTGATGTGTGCTTCAGCGCGACCGCGTCTGGCTCTCGTGCGGGCTCGGACATGGAGCGTATACTTCGGGATTCATAGACAATGCCGGTCCGCGCGCCGGGTTCGTCTACTCGGAAAACGACAAGATGGAGAATGTGTCGGCGAACTCCGCGATGCGCTTCTGCAGCGCAGTTGCACCTGCATTTTCAGCGAGGTCGCGTGCCTCTTGAAGATTGCGGTGTGCGCTCCACCAGTTCCCGGCGATGACCGAGTTCTGGGCGAGGAGTAACTGGATGCGCGCCATCGCGGCGTCATCGACGTCGGTGGCTTCCGACAGCGAACGCTGGGCGTAGAAATCAGCGGCACCCGGCTCGAGTTCGCGTACCGTCGTCTCCAGTCGCAAACGGGTGAGCTCCCCCGGAGATTCCTGCCCTTCTCGAAAGAACGCCGTGCTATTCGTGTCGATGAAGCTCGATGCCTCTTCGGTTCGCCCGGTCGCGATCAGGTAGTCGGCAAAAGCGGCCAGATCGGTGGGTTTCTCGGACTTCTGTGCAGTCTTTCGCAGTCGATCGGCGGTGCTTTTGTTGAACGACTTCGAAGGCTCGGCGAATTCCACCAGCCACTCGAGTCGTTTTCTCTCGTAGACGGGGAGTTGGTCGCCGGCGTTTGCGAGCGCGCGTTTCGCCGCGGAGGTCTTGTCCGTGGTCGACATGTCGTCGCCGGCCAGCGCGAGCGTCACACGGGCGAGCTCGCCTGCGGGATCTCCGGCACGCAGGTCGACGCAGCGCTCCAGCCGCGGGACGCCCTCGTCTGACTTCCCGTTCGCCAGCAGCACCGCTCCGTCCAGGCAGTCCGTGGCAAATCGCGACTCGACCGACAGACCGTATTCGTGGAGCGTGTCGAGCAGATCGTTTGCTCGCCCGGCGTCGCTTTCTTGCAGGTGATATTCGACCGCGAGTTCGTAGGATCGCGCGGTCGCGAGAGGCGCGCCGTCTGCATTCGCAGTGTCCAGCGCGAGCTCGATCTGTTTCTCGTAGTCTTCGGCCGCGGACACCGAGTCTGCGAGCCCGGCGAGTCGGCTCAACGCTTTGATGCGCTCCGTTCCGCCGGCTCCGATCGACGCAGTACGAACGCTACCGAGCCCGGCGGCGTATGCGTCCAGCGCCGAGGTGCCGTTGCCCGCTGCGAGGTGACTGTCGGCCCGCACCAGGTGTGCCTGTGCGGCAGCCAGCTTGTCGCCTACGCCCCTTGCCAGCATTTTCTCGAGCGTCATCGCCGTCGACATCGCAGACTCGAGGTCTCCGCGCTCGAGCGCGAAGTCTGCGGCGAGCGTCCGGAAGGTGAGTTTTTCAGCATCGCTGGCGCTCTCGATGTTTCCGCGTGCACTCTTGGAGCTCAAATCCCCGTCCGCATTCTTTTCGAGCATGTAGTAGGCGTGCGCCTGGTAGAGTTCGGCGAGAGCGAGCTGCGGTTTGGCGGTCTCGCCGCCGCGCGCCATGACGTTTGTCGCATCACGCGCCGCTCCGCGGAGCGCGCTCCAATCTGAGAGTTCACGATGTGTATCGAGCAGGTCCAGCGTCAAGTTGCGCTCGAGCTCGTACTTCTTGGCGTCTTTGGCCTGCTGGATAGCGAGCGACAGCGTCCAGACAGCGACCTCGGATAGGCCACGTGCTCGCTGAGCGCGGGACATCTCGGAGAGCCGCGAAGCCGCCGTCTCGGGGTTCAGTCCGTCGCGAAACAATGTCATCGCTCGCTCGACCGTCGAGTCCTTACTCGCGTCATCGAGTTGCCCGACCGCCCAGCGATAGACCAGGATGCGTCCCGCGAGCACGGGCTCGGCCCCGGTGAGTTCGTCGGTCATCTGTTGTTCGAGATCGCTGAGCGTGGCGTTCGCGAGCTTCGCGTCGCCGCGCTGCAGGTGCGAATAGCCCTGCGCGAGCCAGCTTCGAAGCGTCGCGGGATCGCCCGATACATTGGCCATGGCGGTCGAACACGCTGCCTCGATCCGAGCGTCCTCGCCGGCGACCCGCGCCAGGCCCTGGGCGCACAAGACACCGATCGCGCGGACCGCGCGGGCTCGCGAGAGCGGATCGACGATGCGATTAGCGCTGACCACAAGGGTGGTTCCAATCCGGGCGAGTCGGTCTGCGTTGCGCACGTTGGTGTACAGGGCGAGCGCCGATGCGGCCATCGCCGCGCCCTCGGCGTCGTTCAGGTTCTGAGCTCGTTCGAATGCCTGCGCCAGTCGCTTCCCGGCCTCAGCGCCCGTACTGCCGGCCTCGGCGCTCGCCAGGATACGCACGATGGCCGCGCGATTCGCCGCGATCGGCTCGTTCATGTTCTCCAGTCGCTTCTGCGCGTAACCGGCGTTCTTCTCGGCCTCCTGAGTATCACCGGTCGCCAGCATCAATTCCGCCATCTTCATCTCCGCGAGAGCCGCGTGATAGCGCGCATTGGAGTGATAATAACGGCTGCGCGCGACCTTGGCTTTCTCCAGGGCTTTCTCGTTCTGTCCCGCCATCACGAAGACGTCGGCCAGGAGCATCTCGACATCGGCGACGTAGAGCGGCTGCCCCAGTTCCTTGTACTTCTCGTGGGCCATGAGCAGCATTTCGGCAGCGTCGTCGTACTCCTCGCGTGCGGCGAGCACGACTCCCATACCCGTCCGAGCCCTCGCCTGACCCATGTCTCTCTGGTCGGACGGCCAGGACGAGAAACCCAAAGCGGCCTCGCGATAAAATTGCTCCGCGGTGACCATATCTCCGTCGAGCCCACTCAGCGCGACGGCATTTGCGAAGTAAAGCAATCGATCGGCTGTGGCACCTTCGGCATCCGCGAATATCGGGATGCGCGCCCACTCGGCCAACCCTGCAGCGCCGGCGAGTTCCGCGATGCGGAAGCTCGCGGCGTCCGAGTTGAAGTCGATATTGTATTCGGCAGGGGTGAAGGCGTAGCTCGCGCTCAGCGGTGCACGCCACTTGATGTACGCGAGGCCTCGAATCGCGGATGCAGCGGCATCATCAGTCACGAGCATCAGCGGAACGCGCGCCGCCGAGACAGCACGTAGTGCACCGTCTCTCAGGGAGAATTTCGTCGCGCCAATCGCCGCGACGAAGGTCTTGCCGTCCGCATCGAATACGAGGATGTCCGCGCCGAGCTTTCGACCGACGGGCAGGTATTCGTACTCGGTCGGCCGGCTGCTGAACGTCACGTTGCTGGACTCTCGGGAGATCTCGAATGGCTCGCCGAGGGCGTCGATGTCCGCGCTCGAAATGTTGACCACGCGAACGGCGTCCGGCGCACTCCCAGGCTCTGGGAGTACGATGTAGCCAGACTCAGACCCGGTGAAATCACCCTCGTGTCGGCTGACACCATCCGCTGAGACCTTCGCAACCCCGACGATATAGTCACCGAGGCGAGTATCCGTCTTCTTTGGAGCGGTCGCTGGCAAGACCGCGGCGAGCATCTCGGCCTCGGGCTTGTCGCCCAGCCACGTGACCTCGCCGTCGTCTTCCCCGTTCCAGAGTCCGACCGGGTCCGTGGCCTCGAGTCGAGCCGGGTCGTCGGCGAACTTCAGGTCGACGGCCTGCTTCTCGGCGGCGTTCAGCCAGGCGCGAGAGACCGGCGTGACCGGCAATATCGCGGCGGTACGGTCCCCTTTTGCGGTGGCGTAGAAGAGCTCGGTGTTGTCGTCGAACGTGACCGCTACGAAGTCGGACAACTCCTGTGCGGGAGCAGCGACAGCGTGCCAGGCGCCCTGCGGACCTCGCGTAAGCGTCGCCGTGTCTTTGGCGAACACGTCAGAAGGCAGGCCTGCTTCCGGCGCAGCCCCGGTTCGGCAACCCGAGAGCACGACTCCTGCGGCGAGGACCGCAACGAGAACGATGAGGGAAACGACCGATTTGCGGCGTCGCATGCGTGGCTCCTGTCTAACTATTCGTCGTCGCCATCTTGGTCAGCGTCGACGTCAATATCCAGATCATCAGCAAAAGGTTCCGACGTCGTGGGATCAATCTCTTCGCGTCGTTGGGGGTTGTCCGTCAGATGACAGGCGACCCAGTGTCCCGGTTCGGCTTCCTTGAACTCAGGGACGTCTTCCTTACAGCGGTCGAACGCGTAGGGACACCGGGTATGAAAGACACATCCGGACGGCGGATCAAGTGGACTGGGGACGTCACCCTCGAGGACGATGCGCTTGCGTTGGGCCTCGATCTCGGGATCCGGGATGGGGACCGCCGAGATGAGCGCCTCCGTATAGGGATGGAGCGGGTTCTGGTAGAGCTCCTTGCCGTCGGTCAATTCTGCCAGGTTTCCCAGATACATGACCGCGATTCGGTCCGAGATGTGTCGGACTGCGGCGAGGTCGTGTGCGATGAATAAGTAGGTCAGCCCGAACTCGTCCTGGAGCTCGTCCAGCAGGTTCATGATCTGGGCCTGGATGGACACGTCGAGCGCGCTGATCGGCTCGTCGCACACGATAAAGCGCGGCTTGGTCGCCAACGCGCGCGCCACACCGATTCGCTGGCGCTGCCCGCCGGAGAATTCGTGCGGGTAGCGGCGCACGAAGCGTGGATCGAGGCCGACGGTCTCCATCAAGTCCTGGACTCGACGGCGGAGTTCCTCGCCGCGCGCCAGTCCATGCACCTTGAGCGGCTCGGCGATGATGTCGCCGACCGTCATGCGCGGGTTGAGCGACGCATACGGATCCTGAAAGATCATCTGCAGGTCGCGCCGCAGCGGCCCGAGCTGGTTATCGGGCAATTTGGCGAGGTCTTGTCCGTCGAAGTGGACTTCGCCGGCCGTTGGTCGATAGAGCTGGACGATGGCGCGGCCGGTCGTGGACTTGCCGCATCCGGATTCGCCCACCAATCCGAGCGTCTCGCCCTTCCTGATATCGAACGTGAGGCCGTCGACAGCCTTGACGCGCTCGACTTCTCTGCGAAAGAGCACGCCCTTGTAGACCGGGAAGTGCATCTTGAGATTCGAGATGCTCAGTAGAGCATCGTCTGAGGTCGCCTCACTCATCGTCGCCTCCGTCTTCCTCGTATGCCTCGATGGTCTCTCCGGCAAGGACACGGCGCTCGATTTCCTTCATGCGCTTGGGGCTGGTCTTGGTGCCGAGTTCTGCCTCGTGGACTTCCTCGGCGCGCCAGCAATACGAGCGATGCTGGTGGCCGAAGTCGACGGGCGGTGGAAACTCGTCTTCGCACTTCTCGATCTTCCAGCGACACCGCTCCGCGAATGGACAGCCCTTGATCTCTTTCGAGGTATCCGGGGGCCGCCCTTCGATGGGGATGAGCTCTTCCTCACCGCCCCGATCCAGGCGCGGCACGCTCTTGAGCAAGCCCACTGTGTATGGATGCGACGGTCGGTAGAAGAGTTCATTGGCGGGCGCTTCTTCCATGACGCGTCCGGCATACATGACGATGATGCGGTCGGCCACGCCTGCGACGACGCCCAGGTCGTGCGTGATGGTGATGACGCTGGTGCCAAAATCCTCGCGAAGCTCCTTGATGAGCTCGAGGATCTGGGCCTGAATCGTCACGTCGAGCGCGGTGGTCGGCTCGTCGGCGATCAGCAGGTCCGGCTCGCACAGAAGCGCCATCGCAATCATCACGCGCTGGCGCATACCGCCCGAGAATTGGTGCGGATACTGGTCGATGCGCTCGGATGCGCCGGGGATGCCGACCTTCTCGAGCATGTCGATCGCGCGCTCCCTGGCCTCGGACTCGCTGAGCCCCTGGTGGAGCTTGAGCGGTTCATAGAGTTGGGTGGAGATGCGCAAAAACGGGTTCAGGCTGGACATCGGGTCCTGCCAGATCATCGAGATCTCGTTGCCTCGAATTTTGCGCATCTCGCGGTCGGACTTCTCGAACAGGTTTTCGCCCTTGAAGCGTACTTCGCCCCCGACGATCTCGCCGGGGGGCGATGGGATCAGGCCGATTATCGAGATCTGGGTGACCGACTTGCCCGAGCCGGACTCGCCGACGATGCCCAGCGACTCGCCGGGATGAATGTCGAAGCTCACGCCATCGACGGCGCGGATCGTGCCCTCGTCGGTGAAGAAATAAGTCTTCAGGTCGTCGACCGCCAGTAGCGGCTCGCCGCGCGAGTCGGACTCGCGGGGCGTCGAGGCATCCTCGGTCTGTGTTGCGGTTTCACTCATACGTCAATCTGTGCACCCATTCGGGCGTCAAAAGCAGTCTATTCGACGTTCAGTCGTTGCGAAGCTGCGGGTCCAACGCGTCGCGGAGTCCGTCGCCGAGGAAGTTCAGGCTCATCAGCGTGATCGCCAGCGCGGAGCCCGAGGCGATGATGACCCAGGGCGCTGTCTCCATGATTTGTCGCCCTTCACTGGCGAGCGCGCCCCAGGACGTCAGCGGCGCCTGCACGCCGAGCCCGAGGAACGACAGAAAGGCCTCCTCGAGCATCACCGCCGGCACGGTCAGCGTGGTATAGACGATGATGGGGCCGAGCGCGTTCGGGATCAGGTGGCGGAAGATAATCGCCGGGTTTGACACGCCGATCACGCGTGCCGCGTCGATAAACTCCTCTTCCTTGAGGCTGATGACCTGCCCTCGCACGATGCGTGCCATGGTCAGCCACTGAATCGCACCGAGCGCGACGAACAGGATGAAGATGTCCGAGCCGAAGACCGACACCAGCAGGATGATGAGGATCATGAACGGAAGCCCGTACATGACGTCGACAATCCGCATCATGATATTGTCGACCTTGCCACCGATGAACCCCGCTGTTGCGCCGTACGTGACGCCGATGAGCAGCGATACGAGGGTTGCGATGATGCCCACGGCCAGCGAGATGCGAGCACCGTAGACGAGCCTGGTGAGCAGGTCGCGTCCGAGTTGGTCCGTGCCCAGCACATTGACTTCTGGCTGAGGCAGGCCCTTGTATTCTTCGGGGGAGAGAAATGCGTCATCGTCTCGATCGTAGCGCGCGATGATGTCGCGAACCTCACCGGAGTTGATGATCTCGACGAGCTTACCCGCATCTTCGAGCTTCATCTCACCATCTTCGGCCGAGCACGCGAAGACGTCCGGGTGTTCGATGGGCGCCATGCTCTTCTTCGCGAAGGTCCAGCGCTGGCAGTCCGGGATGAACTCCGAGGGGGATGGCAGGGTCAGTGGCGCATCTTTGTATTCCTCGTAATCGAGGACGCCGTCGCCGTTCTTGTCGAGCTTCTGGAACTCCCACTTCTTGTAGGCGTGTAGGATCTCTCGATCCATCAAGACGCCGTCGTCGTTGGTGTCCAACTCTTCGAAAGCGAGCTCACCCTCGGGCTCCATCATGTCGAAGTAATGCGACGGAACGCTGCGGGCGCCCGGCGGCTTGGGCACCACGAACCCGTGCTGCTCGTCGAGCTCGAACTGCGTGACGTACTGGGCAATAGCATCGTAGAAAATGGCGCATCCGGCCATGAAGACCACGATGATGAGCCCGGCCATGGCGGCCTTATTCCTCTTGAGGCGCCGAAACGCGTCCTTCCAGAGGCTCGTACCCTCGACGAGTTCGTCGGGTTTGCCCGCCCCGCTCTGCTTCTTGTCCTGTGGTTCACTCATCGTAGTCCACCCGCGGGTCGATGACCGTGTAGAGAACGTCGACGATGAGGTTCAGCGATATCAGGATGGTCGAATACAAAATGACGGTGCCCAGAACCATGTTGTAGTCGCGGTTGAGAGCCGAGCGCACGAAGTGTGTACCAACTCCGGGGAGTGCGAAAATCTCCTCGACGACGACCGAGCCGGTCAGCAGTCGCGCGAAGGCCGGCCCCAGATAACTGACGACGGGTAGAATCGCGCCGCGCAGGGCGTGCCGGAAGACGACCGTGCTCTCCGATAGGCCCTTGGCGCGGGCGGTCCTGATGAAGTCTTTGCGGATGATCTCGAGCATGCCGCCCCGGGTCAGCCGCGCGATATAGGCGGCGTAGAACAACCCGAGCGTGATGCTGGGTAAGACACTATCCTTCCAGCTCTCCCAACCGTTCGGGCTGAACCATTCGAGGTTCAGCGCGAAGATCAGGATGAGTATCGGCCCCAGAACGAAGTTCGGGATACTCACCCCGACCATCGCCAGGGTCATCGTCGTGTAGTCGGCCGGCGTGTTCTGTTTGAGGCCGGCGTAGAGGCCCGCGGGAATCCCGATGAGCATCGCGATGAGCAATGCCTGCAGCCCGAGTTGAGCCGTATACGGCAGTGCAGACATGATGGTGTCACCGACGCGCCGGTCGGTCTTCATGCTGCGCCCGAGGTCCTGGTGGATGATCAGGTTTCGGATGTAGTCCAGGTACTGGGTCTTCCCCCACTCGCTGGTCAGCACGTGGACCGGACCGATAGTGACCTCGGAGTTCGGCTCCCACATACTGCATCCCTTCACGGGATCGATGGGGATATCCGTGTAGACCGGGAACACCGGGCGATCGAGGTTATGCTCCTTCACACAGGCGCACGTATTCGCCTCCCTCTCCTTGAGACAAGGGTTGCTGGGGGCGAGTCGCGTGATCCAGAGCGCAATCGTGATGATGATCAGCAGCACGACAATGCTGCTGAACACCCTTTTCAGGATAAAGCGCGTCACTCGGGAAGGCTCATATATTTGAGGAGATGGATGTCACGGTTATGCGCTTCGAAGCCCTCCAGGTGGCCGGCTACGAGCACATTCGTCGTATAGAAGTAGACCGGGATGACAGGGCCTTCGGCCAGCAGCAGCTCTTCGGCCTGCTGGAGCAGCTCGGTGCGCTTCTCGGTATTCGTCTCGGCTCGCGCATCGCTGATGAGGCTGTCGTACTTCTCGTTCGACCAGCCGGTGTCGTTGTTGCCGTTGCCCGTCTCCCACATGTCCAGGAAGGTCATCGGGTCGTTGTAGTCTCCGATCCAGCCGGCGCGCGCAATCTCGTACTCGAGGTTGTCGACGTCCTTGAGGTACATCTTCCACTCTTTGTTGACGAGCTCGACCTCGATGCCGAGGTAGCGCTGCCACATCGACTGGACGGACTCGGCCACCAGCTTGTGGTTCTCGTCGGTATTGTAGAGAAGCTCGACTTTCGGGAACTCCTTGCCGTCTTTGCCGTAACCCGCCTCTTTGAGCAGGTCCTTGGCTTTCTTGGGGGAGAAGCTCGTCTCAGTCGTGGACTCGAATGCGGCCATGCTGGCCGGGACGTACGATGTCGCCGGCTTGTAGAGACCGTTGAGTGCGTTATCGACCAGGCCCTGGCGGTCGACGGTCAGCGAGAGCGCCTGGCGCACCTTCGGGTTCGCGAACGGAGAGTCTTCGTCGGAGACGTTCACCCGGAAATAGTAGGTGCCCAGCATCGGGTCGCGCCGGTAGTCCGGGTGCGAGACGAGGCTCGAGACCTGTGAGACCGGGAGTGTGGCTCCCGACCAGTGGAGTTCCTCGGCTCGATAGGCGTTCACAACCGCGCTGCGGTCGGCGATGATGCGCGCCTTGGCTTTCGGGATGCTGACGTTGTCTCTGTCCCAGTACTGGTCGTTCTTGGTG
This sequence comes from Myxococcota bacterium, assembly GCA_051747295.1. Taxonomy (GTDB): domain Bacteria; phylum Myxococcota_A; class Bradymonadia; order Bradymonadales; family Bradymonadaceae; genus JBNJFZ01. Next base: position 11,729 of record JBNJFZ010000136.1, read on the forward strand.
AAGATAATGTGCTTCTGCGACGCGTACTCGCCGAGCTTATATGCGCCGTTGGAGACGATATTCTCGGGCTTGGTCCATTCGTCACCGTGCTCCTCGACGACCTTCTTGGGCGTCGGGAAGAACGTGTAGAACGCGACCAACTCGGGAAAGTAAGGAGTCGGGTTGATGAGGTCGACCTGGAGGGTCTGATCGTCGACGGCTTTGACGCCGACTTTCTCCCAGAGCTTGTCCGCGTCGACCTCTTTTTCTTCGGCTTCCGCCTTCTGTAGTGCGCTGTAAAAGTCTTCGCCTCCCTCGATGAGGAACATCAGCGAGGCGTAATCAGCTGCGGTAGCGGGCGAAAGCACGCGGCGCCACGAATACACGAAGTCGTTTGCGGTGACCGGATCGCCATTGGACCACTTCGCGTCCTCGCGGAGCTTGAAGGTGTAGGTCTTGCCGTCGTCGCTGACCTCGTAGGACTCGGCGACGCCCGGTCGAACCAACTTCGAGGAATCCTCGATGCCCTCCGTGGTCGGCCCCGGAATCAGCAGGCCTTCGAAGAGTTGCATCGCCGATCGACCTTCCGGTGCACCGCTCATCGTCGCGGTGTCGAACGTCTCGGGATCGGCGGCGAGCGCAAACGTGAGCATCTCTGCTTCCGATCCGGCCCGAAATTCGTCTTCCTCGGACTTCTCGGACTTCTCGCCGTTGTTGGCGCCCTTCTTCGTCGAATCATCGTCGCAGCCCGTCAACCCGAAGCCAGCGGCCAGCAGGCCGACAAGCAACAGTGGCAGGGCCTCGCGAACGCGTCGTTTCAATAGAGACATGTCGCAAATCCTCGGAAATTTCTGACTCAGTACATCGCGCACCCTTGTAGCGACAAACCCGCGAGAGTGTCAATGTCGCCTCGCCCCGGAAACGAGGGGCAGGGAAATGGGGACGCGGGGATTGGATGGGTCATCAGCCTCGCAGGTCGGTCGGAATCGAGGCCGCCCGCGCGCTGTTGCTACGATTAGGTTGTGGGTTGTGATATTCGACGACACTAAGAGAAAGCGAACCCTATTAAAGGCACTGACATGAACAGATTGAGCTTTGTTCGAACCCTGGGGCGAAGAGTCGCCCTGCTCGCTCTGGTCGCTGTGGCGGTCGGCGCGTGGCTTGCGCCGCGGACGGCGTCGGCCGAAGGACCAAAGGACCTCATCCAACAAAAGACGCTGGATAACGGTCTGGATGTCATCGTCATCCCGGACCCGTCGCTCCCGATCGTCACGATCGAGATCGCGGTCCAGAACGGTGCGTTCACCGAGCCCCCCGAATACAACGGGCTGAGCCACCTCTACGAGCATATGTTCTTCAAGGGCAACGCGGTCATCCCGAATCAGGAAGCCTACCTGGAGCGGATGCGCGAGCTGGGCATCGTGTTCAACGGCACGACCAGCACCGAGCGGGTCAATTACTTCTTCACCCTGCCCTCCTCGAACCTGCAGCCCGGGCTCGAGTTCATGTACAACGCCATCACCTCGCCGAAGTTCGACGAGGAGGAATTCGAGAAGGAAAAGCAGGTCGTCATCGGCGAGATCGAGCGCAACGAGTCGAGCCCGTATTACTGGTTCGGCGAGGCGATGGAAGATGCGCTGTGGACCGAGCATCCCTCCCGCAAAGACCCGCTGGGCGACCGCGACACGGTCACCAAAGCGACCGTCGAGCAGATGCGCACGATGAAGGAGCGCTACTACGTGCCGAATAATTCGGCGCTGCTCATCGCAGGCAACGTCGAAGCCGACGAAGCATTTGCGATGGCCGAGGAGATGTTCTCGGAGTGGGAGAAGGCCCCCGAGCCGTTCACCAAGTGGCCGGTGCCCGAACACCCCGCGCTCGAGGAGACCTCGACGTTCATCGTCGAAAAACAGGTGAAGGTCCCGTTCGTGCAGTTCTCGTGGCACGGGCCGTCGGTCGACGAGGATCCGACCGCCACTTACGCCGCGGACGTGTTGAGCTTCATCCTGAGCCAGCCGACCAGTAAATTTCAGAAGACCCTTGTCGAGTCCGGCCTGACGTTGAGCTCGGACCTCAGCTACTACACCCAACAGTATACCGGACCCATCAACCTGCGCGCCCAGATGACGCCGGATAAACTCCAGGCGGCTATCGAGGCGCTGCTGCGCGAGGTCTACAAGCTGCAGGACCCCGCATACTACACCGACGAACAGCTCGAGAGCGCGAAGACCATCCTCTCGGTGCAAGACATCTACGACCGGGAGAAGACCAGCCAATTCGCGCACACCGTCAGCTTCTGGTGGGCGACGGCCGGCCCGGACTACTACATCAACTATATCGACAACCTGAAGGCGACGTCTCGACAGGATATCGCCGACTACGTCAAGGAATACATCATCGGAAAGCCGTTCGTCATGGGCGTCCTCGTCTCGCCGCAGGTCAAAGAGAAGATGGGGCTGACGAATGCGGACCTGGCGGTCATGGTCGAGGAAGCAAAGATGGCCATCGATGCCGAAGACGCCGAGCAGAAGGAGGAGAGCGATGAGAAGTAATCGAAAGCAACCTATCTCCTGGAAATTTTGTCTCCTCGCCCTGCTCGGACTCGGGCTCGCCGCGCCCGCATGTGGTGGCAGTAAGGCCGATAAAGACGACGAGAAGCCGGTCGAGCAACAGACCGCGGACTCGAAAGAGTCGGCGGAGGCTGACGCTGACGTCGACCGGGGCATTCCCGCGTACAAACCCGTTGGTATCGACGAGGCTCCCGAGCCCAAAATCGACAAGATCGGCGAGGTGGATGGGGTCACGGCGTATCGTGTGGGAGGGGTGACGGTGCTGCACAAGCGCACGCCTGCGACCTCGGTCGTATCCGCGCGCGTCTACCTCGAGGGCGGGAGCGCACGTCTGACCGACAAGACCACCGGTATCGAGCGGCTCGCGCTGAGTTTGGCCGTCAACGGTGGAACGGAGTCGCACCCGAAAGATGAGTTCAACTCAGCGCTGGACTCGATGGGGAGCTCGGTGAGTTCCTTCAACGACCGGGACTACTCGGGGTACGCGATGCAATCGGTCCTGCAGAACTTCGGGCCGACCTGGGACTTGATGGTCGAGACCATCACCGAGCCCGCTCTGCCCGAGGAGGAGCTCGCCCTGCAACGCGAACGACACCTGGCCGATATTCGCAGCCTGCAGGACAACCCGGACCGCCTCGTTGGCTACGTGGCGACCGGCCTGCTCTTCGAGGGACATCCATACGCGACACTCCAACTCGGCACCGAAGAGACGGTCTCGGCGTTTACGCGCGAGGAGATC
>JBNJFZ010000137.1:0-14850 GCA_051747295.1 Myxococcota bacterium
GCGGACGCTGGTCCCGGAATCCCCCAGCCAAAAGTGGTCCAGAATGAGGCCGGCCACCGGCGCTTTCGGCGGATCCTCACCCTCCGGCCGCGGCGGCTCATACGGCCAGACGCTCAACTCGACCTGACCGTTCGCCCACGGCTCGGAGCGCCCGGGGCGAGATCGCCCGCCGCTCCGGCGCCGCAGCGCCCGCTCGCGCAGCACGAATCCGGCTTCGGGCACGCGCTCGAGCAGGTATTCGGCGGCCTCCCGCGTCGAGGGCAGCGCGCTCGCGTCGCGCGTCGGCTCTCGCGCGTCCAGCTCGAGCAGGTCGCGCAGGCTGGACGACGTCTTGCGCGCCTCGTCGAGCGCCCCGCCGTGGAGTTTGTGCCGACGCGAATCGCCGCGTCGCAGATACGCGACGTGCACGTGCACCTCATTATCGAGCGAGCCCGCCAGCTTGGCCCGGGCCCGATGCACGTCGTGGTTGCCAGTCCCCAACACCAGACGACCGTTGAGCTGCAACAACGCGACCAGGTCACACGCGAACGAGGCCATCGCACCCCGGGCATCGATCAACATCCGCGCGTCATGCCCGTCGACCGGCAGCATCGCCAGCCGCCGCCCCTTCTCGGTGAGCTCCCCGTCCCGACGAAACGCCCCGACGGCGATCAGCCGGTCTCGGGCCTGCTCTGCGGCAAACGTCGGCGGCTGCGTGACCCAGGGTGCCGCCTCGAATGCGTCGACGGGAATCCCGCAGGCGCCGGCGTGCAGCATCATGTCGTCGAGTTCGATGCGCTCCAGCTCGGGTTGCGTGACTTCCGAGGGCCGAAATCGACGGCTCCACAGGCGGATGCAGCGACCTTCCTGGACGCGGCCCGCGCGACCGGCTCGCTGGTCCATCGAGTCGCGCGCTATGGGCACCAGTGCGAGTGCAGAGCGCCCGCCGCGATGGATCTTCATGCGCGCCAGCCCGCTGTCGATCACCGTCGTGACCCCCGGGAGCGTCAGCGAGGTCTCCGCGACATTGGTCGCCAGATACACCCTCCGCGTCATGTGTGACTGGTCGAGCGCCTTCCCCATCTGATGTGACTGCAGTCCGCCATGAACGGGCACAGCATCGAACGCATGGTCGCCCGATAGCGCGCCGAGCGCCGATTCGCAGTCCGCGATCTCGCCCTTTCCGGGCAAGAAGACTAAGATATCGCCGTCCGGGTCGCGCTCGAGCGTCTTCTCGACGGCGTCTCGCACCCGATGCTCCAGGTCGTGGCGACTCGGTGCCGCTGGCTCGCCCCAGTACGAAATATCGACGGGATAGGTCCGACCGGTGGCCTCGAGCAGCTCGGCATCGAGCTCGGCGGCCAACTGCTGCGCCTCCAACGTCGCCGACGTCAGCACCAGCGAGAAGTCTTCGCCACCTCTTCGCCGCTGCCGAAGCAGCGCCAGGATCAGGTCGACCTGCCAGCTCCGCTCGTGAAATTCGTCGATCAGCACGCCCGCAAAAGGCCACTCCGATTGCTCGTCGAGCATGCGCAGCACAACACCGGTCGTGGCAAAACGCACGCGGGTCTCGTCGCTCGTTCGGTCGTCGAAGCGCACCGTATAACCGATCGTCTGGCCGACCTTTTCTCCTCGCCCCTTGCTGAGCCACTGCGCGAGCGATCGACATGCCACGCGTCGCGGCTCGACCACCAGGATCGGCCCATCGAGCGACTCGTCCATCCATAGCGGCAGTCGCGTGGACTTGCCCGAGCCGGTGGGCGCCGTGATGATCACCGGCGACCCCGACGCGAGCGCCTCCTCGAAATCGGGGCGTATCTCATCGACTGGTAGGGACTGTGTCATCTCGTGTGGGCGGTTCAATGCAGCTTCGTAGAGGTCGACACTTGACCGATCGGGGCACTCAGCGTGGCACATCCGTGCAATCCACTCGCATCAGCCTTATCCTGAGGGAAGACGGACACCCAAGCGGGCTCTCGGAATTCGCGCTTTGGCGCGACGCACGGCGGTACCAGCATGATACGACTAGGACCATTCGAGCTGGTCGAGCGCATCGGGCGCGGCGGCATGGGTCGCGTCTGGAAAGCTCGCCACATCCGACAGGGAGTTTACGTCGCGATCAAAGTCCTGTCCGAGGAACTCGCCCGGGCCGACGCCAACGCCAACACCACCTTCTATCACGAAGCCCGAACAGCCGCACGACTCGACCACCCCTCCATCGTCATGCTGTTCGACTACGGCGAGGTTGGCGAAGACGCCGAGGCACAGACCGGGGGCGACCTGGTCGCCGGCAGCCCCTACTTCGCCATGGAGCTCGTCTCCGGCGGAACGCTCTCCGACATGGGGCCGAAAATGGCGAGTTGGCGCTCATTGCGTCACGTCTTGCTCCAGGTGCTCGAAGCCCTGGCCTATGCACACGCCCGCGACGTCGTCCATCGTGACATCAAACCGGCCAATATCCTCGTGCTCGACGAGGATACCTCGATGCCGCAGATCAAGCTGTCCGACTTCGGTCTGGCTCGGGTCTTCGCGCCCGATTTCGACGAGGTCTTCGAGAAAACCCAGGGCACGCCTCCCTACATGGCGCCGGAGCATATCCGCGGGAATTGGCGCAGCCAGGGCCCCTGGACCGACCTGTATGCGCTCGGCTGTGTGGCCTACCAGCTCGTCACCGGGACGCTGCCGTTCGAGAATCTAAGCGGCAAGGCGCTGCTCAAGGCACACCTGTCAGATCCGGTCCCGCCGCCCGCCGCGCGTTTTGCAGTGCCCAACGGATTTGAGGACTGGCTGCTGCGACTCCTGGCGAAAAACACGCAGTATCGCTTCCGACGAGCGGCCGACGCGGCGTTCGCGCTGTCGAAATTCCCGCGGACCACCGAAGCACCCGCCAACTTCACACCACCGCCCATACTGCCCGTCCGCCGGGCCTTATCGGGTGTTGTCAGCCGCGACACGCCGGATTCAATCCACGAGCAAACCACCGAAGCGGTGGGGCCGCCAACGTTCGAGTCCAGCGCCGAGGCGATGCCCTCGGCGTTCGCCTCTTCGTCGGACGAATCGCCTGCCACCGCCCTGCAATCAACCTGGCTGAACCCTCCACTGCCCGAGGACTGGAGGCGCAGCGAGGAACGCGGCACGAGCGCATCGATCGTCGGGGTCGGCCTCGAGCTCTTCGACATCCGGGAGCGGCCGTTCGTCGACCGCGAGTCCGAACGCGAGGCCCTCTGGCGCGCCCTTCAGGATGTCCATGCGTCTCGATCGTGCCGAACCGTCGCACTCGCGGGGCCGGCCGGCACCGGGAAGAGTCGGCTCGCGCGCTGGCTCTCCGAGCGCGCCCATGAAGTCGGCGCCGCCAACGTGCTGCACGCACGCCACAGCGATGTCGACGGTGGTGACCGCGCGCTGGGACGCATGATCGCCGAGCACCTGCGCTGCACCGGACTCGAGCGCTCTCGGGTCCACTCGGTGGTCGAACGCTGCGTCGCCGCGGACCGAGACCCGACGCTCGACGAGCGCGTGAGCGCGGCGGTCCTCGCCGGCATGATCTGCTCGGAGGGCGAGGTCTCCGACGTCACGACCGCCTCCCGCAGGGACGCTCTGACCCTGTTCGTCGAGCGCCTCTGCGCCGAGCGCCCGGTGATCATCGTCATGGAGGACGTCCACTGGGCCGAAGAGAGCCTCAAGTGGGTCTCATCGATCCTGCAGTCGCCAAAGGCCTCGGACCTCCCGGTCCTCGTGGTCATGACAGCCCGACACGAGTTGCTGACGGAAAACCCCATGGCCGTGGATCTTCTTCGCCAACTCACCGCCGGCAGCTCCGGCGAACACATCGACATCGGGCCGCTACCGCAAGAGGCTCACGAAGCGCTGGTCGGCCAGATGCTCTCGATGGAGCCCGAGCTGGCTCGCAAGGTCGTCGAGGGCACGCGAGGCAACCCGCTTTACGCCATCCAGCTCGTCGGCGACTGGGTCGATCGCGATATCCTTTCTATCGGCGAGCATGGCTTTCGCCTGCCAGCCGGCTCCGAGCCGCCACTGCCGGAGAACCTCATCGCGCTGTGCGACGAGCGCATCGCACACCTGGCGCGCGAGCTCGAGCAAGAAGTCACCGACCTCCGCCCCATTCTGGAGTTGGCCGCGGCGCTCGGAAGCGAATTCGAGGAGCACGAATGGCGCCTGGCCTGCGAGCTGCGCCAGCTCGACATCCCGGACCAGCTCCTTCGACACATCGAGCGACGGGGTATGCTGCGGCGCCACGACAGCCGATGGGCATTCACCCACGGCGTGCTTCGCGACAGCCTCCTGTCCCGCGCCGAGCGAGAAGACCGCCTCATCTTGGCCCACCAGACGTGCGCGGAGCTGCTCGAAGACGCTGCCATTCAGGACCCGTATGGCAATCGCGCGGCCCGGCGGGCTCGTCACCTCATTCGAGCCGAGCAGTTCGAAGAGGCGCTCGAGCCGCTCATCGCTGCAGCCGAGGGTCGACGGCGGGAGGGGAGCTTCGCGGCCGCCGCCGACTATATCGAGTCCTGGCGGGACGCGCTGGCAGAGGCGAGCCCTCCGGACGACGACCCAAGGCGCGCGAATGGACGCCTGGTCGCCGCACACTCGAAAATTCTGGAGGGCGAGCTCGATCTGGCCGAGGAGTTGCTCGAGGAGGCTCGCCCGATCGTGCTCGCAGTTGACGACGACTCGCTGCGCGCCGAGTGGTATCGAATCCGAGGGAAGCTCGCCTACGACCGCGGCTCATTCGCAGAATCCGATAGACTCTACCGCGATGCGGTCGAGCTCTTCGAAGCGCAGGGCGACCCGGATGCACAGGCCGTCGCACTACAAGGGTTGGGCGCTGTAGGGCGCTCCACGGGCGACTATGCATCTTCGATCGCCGCCTACCGCGAGGCGATCTCGCTCTTCGATGACTCCAACGAGCCCCTCGGACTGAGCTCGTCGCTATATGGACTTGCGGACGCGCTGCGACGTATCGGAAGGCTCGAAGACGCCGAGGCGTATCTGCGGGACGCACTGAACACGTTCGAGCAGCACGGGCTCCGATTCGGGAAGGCTCACGCGCTGAACCTGCTGGGCGAGATCGCCCGACAGACCGGGGATCTCGAGGCCGCCGAGGCTCACTACACTGCGGCCGCCGGGCTGATGCGGCGCCTGCACGCGGGCGACGAATCGATGGTTCGGATCAACCTCGCCCTCGTCCTCCTCGAACGCGGCGACTGGCAGCGTGCCGGCGCCACGCTCACCCACGTCCTCTGGGACATCGAGCAGCGCGGCGAGTTTGGCTTCGAGATCGCAGTGCACGCGGCGCTGATCCCGTGCATGGCCCACGCGGGCCTCTGGGAAGAATTCGATACCCACCTCGATCGAACCGCGGCGCTCTTCGCCGAGACCGGCATGGTCGACCAGGACGTCGCGCGCGTGCTGGCGCTCGGCGTCGCCGCCGCTGAGGCCGCCGGTGAGGACCTGCGTGCTCGCCGCGCACGCGAACTCGAGCAGGCCCAGCGCGAAAAAATCGAGCAGTAACAGTTGTTTCGAAGTGCCCATGCTGTAGACAATCGCTTACACAGGATTGCCATTGTGCTATCCTGATCAACTGACGGTCCCGATCTTCGAAACAAGTTTGGTCAAATTCATGCAAAACAAGACGCTAAAATGCCTGCTCGGGCTACTGGCGGTGGCGTGCTTCAGCACGACAGCGCTGCCCGGTTGCGCCAGCGGCGAAATCGACGGCACTCCCGACTCCAACAATTCCGCCGACACCGATGTGATGGCTGACGCCGGCACCGATGGCGACAGCCAGAGCGACGGCGGCGACACGGAAGAGGACACATTCGTACCTCCGCCCGAGCCAGTTCAAACGCTCGCCCCCAGTGGAGGCGGCGCCACGCTGGACACGACGAATCACAGCTTCCGCCTGATCGTCGCACCACGCGGCGGAGCCAGGACGCTGGAGACGTCGAACCATCGAATTCGCCTCGGCGCTGGCGCGGCTCAGCATGGCCAGGAGCGATGATGCGATCGAGAACTCCCCAGATTTTGCCTCAATCAGATATTAGCAACGCGAGCTCCCCGCCCGTTCGTACACGAGGAACCCTTATGAAGACTCTGTCAGCCAAGAAATCCAAGTCGATTCTCGTCGCCATTTTGGTCGCCGTCGCCACGATGCTCTGCGCGTCGACCGCCGCCGCGCAGACCCCGGTCGAAGTGCCCGTACAGGGCTTGCTGACCGACTCAGACGGGGCCGCGCTCGATGAGACCGTGTCGGCGACATTTCGCATCTATCAGGACGACGCCAGCGATACCCCGGTCTGGGAGTCGACCGTCGACGTTCCCGTCGACCAGGGCCTCTTCGAGGTCTACCTGGGGGCCAACGAGCAGCTGGACGCGGAGATCTTTCACGCGAACCCGGCCGCAAAGCTCAGCATCCAGATTGCCGGCGATGACGAATCTGCCCGCATGAGCCTCGGCGCGGTGCCATCCGCGGCGCACGCCGTCACGGCCACGACGGCCGACGACGCGCAGACCATCCAGGGCCAGACCCCGGATGATCTCCAACAGGCAGAACCAGCATCCGAGACCCCCTTCGATGACAGCTCCGCACAGCTCGGCGCGACCGACACACAGGCCGCGCTCGAGGCGCTCCTGCAGCGTGTCGAAGCACTCGAGCAGGACAATCAGGACCTCGAGAGCCGCGTATCCTCGCTCGAATCGGCGGATTTGCAGAACCTGGAGAGTCGCGTGTCGACCAATGAGACCTCGCTGAGCGACCTCGATACCCGCGTAACGTCGGCCGAGAACACGATCAGCACCAACTCCGGCGACATCAGCTCGCTCCAGAGCACGGTCAGCAGCAACTCGTCCAGCATCAGCACCAACTCCAGCAACATCAGCACCAACTCCAGCAATATCTCATCGCTGCAGAACACGACCTCGGATAACGCCACCGATATCAGCAACAACACTGCAGACATCGGCGACAACTCGACCGCGATCTCCTCGCTCCAGAGCACGGTGAGCGGCAACTCGTCCAGCATCTCGAGCCTCGAGACGAAGACCGCGAGCATGTCCGCAACCACGATCAACGGCGAGAGCGCGGTGACCTTCACGGATGTGAACGTGCACGTCCGAAACGGCACCGGTACCACCAGCGGCACCGTCAACGGCACGGGTAACCTGGTCGTCGGCTACGACGACGGAGGCACGACCACCACGAAGACCGGCTCGCACAATATCGTACTCGGTGACGACCATACCTACACGAGCTACGGCGGTTTCGTCGGGGGCGATGGGAACACCATCGAAGCGAGGGGCGCGTCCGTGTTCAGCGGCACCAACAATATCGCGAACGGCAGTAACAGCGCGGTTGTGGCTGGCAACCAGAACGAGACCACAAACTCGACCACGGCAGTCCTGGCCGGCTACAGCAACCAGGCGACCGGCTTTCGCTCGGCGGTCGTATCCGGTTGGTCCAATATCGCCTCGGGTTCGTACTCGGCGGTACTCAGCGGCGATTCGAACGAAGCGTCTGCCACCGAGTGCTCGATCGGTAGCGGCAACGGGCTGACGAACAGCAGCAGCAATACGTTCCTGGCCACTGGCACGATCCAATAGTCGCCGATTATCGCTCGATATGAAAATCCGAGAACTCGCCGGTCGCGTCGCTCCAATCGACGTCGACATCCTCGACACGCGCGGCCGGCGAGCCTTCGTGGGCCCACTCGACAAGTTCCTCGAGCCTGGATTTCGGCCCTTCGGCCACCAGGCGCACGGTGCCGTCCGACAGGTTCTTCACCCAGCCTTTGACGCCGAGCGACTGCGCGGTTTCTCGGGTAGTCGCGCGGTAGAATACGCCCTGAACCTCGCCGGAAATGCGCGCGTCGATGCGTTCTTGCTCGTCTGCCATCGTCTCCTCCACGGATCAGCTTACCATTCGCGTTCGAGTGTCTGCGGGACCTCGTCGAGCCAGTCGTGCCAGCGCCAGAACCATTGATTCGGTCGCACCGGCAACGCATGACGCGCTCGCTCCCACGCCCGGTCGGCCCAGGTGTCGACGTGCCGCCGGTGCGCGTGCCAGGCGAGCGACGGATCGTCGAGGTAGACGTCCCGGCGCAACTCGGACTCGAGCATGCGGCGCGCGTCGTCGAAGGTCCCACGGGCAACATGATCACGCATCAGGGCCCGGTGCAAACGCTCGTGCCTCCAGAACAGGCTCTCCCCATCCCAGCCCGCCCCGGGCGCCGGTCCCGCGTCGACCAGCTCGCCGCCCAGGACCACCGGCTTGAACACGCTCGCGCACGGCGACGATGTGCCCGTCAGCCAGGCGATCGGTGCCTCCCCGAGCCGGGCGATCATCGAGCCGGTCGTCTGACCCGCGGTCCGTGTCGGCCACCAACTCGCGTGAGCGCACGGCATCGCCATACGCCAGCCTCTGGCCGGATTCATGCCGGCGTGATCACGGAGTGCGTCGGCAAAGTCATCCCACGCCAACGACGAACCGGCCGCCGCCAGCGACTGGCGCGTCCGAAATCGCCGATCTTCGGCACCCGCGAGCTGCGTCATCGCCGGGTCGGCGTACGCCGAGCGAAAACCAAATTCACCCTCCGACCTCGCCCAGCCGCGCTCGATGGCGAACGAAATCGCGTGTTCTGAGATCAGGTCGTAGTCCTGCTCGATCGTCAACCCGTTCGAAATCGTGCGCACGGTCTCGACGCGCACAGCTGCCCAGTGAGGCCCGGCAGTCTCGAGGATCCAGGCGGCTTCCCCGTCGGCGATGGCAAATGAGTTGTGATAGCGGAAATCCGAGTGGCGATACCCACAGCGTCCGCCCTGACCGTGCAATTCGATATGTCGCGTGATGATATCGATGGCCTCGCGCGCGCTCGTCGCTCGCTCCAGGGCGAGCCGAACCAGATCCATACCGGTTAGCCCCGTCTCGGCGACCGGCAGACGCGTGAACACGGCCTCGTTTCCCACCGCGACGCCGTGTTCATTGACGCCCATCTCCGCGCCCCACATCCAGAACGGCCGCGATAGCACGCACTCCCACGACACATCGGACTGCGGAACGTCGATCCACGTGCACTGGACCGCGCGCCCCAGATTCTCTCGCCGGGGCAGATGCTCTACCACCTGCGCCTCGCCGGGCTCGCGATCGCTGTTCTTGGCTAGCCAGGTTCGCCCGTCGGCGGTCATCTGGCCGCTTGCGACCATCGTGTCACACATAATAGCATTCCCTATCGTAGCGCTGCGTCGTTCGTCATACGGGCATCCTGCCCGCATACTGGACCACGTCGCAGAACATGCGGCCAAGATGGCCGCATGACGTCTCCCAAGAAGCACAACAGCCGCCTCGAGGGCGGCCGTCGCAAAGCTGGGGCGCGATGGGCGTTACTCCGCCACCGCTTCCGTTTCTTTCGGCCGCTTCTCCCGGTGCTCCAGGCACTTCGCGATATAGTCTCCGAACAGCGAATGTGCCTCGGTCGGGCGGCTCTTGAACTCCGGGTGGAACTGGCATCCGATGAACCACGGATGGTCGTCCAACTCGATGATCTCGACCAGGACGTCGTCAGGCGAGGTACCGGAGATGGTCATACCGTGCTCTTCGACGACCTCGCGATAGGCGTTGTTCATCTCGAAGCGATGGCGATGCCGCTCGCTGATCGCATTCGTGCCGTAGATGTCTGCGACGTGCGTCCCCTCTTTGATCTTGCACGGATACGCGCCGAGTCGCATCGTCGCTCCCTTATCCTCGACCTCGACCTGGTCGGGCATCAGCGAGATGACCGGGTGATCGGTGTTCTCGTCGAATTCGTAGCTATTCGCCCCCTCGAGCTCGCACACGTTGCGCGCAAACTCGACGACAGCCAGCTGCATCCCCAGACAGATGCCGAAGAACGGTATGTCGTTCTCACGGGCGTATTTGATCGCGGAGATCTTGCCCTCCGTGCCGCGCTCACCGAAGCCGCCGGGCACGAGCACCCCGTCGCATCCTTCCAGCAGCGCCGCTGCGCCCTCTTCTTCGACCTCTTCGGAGTCGACGAACCGCAGATTCACCCGGCTGTTATTTTCGATCCCGCCGTGAAACAGCGCTTCGTTGAGCGACTTGTAGCTGTCGGCCATGTCGACGTACTTGCCGACGATTCCGATCTCGACCTCGAACTTCGGCTCTTTGAGGCGCGAGACGATGCGGCGCCAGTTGCTCAGGTCCGTCGCGCGCGACCAGATATTCAGGACTTCGGAGACCTCGTGATCGATGCCTTGATCGGCCAGCAGCAGCGGTACCTCGTAGACCGACTCGGCGTCGCGCGCGGTGATGACGCGGCTCTCCGCGACGTTGCAGAACAGAGCGATCTTGCGCTTGATGTCTTCGGTGAGGTCCTTTTCGCTGCGGCAGACCAGGATCTCGGGCTGAATCCCGATCTCTCGCAGCGCTTTGACCGAGTGTTGGGTGGGCTTGGTTTTCATCTCGTCGGCGGCCGGCAGATACGGCACCGGCGTGACGTGAATGCACACCGAGTTCTGCTCGCCCAGGTCCAGGCGCAACTGACGAATGGCCTCGAGGAAGGGCAGCGACTCGATGTCACCCACCGTGCCACCGACTTCGACGATACCGACGTCGTGGCCTTCGCACGCCTGACGAATGCTCTGCTGAATCTCGTCGGTGATGTGCGGGATGACCTGCACGGTGCGCCCGAGGTACTCACCTCGGCGCTCCTTGCTGATGACCGAATCGTAGATCTGTCCGGTCGTGAAGTTATTATCCTTGGTCATCTTTGCGGCGGTAAACCGCTCGTAGTTGCCCAGGTCCAGGTCCGTCTCCGCGCCGTCGTCGGTCACGAAGACCTCGCCGTGCTGCAGCGGATTCATCGTACCCGGGTCGACGTTCACGTAGGGATCCAACTTGACGAACGTCACCCTCAGTCCGCGATTCTCGAGGAGGGCGCCCAGCGCGGATGCTGTGATTCCCTTACCGAGGCTCGACATGACGCCGCCGGTGATGAAAACGTATTTCGTGCGATGACTGGCCATGATTCGTCGTCTGTCCCGAAAGGCGGTGAACTTGCTTGCAATTCGCTCGAACGTCACGCCGACTCGCCGACCTCGAAAAACAGGTCGACATATTCGCCCACGTTCGGAGCGATAGCTAATCAGAAATGGAGTATTTTCAGTCGATTACAGTGGCTTGCGCACTGCTCTGAAGAGGGCCAACTACCGCGACGCAATGGCCCGGGGGAGCGCCTGCCGGGGGCACTATATTGATCGCCCGTACACTTGGCAACCCCGTAAATTCGAAGCGGCGCGACTCGACGGCCGACGGCTCGATGGATACGTTCTATAGGGTCGCATAGGCCCTGGCACGACCGTCTTCTTTATGCCAGCTGTCTCCTTTCCGAGTGGGATACATGCCACGATCGCACACAGAGATCGCCACCAGCCTCGCGGCCGCGCTACTGATCCTCGGGCTCACCGGCACCGCGTGGGCGTGGTGGCCTCGCGCCGAAAACCCGCACACGCAAACCGTGCATACGTCCGTCCCGGACCACCCCGAGCGTCAGTATTCATTCGAGTTCGGCGCCGCGCAGATCGACTCGATGGCCTGGTCGAGCGTCTTCGGCACGCCGCCCGGCGGCCAGGTCGGTGATCTGGAGGGCATGAATCGCGCCCAGGCCGTCGCGTTCGCGAATGCGACGTCGAAGCGAGCGGGACACGAGGCGTGTTATCGGCTCGACACGTGCGATGGGGATCCGGCGGACTCGGGTTTTTCGTGCGAGACGATCGAGCCGGAGTCGATCTCCTGCCGCGGCTTTCGCCTTCCGACAGCCCGCGAACTCGAACTCCTGGACCGCACCGACCGCCGCACCCGATTCGTGCAGTGGTCACACGAAGGCCAACTGGTCGACAATCGGCGCGTTCGAGGCACCGACGACAACCTCCGAGAGCTCGCCGGCTTCATGTTGGTGCGCACGGTGGCGTACGAGTGAGGCCTCTCCCACAAAAAACAGCCACCCTCACCGCGAACGATGAGGGTGGCTGGTCGTGCAATTCGGCTGGCCAGATTTACTGCGCTGCCTCGACGGGCTCACCGAGCGGTTCGCCCTCAGCCGGGATGAACGTCAGCTCCTCGCCGTCGTCCGCCACATCGACCACGATGGTCTCGCCCGGCGTGAACTCACCGCCCAGCAGCTTCTTCGCCAGCTGGTTTTGCAGCTCCTTCGTAATGACGCGCTTGAGCGGTCGCGCGCCATAGACCGGGTCGTAGCCGCGGTCGGCGAGCCACGTCTTGGCATCTTCGGTGACGCGCAGTCCATGGTCTCGGTCCCGGAGCAACTCGACCACGCGCCGCAACTGTATCTCGACGATGCGATCCATATGCTTCCGGGTGAGCCCGTGGAAGATGATCGTGTCGTCGATTCGGTTGAGGAACTCCGGCCGGAACGTCGAGCGAAGCTCTTCCTCGACCAGCTCCTCGGCCTTATCCGGCTCGTCGAGCGCGTGCTCCTGAATGTGGTGGCTACCGACATTCGAGGTCATGATGACGACCGTGTTGGTGAAGTCGACCGTTCGGCCCTTGCCGTCGGTGAGACGGCCATCGTCCATGATCTGCAGCAGGATATTGAAGACATCCTGATGGGCCTTCTCGATCTCGTCGAAGAGCACCACGCTATAGGGCCTGCGGCGCACGTGCTCGGTCAGGTATCCGCCCTCGTCGTGCCCGACATAGCCGGGCGGTGAACCGATCATCCGGCTCACGGAGTGCTTCTCCATGAACTCCGACATGTCCAGCCGGACTATATTCTCCTCGTCGTCGAAGAGAAATTGCGCCAGGGCCTTCGCCAGCTCGGTCTTACCGACACCGGTCGGGCCGAGGAAGATGAAGCTACCGATGGGACGCTGCGGGTCCTGCAGGCCGCTACGCGCTCGTCGCACGGCGTCCGAGACGGCCACGACCGCCTCATCTTGACCGACCACGCGCTCGTGGAGGCGATCCTCCATCTGCAACAGCTTCTTCTGCTCGCTCTCGAGCATCTTCTGCACCGGAATGCCCGTCCATCGCGATACGATCGTCGCGATATCCTCATCGGTGACTTCCTCTCGAAGGAAGCTGCCCGACTCCTGGATCTTCTGGACATCCTCCTGCTTCTTCTCGAGCTTCTTCTCGGCCTCGGGTAGACGACCGAATCGGATCTCGGCGGCCTTGTCGAGCTCGCCTCGACGCTCGGCCTGTTCGTACTCGATGCGGAGCTCTTCGATCTGCTGCTTGAGCTCGCGCACGTCGTCGATGACCTCGCGCTCGCGCATCCACTCGGCCTTCATGCCGCTGGCCTCTTCACGGAGTTCGGCGATCTCTTCTTCGAGATCCTCGAGTCGCTTCTTGCTGGCCTCGTCGGTCTCGTTCTTGAGCGCCTCGCGCTCGATCTCGAGAGACGTGAGTTGACGCTCGATGGTGTCGATCTCCTGCGGGAGGCTCTCGAGCTCCATCTTCACGCCGGCCGCAGCCTCATCGATGAGGTCGATGGCCTTGTCGGGCAAAAAGCGGTCGGCGACGTACCGGTCCGACAGCTTGGAGGCGGCGATGATCGACGCATCGGAGATGCGGATACCGTGGTGGACCTCGTAGCGCTCCTTGAGTCCACGCAGGATCGTGACCGTGTCCTCCACGGACGGCTCCTCGACCATGATCGGCTGGAAGCGTCGCTCGAGCGCGGCGTCCTTTTCGATGTGCTTTCGGTATTCGTCGACGGTGGTGGCGCCGATAGCGTGTAGTTCCCCGCGGGCCAGCGCCGGCTTGAGCATATTCGACGCATCCATCGAGCCCTCGGCCGCGCCCGCTCCGATGATAGTGTGGAGCTCATCGATGAACACGATGATCTCACCCTGTGCTTCGTCGATCTCGCGCAGGACCGCCTTGAGTCGATCCTCGAACTCACCGCGGAACTTGGCGCCCGCGACCAGAGAGCCGAGGTCCAGCGCCATCACGCGCTTGGTCTTGAGGCTCTCGGGCACGTCGCCGGCAGCGATACGCTGGGCGATCCCCTCGACGATCGCGGTCTTACCGACGCCCGGCTCACCGATGAGCACGGGATTGTTCTTGGTGCGTCGGCTCAATACCTGCAGCGCCCGACGGATCTCCATATCCCGGCCGATGACCGGGTCGAGCTCCCCGCGGCGCGCCTGATCGGTGAGATCGCGCGTGTATTTCTCCAGCGCCTGATATTTGCCCTCTGGATCCTGGTCGGTGACACGCTGTGTGCCACGGACCTCCTGCATGGCCTCGCGAACTGAGTCCTCGTTGACCCCGTTCTCGCGAAGCAGCTCACCCGTCTTGTCGCTACTCTGGGCGAGCGCGAGGAGAAGGTGCTCGGTGGAGACATATTCGTCTCGGAGGGCGTCCGCTTCCTTCTGAGCTACCTTCAGGACGTCCGAGAGGTCGTTGGAGATGCTCAGGTGGCCGCCTTCGACGCGGCCGAAGCGCTCCATCTCCTGCTGAGCGCCATTCTGGAGCCGCTCGATCCCCACGCCGAGCTTCTCGATGATGGGAACGACGATGCCTTCGCGCTGGTCCAGGAGCGCGTTCAGGAGGTGAATCGGGCGCACCTCCGCGTGCTGACGGTCTCCCGCCAGGTCCTGGGCATCCGCGATGGCCTCGCGTGATTTGATCGTGAATTTGTCTGCTCGCATATCTTCTCCTCGCCGTGCTTGTACCGCGTCAGTCGCGAGTAAGTCTCATTTTGGTTTCGGGGTCCCGAACATACAGCACTGGCGGGCAGGTGGGACGCGATTCTCTGCGCCACCGAATTCCCCAGATCCATTGCCGTTGCCTTGCCGCCCTGGCGGGGCTCCGCCGGGCGTTGGAGGGTCACC
>JBNJFZ010000138.1:0-14718 GCA_051747295.1 Myxococcota bacterium
CCGCAGGCTACGTCGATGCAAGACGACGCAGAACTCGTGCAAATCAGCCGGTCTGACGACGCGGAGGGTTTCTTCTCAGGAGTCAAAAAGGAATACGGCATGGGCGGTGAACACAACCTGATCGACCGAATCGAGCGGCGAGCGCGCGAGATGAACTCGGCGGAGATCGCGGCGACGGACGACCCGATCTTCCGAAACTACCTCATCACGCAGCGCTACTGGCGCCTCTCAGAAGCGATGATGGACCTGATCGGCCGTCGCGACCTGGTCTGGCCGGCCTTCGGCGCCTGGGCCTCCGCGCAAGCTGGTCGACACATGCGCCTGGAGTCGCCGGCCTTCGCCCGATTCGCCCCGCGCCCGCTAAGACGCCGCATCCGCGACATGCTTGGTCGAGGCAATCAACTCGTCTTCTCCGATATCGCACCTCCATTCGAACAATTTATCGATTTCGCACGGACCCGACGCGGCTTGGAACTCGCCGAATGCGCCCCGGCCGAGCCAGATCAGATCGCGGCTTCGATTCGAGACGAACTGGGCCTCGATCCCCGCCCGATCAGCGAGCACGACGAGGGCCAGCGCCTGATGATCGTGGCCTTCAGCCAGTACTTCATGGCCCTGCACGAGCAAAACCCCGACAGCCGCGCCGAGCGGATCTACGTGGCGAATTGCTGCGTGGGCTTGCAGGAGCAGACGCGCATAGATTGCATGCTCGATGCTCTGCTCGACGTGGACGCCGCCAACGATGTAGCGCCCTGGCTCGCCATCCCGGTCGCGCTGACGTGGTGGTCGACCGGGCCCCTTCGCTGGCTGACAAAGCTGATAGCCACCACCGGACTTGGACCCATCGAGCGACTCGCCCAAAGCGTTAGGCGCGCCGAGCGGTCCGCGCGAGTCTGGGAGTCCTGCCTCCTCGAAGATCGCTTTTCTCAGGTCCTCGGCACTCGCCTCTTCATGCACTTCCAGCTCAACGGCGAGGAGCTCGACATCGACGCGGACGTACCCTGGGCCTCGGCTGACGCGATCTTCCCGGATGAACTCGCCGAATTCGACACCACGTGCCCGCAATTTCGCGCCTATCTCGACGAAGTACTGCGCTGGGACCGAACCCCAGACACCACCGAGGACTCGGCGGCGATGGACTGGACCGAGCTCGGTGACCGGATGAACTTCATCCTCGACCTGTTCCGAACCCGACAGCAGGATGAGCAGCTCGCGATCAACCCCCTGACCATCGAATAGTTCTATTCAATCCTCGAATTGCACCATCGAACACTCGTCTTGCTTCGGACATGCGGCCCGGTCGGGGGAGGCCGAGTACGGACAGGCGTGCTCCTCCGTGAGCATCACTCCATTGACGATGCTGTAGATCTCGAGGTTTCCATCTGCGCTCTTCGCGCCGATCAGGAAGCCATCGCCCGAGAAGTCGATTCGCTCGACCGGCTCTTCGTATTCGAGCACCAGCGACGGCTTGCGCCGCGATCGCTCGAGGATATACACCTCGGAACGGTCGTCATCGCGTAACACCAGGACCGCCCCGCTCTCCGACGAGATCGCCACGGATTTGACCGACTCGCCCTCCGGCAGGGCCGTCCAGGCTCGATCGAGGTCGGGCCGATGCGTCATGAAGACTCGCCCGCTCTGGAAGCCGGCGACGATCGAGCCGTCACGCGCGACGGCTACTGAGGTGACCTCGTCGCGACCACTCGACGCGAAGAGCGTCCTCGACTCCCCAGCGTGCATCTCGAACATCTCGACCGTACCGAGGCGAGTGCCGGCGATGACCGACTCTTCCCCGACGGCCAGCGCGCTCACGTCAGCCCCCACGTCCCAGATGAGTTCGGACTCAGACTGAGGACAATGCTTCGACTGGAAGACCTCGCTTTCTCCTCCGAGGTAAACGAGGGTCTCATCCGTGGCGCCGAGGCTCATCGATGCAACCTGGGGATTTGGAATTGGCGAAGCGACCTCGGCACTTCGGAGTCGTCGAACCACCCCGGCCATTGTTTGAATACGCCCGTCGGGATCCTTCTCGAGCATGTCCGCGACCAGGGTCTCGAGCCAACGAGGCAGCTCGCGCTCGGGCGCCACATCCGACAGAGTCGGCGGCTCCGCCCGTGCGTGCGCCATCAGCGCCTTAAAAGCCTTCTGCTCGTCAAATGGCGGGCGCCCGGTCAGCATCTCGAACATGATCGCCCCGAGGCTGTAGACGTCGGCGCGGTGGTCGATGGGGCCGTTCGTCACCTGCTCGGGACTCGCGTAAAGTGGCGTCCCCAGAAACGCGTTGGTGCGCGCGACCTCGTCGGCGTACCTCACGATGCCGAAGTCGATGACCTGGCTATAGTCGCCCTGGCCGGGTAGCTGCTCGATGATGATATTTGCGGGCTTGAGATCTCGGTGAACGATGTGACGGTCGTGCATCGCACCGATCGCCATCGCGACCTGAATTGCGATGTCGAGCACTCGCTCGACCGACAGCGGCCCCTCGCGCTCGAGTACCTCCCCGAGCGTCTCGCCGTCCACGAAGTCGGTGACGATGCCCGCGTGGGTGTCGCCGATCTCGATGAAATCCACGAAGCGCACCAGGTGCGGGTGAGAGATACTGGCCACCGCTCGGACCTCCATCTCGACGCGCTCGAGCGTGCTTCGCGCGTCGTTCGACGACGCCGCGTCTTCCAGTGAGACAAGTTTAACAGCCACGCGATCGCAGAGAATCGTGTCGCGCGCACGGTATACCGAACCGGCCGCCCCCGCGCCGATCTTCTCTTTGACCAGGTAGCGCTCACCCAACAATCTTCCAATCCACACATCGTGCGGGTCGTCCGTGCTCGCCGTATGAGACGGGCGACTCGACTCCCGGTCACAGCAAGGGCCGTCCGCCTCCATCGAAGCCGGTCGACCTTTCGCTGTAGTGGTGGATCCCGTGCGATCCATGGCTCTTCCTCAGCTCGAGATGATTGATGCTCACCTCGACGAGTGGAGCAAGTTGCATGCCGCTTGGCCAAAGGCGTCAGCGGCCCTTGCGAAGCGATCGTCGCGCTCCTGTGGCGAACGCAATGCACGAAATGCACCGCAATACGCACAATTTTCGGATCCTGAGCCCTTCGAAAGAACGACCATCACAGCCCATGGAGCTCCCACCACCCGCATGTCGACCAGGCTCGCGAGACCCCGCGCAGTGAGCGCGCCAAAAGATCAGCATTCAACTAACTACTTAAACCCTTGAATATTTTCAGCTCGAGATTAGCCTCTCATTGTACGTCGAGCAGTATATTCAACGATTCAATTGAATGATACTTAAAAACTCCGGACGGACTGCTCAGGAGCGACACGATGAAAGACTCATCTATCGAGCTCGGTATCCGCGAAAACCTCGCGCAATTTTCGCTACTGATCCTGGTCAACGCCTTCGTCGGCGCGATGGTCGGCATGGAGCGTAGCATCCTGCCATCGATCGCCGAGCAGGACTTTGGGATGGTCGCCAAGACCGCCATCCTGTCCTTCATCGCGGTCTTCGGGCTGGTCAAAGCCGCCACGAATTACTTCGCCGGGCGCCTTGGAGACCGATTCGGGCGCCGGGCGGTACTCATCGGCGGCTGGCTGATCGCGGTACCCGTGCCCTTCATCCTGATGTGGGCGCCGTCGTGGGGTTGGATCATCTTCGCGAACGTCCTTCTGGGCGCCTCGCAGGGCCTGACCTGGTCGACCACCGTCATCATGAAGATCGACCTGGCCGGCCCCAAAAAACGGGGCCTTGCGATGGGACTCAACGAGTTCGCGGGCTACTTCGCGGTGGCCGGAGCCGCGCTGGCTACGGGCTGGGTAGCCTCGGAGTGGGGATTGCGACCCGAACCGTTTTACCTCGGCGTTGGATTCGTCGCGATCGGCCTGTTCTTGTCGGTCCTGCTCGTCCGGGAGACCAAGGGCCACGCCGACTTCGAGGCGGCCCACCACGCCGATCATCTCGAGGATCGACGAGGTCTGTCGCAAACCGAGGTCTTCACGCGCACCAGCTTCACCGACCCCGACCTCTCCTCGACAGCCCAGGCCGGCTTCGTCAACAACCTCAATGACGGGCTCGCCTGGGGACTGTTTCCGCTCTTCTTCGCTGCCGCTGGCATGAACCTGGAGCAAATCGGCTGGCTCGCGGCGATCTATCCGGCGGTCTGGGGCGTGGGGCAGCTCTTTACCGGGGCCTGGTCCGACAAAGTCGGCCGCAAGGGGCTTATCGTCGCCGGTATGTGGCTCCAGTCCATCGGGATCGCGGTCACGGCGCTCTCCGAGATCTTCTGGGGCTTCGCCGCGGGCGCCGCCCTCATGGGCCTGGGCACCGCCATGGTCTACCCTACCCTGCTCGCCGCCATCGGCGACGTCGCACACCCGAGTTGGCGCGCCTCCTCGGTCGGCATCTACCGACTCTGGCGCGACTCGGGCTACGCCGCCGGCGCACTGGTCGCGGGCTTGATCGCCGATGCACTGGGATACGGCTGGGCACTCTGGCTCATCGCCGGGCTGACTGCCGTCTCAGGCATCGTGGTCGCCGTTCGCATGCGCGAGACCCTGGCGGACAAGTCCTAAACCACAACTATTACCCGCAATAGTAGAACTTGACACGCGAGCGTGCTCGACCTACGACTATTATCGGCGATAGTTGATAGCCACCGAGAGGTCCCCGTGTTCAAGAACATCCGCCTACGCCCCGAAAAAAGCGGCACCCAGGTCGCCCTGTACGACCTGGAGGCCGATATCATGGACGAGGTCTGGTCGCGAGACTGGGACACGTTCTCGGTGCGCGACATGCTCGAGATCCTGCAAGACGATCGGGAGATCGCTTACACGACGGTCATGACAACCGTGAAGCGTCTCTTCGACAAGGGCCTGCTCGAGCGCGAAAAGGACGGACGCCGATTTCTATACACCCCGGTCATCGGCCGCGAGGAATTTTACGCCCAGATGGCCGTCCAGGTCATGCGAAGTCTTCCCGCGTCTGGCCGCGAGGCCGCCATGTCCATGCTCATCGACGAGATGGATGGCGCGGAGTCGTTGGACCGACTCGAAGAACTCATCGCGGCCAAGAAGCGAGACGACGAGACGGATGAGTAACTTCCTCCACCACATCCTCGCTGCGGCGTGGAGCTTCGCGCTGGTCGCCGGACTGTTGACTGTGACGGCCAGGGCCGTCCTGCACTCGCGCCTCGACCACATCGAACATCCCGCCGAATTCGACACACCACTGACCTATTTGGCGCTGGTGATTCCCGGGTTGCTACCGCTGGTCTGGCTCGGCTCCGGGCTCGTCCACCTCGAAGAAAGCGGGGCGCTGATGGAGGCCTGCTGCTCGATCCTGGCCATCTCAAACACGAGCTGGCAGCACTGGGTCTTCGCCTCGGGGGCCACGCTGCTCCTGGCAGCGCAAGGCCTGTCGCTCTGGCGACGTTGGCGCCCCGCACACGAAAACCACGACCCAACCTCGCTGGCCCGGGCGATCGATCGAGTCGACGCGATTGTCACCGCACATCCCCAACTCCTAGACTACAGCGACGCGATCCACGTCGTCGATTGCGACGCGCACATCTGTGCCACCGTGGGTATCGTCAACCAACGTGTGGAGGTCGCGGCGAGCCTGGTCGAACAACTCGACGAGGACGCGCTCGAGGCGGCGCTACTTCATGAAGTCGCACATATCTCGCTTCGCGACCCTGCGCGGGGCTTCGTGCTCCTCATCTCCCAGATCCTCAACCCATTTTCCTGGCTGCTCTCGTCCGAGGCCGCAGCCTGGCGCTTTGCCCGCGAGGTCGTGTGCGACCGACACGCCGTGCTCTTCGGTGCACGTCCCGTCTCAGTTGCCGACGCGATTGTAACTACCGCCAAGGCATCGAGCAGCGCACCCCGTCGTGCATGTGCGCATCTGTGCGGCGCACGCGACACTATCGCGGCGCGCGTCAACCTGCTGCTCAGTTCATCCGACCAGTCCCGGCGTTTCAGCCACGCAGGAAGTGTCCCCGCACTTGGTTCGCTCATGCTGCTGGCAGGCCTCGTCCTCCCCCACATTCTGGGTGCGCGGGTCATTTCCTTCCACTGCCTGCTCGAAGAGACACTGAGCACGCTGACATTCTTGTTCTGATTCCCCGCTAGAGCCCGAGCTGGACGCATGACGCTCGCACACCGACACGACACAACTACTATTGGCAGTAATACTACTAAGCTTAGCAAGTCGATCCGCATTTCTCTCGCGCTCTGTGCGGGTGTAGTTGTCCTTCTCGCTCTGCCCTCCCTGACACCGGCGCAAACCGAGTCTCCAGGTCAAACCATGTCGCTCGACGAGCTCATGGACCACGCCGAAGAGCACGCCCCGCAAGTCCAGCTCGCCGAACACCGAGTCGGCGTCGCCAAGTCCTCGGTCACCGGCGCAGAGAAACTCCTCCCGTTCAACCCCGAGCTCGAAGGCGAGGTCGGACTACGAACCAGCGATGCGAGCCCCGCGAAGCTCGAGGTGACCCTCCGACAGCGCCTCGAAGTCGCCGGCGAGCGTGGCCTCCGTATATCGGCCGCACACCGCGAGACTCAGCTCGCCGAGGCCCGGTTGGCGCTCGCCCGGTGGAACCTCCATCAGCGGGTCCATCACCTCTATCGCACCAGCCTGATCGACCAAGAGCGCGTGATTATCGAACGGGAGATCGTCGAATTTACCCGTCAGCTCGCCGACATCACCGCTCAGCGATACGAAGCCGGCGAAGAGCCACGAACCTCCGTGATTCTAGCTCGCGCCGAGACTGCTCGCGCGCGCCAGCGGCTCGTCAAAACCCGTACGCATTACCGCGAGAAGCTGCATCAACTCGCCAAAGCTGTCGGCTGGGACCAAGAAAAGCCCCCACGCCCCACCGGAGAGCGCCGAGCTGCACGCGAGATTCCGTCGAACGCCGCACTCCTGCGGCGAGCTCTGGAGCACGATCCACACACGACAGTCCTCGAGACACAACTCGCACAGAGGCAGGCCCAGCGCGCCCTCGCGACGCGGGATGCGTGGCCCAATCCAATCGTGGGCATTGGCTTCGAGCGCGAGGAGCTAAGCTCACCGGACGCCGCCTCCAAGATCCGCCTCATCCTCGGCGTGCAACTTCCCATCTGGAACCGAAACCAGGGAGAAATTTCAGGCTCCAGTGCACGCATTGCACTCGTCCAACAGGCCATCAGCAACAGGCGTGCGATCCTTCGAAGCCGCGTCCACGAGCAGGCGACCTCTGTGCGCGGTGCCTATCAGCAGGCCCGGATCTATCAAGAGGAGGTCCTACCCGCCCTGGAAACGCAGCTCGAATTGCTCCGCGAAGGCTTCGAGCTCGGCGAAATGAGCCTCCTCGACGTGATGAATGCGCGCGACCGACTTCTGGCTGTCCAGCGCCAGCACCTCGACGCGCTCGAGACCTACATGATCGCTTTGAGCGAACTCGAAGGGCTGCTGGGCGCCTCTATCTGGGAATCACACGAGGACTAGACCTTGCTTTGCCCCACACACATTCGAAACGCGCTGGTCGCCGCCGCGATCACGCTCACAGCCGCCCTAAACGCCGGCTGTGAAGCCCAGTCCCCCCCGGGAAAGGCCGGCCAGGAGCATTCCGACCACGCTGAACACACGCGGTCAGTCGAACTCTCCGCAGGAGCCATCGGGAACACCCGCATTGAAACCGGAGAGGTCGCAGTGGGCAGCCTGCGCGACAACGTCCAGGCCACAGCGACGGTCAAACACGACATCAGCCGCGTCGCCCACATCACGCCGCTGGTCGAAGGACAGATCACCGAGATCAGCGCGGCGCTGGGTGAAGATGTCGAAGAGGGTCAGGTGCTCGCCCGTATGCGCAGCGTAGCGCTCGGCGAGGCGCGCTCGGCGGTCAACGAAGCGCGAGCCAGGCTCGAGGTCACCCGCGAGAACTTCCAGCGACAGAAAAAACTACGCGATAAGGGCATCGCCTCAGAGCGCTCCTTCATCGAGGCCAGGGGAGCGCTCGACCAGGCGCGAGCTCGCTACGATGCGGCTGGCTCTCGCCTTCGCGCCCTCGGCGTGTCGAGCGGCAACGGCCCAACCTATCCCCTCAAGAGCCACATCAGCGGGACGATCATCGAACAACACGCCTCCCTGGGCGAGACGAAGGGCCCTCAGGACGAGTTGTTTGTCGTCGCCGACCAGACCCGCGTATGGGTCATCGGCCGCGTCGCCGAGCAGGACGCCCACGCCGTGCACACGGGAATGGGCGCGGTCGTCACACTCGACGCATACCCCGAGAAGACCTGGGAGGGTTCCATCGCCTGGGTCGCCAGCACGATCGACAAAACGACGCGCCGCCTTCCGATTCGCGTCGAGCTCGACAACCCTGAAGGCCACCTCAAGCCGGGGATGTTCGGGACGATTCGCCTCTCGGCTGCAGACGCCAAGCGCACCGTCCCCCTCGTACCCATCGATGCCGTCCAGCACCTCGACGGCGAACAAGTCGTCTTCATCCCTGGCGAGCACGACGGAGAGTTCATCGCGCAACGTGTCCAGACCGGCGCCGAATCAGACGGACACGTCGAGGTCATCGACGGCCTTGCCAAAGATGCGGTGATCGTGACTCGCGGCGCCTTCGACGTCAAAGCCGCACTGACCGCACAGCACCGAAGCGCCGCACATCAACATTGATGGTCCCGCTCCCGCCCACATCGCCCATTCGCACCGAGCCAGCGCGCCCTCGAGCCAGCTATTCAAATGATCAATAAACTTATTGAAACCGCGCTTCAGAACCGCCTGATGGTCGTCGTGCTCACGCTCGGCGTGCTCGGACTGGGCTACTGGTCGTTCGAGCAAGTCCCGGTCGACGCGTTCCCCGACGCCACGCCCACCGTCGTGCAGGTCTTCACGACCGCTCCGGGTCTCTCACCGGTCGATGTCGAAAAACAGATCAGCTACCCGATCGAAATCTCGATGTATGGGATTCCGAAGCTCGCGCGGGTCCAATCCACCTCGGTCTTCGGGCTCTCCCGTGTCAATATCTACTTCGAAGACAACACCGACTATTTCTTCGCTCGCCAACTGGTACTGGAGCGGCTCCAGCAGGCGCGTGAGTCGATCCCACCCGGCCTGGGCCCCCCGCGCATCGGCCCGATGACCACCGGACTGGGCCAGGTCATGATGTACGTCGTCACGGATAAACCCGGGGGCGAAGACTACTCGTTGACCGAGCTTCGCGAGGCCCAGGACTGGATCGTCAAACCGATGCTTCGAACATCCAAAGGTGTCACCGGCGTGCTCTCGGTCGGCGGCTACGAGAAGCAATATCAGGTCCGCCTGGACATCGACAAAATGCTCGCCCGCGACATCAGCGTCCAGGACGTCAAGCGCGCGCTCGAGTCAAATAACCGAAACGTCGGTGCTTCGTTCCTGGAGCGCGGCGGCGAAGAGTTCATCATCCGCGGATACGGGTGGATCGATGCGGGTGAGGATGGCCTCGAAGACCT
Source organism: Myxococcota bacterium (assembly GCA_051747295.1). Taxonomy (GTDB): domain Bacteria; phylum Myxococcota_A; class Bradymonadia; order Bradymonadales; family Bradymonadaceae; genus JBNJFZ01. The sequence continues at coordinate 9,484 of JBNJFZ010000138.1, forward strand.
CCGAAACATCGTGTTGGAGGAGCACGACGGCACGCCCGTGACCATCGCGGATGTCGCCGAGGTCGACTTTGGGGGCGGGCTCCGAAGGGGCGCGCTCGTGGCCAATGGCCAAGAGGCCGTCGGCGGTTTCGTCATGAAGCTCATCGGCTCGAATACCCAGGAGGTATTGGAGACCGTCGACGAGAAAATCAGGGCCATCAACACCGCCTTGCCTGACGGCCTCGAGGTCGAACCGTTCTATTCACAGGCACAGCTCGTCGACAGAGCTGTCGCCACCGTAGCGAACGCGTTGCTGCTTGGCGCCGTGCTCGTCCTCGTCTTTCTGTACCTCTTCCTTGGCAATATTCGCTCGACGCTCATCATTATGGCTGCCCTTCCATTCTCGAGCCTCGTGGCGTTCATCGGTATGCATTGGCTCGACATGTCGGCCAACTTGATGAGCCTCGGCGGCCTGGCCATCGGCATAGGCATCATGGGCGACGGGGCGACCGTGATGCTCGAGAACGTCTTCCGACACCTGGAGGAGCGCGAGGACCAGGGCCTCGCGATGGTCGAAGTCGTCCAGCGAGCAGCGCAACAGGTCGCCCGGCCCATCGCGTTCTCCTTTAGCATCATCGTCATCGTCTTCCTGCCGCTCTTCAGCCTGCAGGGAACGGAGGGCAAACTCTTCAAACCGATGACCTACACCTTCGTCCTGGCGATCGCAGGCGCCCTCCTGCTGTCGTTGGTCGTCGTCCCGGTCCTGACCAGCCTGATGTTCTCGAAGGACTCGGTCCAGCGAGAGCCGCGGCTGGTCTCGGCACTTCGCGACATGTACCGGCCGGTTGTGTCCGCCGCCGTCGAACGACGCGGATGGGTCCTGGGAGTCACGTTGGTACTCTTCGTGGGGGCGCTGTCGCTCTTTCCCATGCTCGGCACCGAATTCATGCCGACGCTTCGAGAGGGCACCATCGTCGTGCGCTCCGTGCTCCCTCCCGGCGCCAACCTCGACTCGTCGGTGACCTACACCGGGCGCATCCAGGACAGCATCTCGGAGTTTCCCGAGGTCACCGGCGCGTACTCCCGCGTCGGGCGCGCCGAGGTGGGAGGGGATCCCGAACCCGTCAACGTCGTCTTCACCGTCGTCAACCTGAAGCCGCTGGACCAATGGGACTCCGGCCGGGACTACGAGGGACTGCAGGGCGCGATTGCAGGCAGGCTCGACGAACGCGTGCCCGGCCTGGCCAACAACGTTTCCCAGGTCATCCAGTTGCGCACCGATGAGCTGCTTAGTGGCGTTCGCGCCCAGGTCGTCATCAGCGTCTTCGGCGAAGACCTCGACGAGCTGGCCGGCCTCGGCCAACAGATCGCGGACATCGCCAAGACCGTGCCAGGTGCGGTCGACGTACGCGCCCAGCAGCAGGGAGGTAAGAACCAGATCCTCATCCGCCCTGATCGCGACAAACTTGCACGACTCGGGGTCTCCACCGACGAATTCCTCGAGTTCATCGAGATCGGTATCGGCGGCGAAACATCGGGCCAGGTCTTCGAAGGGATCCGCCGCTTTCCCATTTTCGTGCGCCTCCAGCAAGACCAACGCGACCAACTCGACCAGCTGAAACGATTGCCCATTCGCACCGCCGACGGGGCGCTGGTCCCGCTCAGTCAGGTCGCCAAATTCGAGGTCTACCAGGGCCCCAAGATGATCTCGCGGAACAAGGCCAGCCGACGACTCTACGTCCAACTCAACGTGCGCGGCCGCGACATGGGTAGCGTCGTCTCCGACATCCGACGAAGGATCGACCAACAAATCGACATGCCGGCGGGCTATTTCACCGAGTACGGCGGGCAATTCGAAAATCAGCAGCGCGCCATGGACCGGCTCTATCTGGTCGTCCCGCTGACCCTGGCGCTGATCTTCTTGATGCTCTTCGCCGCCTTCGACAATATCCGTCACGCGCTGCTGATCTTCATGAATATCCCGTTTGCAACCATCGGCGGGCTGGTCGCGCTATGGCTGGGCGGCCTCTACCTGAGCGTGCCCGCCGCCGTCGGCTTCATCGCCGTCTTCGGCGTCGCCGTCCTCAACGGCAACGTGCTCGTCGAGCACATCAATCAACTCCGCAACGCCGGTATGAGCGTGGTCGACGCGGTGGTCACTGGCGGCGAGCATCGGTTGCGCCCCGTGCTGATGACTGCCACCACGACGATCGGAGGGCTCGTGCCACTGTTGCTGGCCGAGGACATTGGCTCGAACGTCCAGCGACCACTCGCCGCAGTCGTGATCGGCGGGTTGGTGACCTCCACCATCCTGACGCTGATCGTGTTGCCAGCCATGTACAGCTGGTTCGGCAGCCACGACTGAGTCGACCTGGATGCCCACCCGGTTGGCCGCGCACTGCATGACTCATCTGCAGGACAAACCCTCGGTCTTCGACCTCTTCTCTCGTGAACGATCGAGGATTTAAGTTTTCAATTGAATTATATTCGCTCTTCGTTAGCATGATGGGGATCGCGGCCATTCCCCCTCTCAGGGCGAGAGGGGCACCAAGAACCGCATTCAATTGTTTAATTGATCATCATCTTGCTTTTCACCACCCCGGAGACATGACGATGAGCGATCAGCCAAACCCCAAACGCGAATTCAAAGACCAGGTCTTTACCGAGCTAGAGCGCATTGGCAAAGCACTCAGCAGTCGCCGACGCCTGGAGATGCTGGATGTGCTAAGCCAGGGACCGCACAGCGTCGAACAGCTGGCGACCGATCTCGAGATCGGCGTCGCCAATGCATCGCAACACCTCCAGAAACTCCACGAGGCCAACCTCGTACGGCGCCGCCGCGAGGGCTCTCACGTGTTCTATGAAGTCGCCGGTGACGACGTCTCTAGCTTCTACGCGAGCCTGCGCAGGGTCGCCGAATCACGGCTCCCCGCCCTGAGAGCCACCGTAGGCGAGTTCTTCGAGACACCCGGAGTCTCGACCGCGGACCTCTCGGTACTACTGGAAGCCCTCGAAGACGGTGAAGTCTTACTCATCGACACCCGGCCCCGCACCGAATACGAGGCAGGCCACGTGCAGGGCGCGAGGTCTGTCCCCGTCACCGAATTGTCGCGGCTCGAAGACGACCTCCCCCGGGATCAGCGCATCCTGGCCTACTGCCGCGGGCCATACTGCACCTTCGCCGATACAGCCGTGCGCAGGCTTCGACGCAAGGGCTACGACGCCCATCGCGTCGACCTCGGTGTGGCGGACTTTCGCGAGCACGGCGTCGAAATCGAGTCGGCGTAAGCGGAAGTCACGGCCGAGCCTTGAATGGTCACCGGACGTGATGTCGGGAAGGGCCGAGACACTCAAATTTCCGAGGGTCCCACGAACATCTGTGAGGGCCGACGGCTCAGGTGCACCTCTGGTGCACTTCAGACGCCTCCCGACCCAGATGATGCGTGGCATGCAACTTGCTCATCCAAGTTTGTGCTATTGAACCTATACCTGGAGGCCCACATGAATCGCACACTGACACTGACAATCGCCGTCGCCCTTCTCACCACGAGCTTCGCCTGTGGCGGCGATGATGGCCCCGACAACCCCGAGCCCCAGGCCGGAGAGGTCGTCGAGTCCGATAAACAACGGATCACGCAGCCGGATATCGCCCCCGACAAGGTCGACCAACAGGTCGACGGAAATACCGACTTCACCTTCGATCTCTACCGCGCTATCGCCGAGCGAAAAGCCGGCGAGAACGTCATCTACTCGCCCTATAGCGTGTCGGTCGCGCTGGCCATGACGTACGCGGGCGCCCGCTCTCAGACCGAGCAAGATATGGCGTCCACGATGCACTACGTGCTCCCGCAAGATGACCTCCACCCGGCATTCAACAGCCTCGATCTCGCGCTCGAGAGCCGCGGCGAGGGCGCAGAGGGCCAGGACGACGAGCCGTTTAGACTCCGCATCGCGAACTCCATCTGGGGGCAGGACGGTTTCTCGTTCGAGCAGCCGTTCCTCGACACCCTGGCGCTCAACTACGGCGCCGGCTTGCGCCTTCTCGACTTCGCCGCAGACCCCGAAGCTGCCCGTCAGACCATCAACGACTGGGTCGAGTGGAAGACCGAAGAGCGCATCAAAGACCTGCTGCCGCAGGGTTCGATTCGCCCGAGCACACGCCTCGTCCTCACCAACGCAATCTACTTCAACGCGGCCTGGAAGCATAAATTCGACGAAGACATGACCCAAAAAGGCGACTTCACGACGGCGGATGAGTCGACGGTTCAGGCCGACATGATGACGCAGATGGAGGACTTCGAACACGCCAGCCTCGACGGAATGCAGGCGATCGAGCTGCCGTATGACGGCGACGACGTCTCGATGCTATTCGTCATCCCAGACGACCTCTCGTCGACCGAAGCAGGTATCGGCCGTGCCGATATCGAGGCCATCGACGCCGCTCTTTCGACCAAAAAGGTCGAGCTGACCATGCCCAAATTCGAGTTCACGACGCCCACGAAGCTCACCGAGATCTTCCGAGAAGACCTCGGGATGGAGAGCGCGTTTATCGGCGCCGACTTCAGTGGGATGAGCACGGAGGCTGACCTGGCCATCACCGACATCCTTCACAAAGCGTTCATCCTGCTCGACGAGTCCGGCACCGAGGCTGCGGCAGCAACAGCCGTGGTCGTCGGAGAGACGTCAGAACCCACGGCGGACGTGGTACTGACGATCGACCGTCCCTTCCTTTTCTTCATTCGGGACAACCCGACCGGCTCGATCCTATTTGCGGGACGCGTTCTGGATCCGACTGCGGAGTAGTCGCTCGAAGCCGTCGACTCGAAAGTTGCCGACTGTCTCCTGCCCCGCGACTCGTGGCTCGGGAAGAGCCGTGGAGCGCGGGGGCACTGACGCGGGCAAATTCGACGATGAAATCCCCGTTTGCTGCCGTTTGCAGAAGGGTGCTCTTTGCAAAACGCCGTCAGACCGCGATATGGAGCTATCTCGGCCCACACCCCCGCTTGCTGCCGTTTGCAGAAGGGTGCTCTTCGCACAACGCCTTCAGACCGGGATTTTAGCGCCGAAAATCGGTGCTGCGCGACCCACTTCGAGCGAGTACCGTCGAGTCCATCTTATTCGCCACTGCTGAGTTCCGACTTGTCGATCTGTACCTCCCCGGTGAACACCGGAATCGCGATCTTGAGCGCAACAGTATAGACCATCAGCCCCAGCGCCCAGATCCCCGCGGTGACCTGCCATTCGACCAGGCTCGGC
>JBNJFZ010000139.1:0-14715 GCA_051747295.1 Myxococcota bacterium
GATGTGGAGGCCGAGCGGCGTCGCATCCTCGGGTTTTCGTCGCGGCACTCGGCCGTATTCGTCGGGCCGGAGCCGCTGCATCCATGCTCCCAGCAGGCCAATGAGCGCCTGCTCGCTCATCTCCGCGATGGGCTTGTCGGGAATCTCGCGTGCGTCGTCGCGATCGACCGAGGCGTGCGGCCGCTCGGTGACGCGCTCCGGGCGCAGGGTCTCCTCGATCCAGGTCTGGAGCCGCGGCGGCACCGCCTCCTCGATGATCGAAGGCCCGCCGACGGCCGCGCCCGTGGTCTGCTCGAGGCAAAACTCGTGGATGAGCCGCTGGGCCGACACCGGGGTGCCGTGGGTCGTCGGAAACAACGGGATATCGAGGATGAGCTCGGCCAGCGGCCGGTCCGTGCGCGACTCGACGCGGCCGTTGGGGAGCCGGTCGAAGGCGATATGGCGAGAGGCGTAGTCGAATAGGACGTCCAACATGCGGTGGTAGGTCTCGCTATCCGGAGCCGTGGACGGCAGCGCGTCGATCATCTCGCGCAGGACCCGGCGCGACGCCTGTCCGACCACGCCGTTGACGTCGGACCATCGCTGCGACGCGCTGCCCTGCTCGACACGCGCGTAGCCGACCACGCCGAACTCCTCGGAGTGCTGCCGCAGCGGATGCACCTGGGAGTGGCCGGGCTCCACGACCGCGACCATCTGCTGGGCGGTGGGCTCGGGCGCGACGCCGATCTTGCCGGTGATGCCGGGCGCGTCGAGCTCGGCCTCGAAGAGATAGGCGTGATCGGGCGTCTCCGCGTAGGCTCGCGCCTCGTCGTCGGTCAGATCGAAGTCGAACGCCGGCTCGAAGTCGACCACCTCGCCAAAGAGCTCGAGCAGCCACGGATTCATCGCGAGCCCGCTGCACTCGCCGCGCTCGTCGTCGACGGTGCCGATGTCCCGACCGAACGCGAAGGGGTCGATGCCGCGACCGTCGAGCATCACGAGCTCGCCCCGTCGCTCCACCGCCGCAACGATATCCTCCATACTGACCAGCTCGCCGCGGTCCCCGACAAACAGGGGCATGCGCTCGAGCCCGTAGGTCGGCCGGGGCTGGTCGCTTTGGCGATTGTGCTGCCAGCGTCGAAATAAAAAATACTGCAGGTGCATGAGCGCCTGCCTGCGGTGCTGGGTCGCGCCGTCGGGTGGCTCGGCGGTCGGGTCGAGGTCCAGGATGTCGCCGGTGAGCCGCTGCAGGCGAAGCCGGCTGGCGTGCTCGGAGTCACCGGGTCGCGTCAGGGCGACGCGGGTCAGCTCCGAGACCAACGCGCGGACCGTGGGCTCGGGGATGTTGTCTGCGTGGGCACGCGCATCGGTCTCGAGCAGGAGCTCGCCGCCGAGATCGGCCCGGAGCCCGGCCGCGATGTCGCGGATCGTCAGCCCGTCCGCCGAGGCCAGCAGGTCTCGCCGGTCGACGCGCACGTAGGAGGCCGGCCCTACGATGATCTGGATCAGGCGCTCGGACTCCCGATCCAGCGACAGGATCCGCGCCGCGTCGAGCCCCCGAAGGTCGGGCTCCACGTCCGGCACGACCCCGTAGAGCAACCCGCGCTGGGCACTCATGATGCCCGGCAGATCCGAGACGCTGAGCACGTCCCCCGACGTCGTCTCCAGGAGCGGCAGCTCGAGCAGGTCGACCTCCGATGGCTGCTCGAGCATCGACACGAAGATGCCCGGTTTTTGTTGATCGGCCTCCGGCTCCCGAAGCCGCAGCAGCGCGTTGCGGCCGACGGCGGCGAGCGCGACGCGCGCGGCGACGCTCCCGGGGCGGACATCGGCGTTGGAGAGGGCGCGGACCGCGCGCGAAGCCGTCTCCGATAGCTCGTCGATCAGGTGGCGCGCGACCACCTCGGCGATCGCCTCCGCCACACTCAGCTTTTGGTTGCCCGGCAGCGCGTCCATCAGCCCGATGGGGGCCACCGCCGGCACCTCGACGTCCACGACATGCCCCGGGAACGACGACGGCACCGGGCCCTCCCAGACGAGCCGATCCATGGTCAGCACGCGCACCCAGAGGTCGGTGCGCCCCATATCGTCGTGGTCGGGCGTGTAGATGCGACAGCTCACCGAACCGCTACGCCCGATGACCTCGTCCAGGAACGCGCGAACCGCCTCGAATTCGTCGGTGTGTTCCTCGGCGTAGAGCGCGCTGTTGAGCTCCTCGACGGTCATCGGCTCGACCTCCGTGGCGCCGCACAGCCACGGCCGCGGCGGCGGGTCGGCGGCCGACTTCCGAAAGAACGCGAGCTCGGCCTGGTCCGCCAGCTCCGGCCGCAAGATCCGCACCCTGGGCCCTGCGAGGTTCTCCAGCGCCTGGAAATCGGCATCTGCGACGCACAACACCGGCGCGTCCAGCAGCCCCCCGAGCTCGGAGGCCCGTGCGGCCTTCTCGGTGCCCGACTCCAGGTCTTCGGGCATGACGACGATGCTCCCGGCCGCCCGAACGAGGTCGCGCAGCGCCCTGGGATGCATGTCCTCCCCGCCGAGCGGCCGGATCTGAAATACGACCTTGCCGGTCTCACCGCGCTGCGATCGCCGGCCGTACGGCAGCAAGCGCGCCCAGAGCTGCTCGAGCGTGTCGTCCTGGACGATCCCGGAGTGATCGGCGGTCTTGTTCAGTCGGTCGAAGTTGACCACGCCCCCTAACGCGGCGTCCTCGAGCAACTCGTGCTCGATCGACGAGATCCACACCCCCCAGGTCATCACCTTGAAGAAGCGCTTGTGGGCGTGCACCGCCCGGCCGATCGTGCCGTAGAGGTCGCCCTCGTCGAAGCCGACGACGTCCTGGTAGCCGAAGACCGACGGCGTCCGGACCGTCGAATACCCGAAGACCGGCTCGCTATTCACGATGATCGGCACCGGCGCGGCCAGGCAGCGCTCCTCGATGGCGCGCGTCTCGGCCGGCCCGTAGTCGGTATCGCCCAGGTTGCTCTTGCCCTTTACGGCACCGCGGTCGAGCCCGGTCGCGCGGATAAACGTCCCCCGCAGCGCCGCGTCCGGCGTGCCGACATCGACCGTCTCGTCCCGGCCGCGAATCTCGATGCGCGTGGTGCCCTTCATCGTGCCATCGCCCGACTCGACGATGATACTGTCCGGCTCGAAGATCATCAGCGCGTTGATCCCCAGCGCCAACTGCCGGATATCCCCGTGCTCGAAGTCCTTCTTGGAGGCGAACAGGAAGTCGAAGAGCTGCGCCAATTCTTCCTGCGTGAACCCGCCCCCGATATACGACAGCCCGAACTCGCGCTTCTCCGCGCGGATATCCACGTTCTTGGCGGAATTCGCCACCGCCGCCTGAATCAGCTCCAGCACGTAGTAGTGCGGGTCGGCGAGCGCGAACTCACGCATCTTGCGGATGCCGCGCTGGCGCGCGACGGAGAATCGTTTCTTCTCGGAGAAGCCGCCCGGCTGGCGACTTCGGGAGACAACCTGGTCGATCGAAGCCATGAGCCCCGCTTGGGTTGGTGGGACGTTTTCGCTGGGCACCTGTATAGCACCCGCGCGGGATTCGTCGCCAGCGGCTGTGGTTGGGGGAGCGGGAGATGTGGGAGATGTAGGGGAGCGGGTTGGGGGAGCGGGAGATGTGGGAGATGTAGGGGAGTGGGTAGCCTCTTTAGCTCTGGCGCGCAGGCTGCCAGCCTGCGTGGTGCGTCCCTCCGGCGCGCGCCGCTAAAGAATGGCGCGCAGGCTGCCAGCCTGCGACCTCCGCGCAAGACCTCACCCAGCCTTGTCGTGCAGGTCCTCATACACCCGCTTCAACAACATCTCCATAATCGTCTCGCCGAGCGCATTCTTTTTGAGCATCTTGTTGACCATCTTGGCATTGTCCTGGTGCCGGTCGATGACCTTGCGCTCCAGCTTCTTTCGCGCCGACAATCGGAAATTGTCCTCGCTGTTGACCCGCGCAGTTCGCTGCACGCTTTCGTCCTGCATCATCTCCTCGGCGAGCTGGTCGAAGAACAACTGATCCGCCTCCGTAAACTCCGTCCCGAACCGATCATTGAGCAAATCTACCAGCCGACTCAGCTCGATCTGGCTCTCCTCGTCGCCGGTGCCGGTGCCGACCTCGTGCGGCCCCTTGACCGCCCCGCCGCCCTCGAGCTGAATCGCGCCCTCGGCGTTCTTCTGAATTCGGTAGTACTTCAACGCGACGTCGTCGGTGATATCGACGTCCTCGGTCTCGTCACCGCGCCGCGGCAACTTGCGCGCCAGCAGGCGGCCGTAGACGTACAGCATCTCCAGTTCCGCATCACCGAAATCGGTGACCTGCGCCATGAACCCGTACAGGCGCAGGTAGTTGTTGAGCATCGCGCGAAACTCGTCCTGTTCTTCTTCCTCGCGGTTCTTGAAGCGGTCGACCGCCGGGTCCAGGTGCGAGTTCAATCGCGCGTTGTCCGCGCTCGACACCTTGTCCTTGAAGAATACCTTCGCGAACGCCTCCACCTCTTCGCGCTGGTAGATGCGAAACTCGCGCAGCTCGTGCTGCAGGTCGTAGAGCTGCTGCGGGTCGACGTCCTCGTCGATGGTCGTGCGCTCGTAGAAAGGCTTGAATGACTCGAGGATCTGCTGGCGCTCGTTGACGAAGTCCAGCACGAACGTGTCGTCCTTTCCGTCGGCCTGGCGATTCAGTCGCGACAGCGTCTGCACCGCCTGAATCCCCGCCAGCCGCTTGTCGACGTACATCGTGTGCAACAACGGCTGGTCGAAGCCGGTCTGGTACTTATTTGCGACGATCAAGAACCGGTACGCGTCGGTATTGAACTTGCGCGGCAACTCGGCCTGCTTGATGCCGTCGTTCATGCCCTCTTCGGTGTAGCTCTTGCCCGTGTCCGGATCGGTCACGGTGTCGGAGAACGCCACGAGCACGCCCAGGTCGTCGTACCCGTGTTCTCGGATGTAGCGGTCGAACGCCAGCTTGTAGCGCACCGCATGCAACCGCGAGCCACACACGACCATCGCCTTGGCCTGACCGCCGATCTTCTCGCGCGTATTTCGCTGGAAGTGCTCGACAATGATCTCGGTCTTCTGGCCGACATTGTGCGGATGAAGCGACAGAAACCGCGCCAGAGCTTTGGAGCCCTTCTTCTTGTCGAGGCGCTTGTCCTCCTCGATCTTCTTCACCAGCCCGAAATACGTGTCGTAGGTCGTGTAGTACTGGAGCGTGTCGAGGATGAAGCCCTCCTCGATGGCCTGCTTCATCGTGTAGTGGTGGAACGCGTCTGGGTCGCCGTGTTCGTCGGTGTGGCCGAACATCTTGAGCGTCTTGTACTTGGGCGTCGCGGTGAAGGCGTAAAAGCTCAGGTTGGGCCGCGGCCCTCGGAACAGCGCGGCCTTGAACGCGGCCGAATACACGTCGCCGCTGGTCATCTCGTCCCGCACGCCCTGGAACTCTTCGAATTCCTCGAGGTCTTCCTCGCTCAACTTGCCCGACAGGATCTTCTTCATCTCCGCCGCCATCTCGCCCGACTGCGAACTATGAGCCTCGTCGACGACGACAGCGTAGTTCTGGCCGGGCAGCTCCTCGATCTTCTCGGTGACGTACGGGAATTTGTGCAGCGTCGTGATGATAATCGGCGCACCGGCCTCGAGCGCGTTAGCGAGCTGCGTCGAGTCCTTGTGGATACGCTTGACCACGCCCTCTTTGTGCTCGAGTTGGTAGATCGTCTCCTGAAGCTGCTTGTCCAACACGAGCCGGTCTGTGATGACGATGACCGAGTCGAACACTTTGCGGTCGTCGGCGTCGTGCAGTGACTGGAGTTGGTGGGTCAACCACGCGATCGACATCGACTTGCCCGAGCCCGTCGAGTGCTGGATGAGGTAGTTTTCTCCCGGGCCGTTGACCGTCGTCGCGTCCACGAGCTTTCGGACGCAATCGAGCTGGTGGTAGCGCGGGAAAAACATCGTCTCGCGCACCTCGGTCTCGCCGCCGGGCCTTCGCTTCTCCTCTTCCTGCAGGCTGACGAAGCTCCCGATAATTTGCAGCAGGCTGTGTCGCTCCCAGACCTCCTCCCACAGATAATGCGTGCGATGCTTGCCCTCCACCGGCGGATTGCCGGAGCCGTCGCGGTAGCCCTTGTTGAACGGCAAAAAGAACGTCGACTTGCCGGTCAACTTGGTCGTCATGAACGCTTCGTTGGAGTCGACCGCGAAGTGGACCAGTGCCCGCTGCTTGAACCGAAAGATGGGCGCACGCGGGTCGCGGTCGTATTTGTACTGCTTCTTGGCGTTGACGACCGTCTGCCCGGCGAGCTCCATCTTGAGCTCGGCCGTGACAACCGGCACGCCGTTCAAGAAGAGCGCGACATCGAGGCTATTCTCGTTCTTCGGGTCGTAGTAGAGCTGGCGGACCACCGTCAGGCGGTTCTTGTTGTACTTGGCCATCACGTCGGGATTCAGCCCGTGAGCCGGCCGAAAGAACGCGAGCTTTACCTGCACGCCCCGCACGCGGACACCGTGTCGCAAAACCTCGAGGCTGCCGCGCTTATCCATGGTCCGCTTTAGCGCCTTCAAGAACGCATCGCGCGGATTCGGGCCGAGCTTCTTCGCTACCCGCTTCCACCGCTTCGGCTGCGTGTCCTGCACGAACCCGATGACGTCGTCGGACAGCAGCGCCCGCTCGCGGTCGTAGTCGGAGGTATGACCCAGGCGATACCCGTTCTCGACGAGGTGCTCGACGATCTCGGATTCAAATGTTTCTTCGACGTGGGGTTTGCTCATCGGTGCCCGCCCAGTTTATGGCCGATTTGTCTTGTGTCGCTTATACCACATCGTGTGCGCTGATCCCATCATGGGCGAGCCAAACGGCGGGATCTACCGCAGAGTACGCAGAGTCGCGCAGAGTTCGTCATACGCCCGACACGACACGGTGGCGAAGCCGGTACTCTGTGAAACTCTGTGTCCTCTGTGGTCAAAATAATTGTTCGGAACAGCTAATTCACCACAGAGGTCACAGAGGGACACAGAGTACCGCTCACAGCCGACACGACGCTATAGCGAAAGCGCCACTCTGCGTTCTCTGCGTCCTCCGCGGTAAAAAAGACCTCCCCAACCACCCCGCAATTTTCCCGTTGACACAAACGCGCCCCCCGCAGCAAAATCCACCCTCATTCATTCAGATCGGGCGAACCGCGGGTCACCCCGCCGCGACTGCCTCGAACGCAGCTGTGCTCTAGCGTCACGCCATAGCCACGGCTGCGTCTTGGCCGAGCCCGATTCATACGACATTTCGGGGGAAATGGAGTTCTGACATGCCACGACCGACCATGACCACGCCCGTCGAGACCACCGTGATGGTGATGCGCTCTGCCTCGACGTGGGCGAAGAACTACAATCAACACGTACGAACCATCTTCGGCGACGACTACGACGGCGAGGCGATGGCAGCCGAGATGGCCGAGCGGCTGGAGAATGCGGAGGCGACCTACGTCCAGGAGCAACGCGAGGACGTCGCGCTGACCAACCAGCGCGAGGAGGTTGTCGAGCAGACCCAGCGCCTGGTCTCATCGGCCGTCGCGCTGGCGACTATCGCGTTCACCGATGCCGCGAACTTCGAGGACCTGCTCTCGGACTTTTCGGCCGGCCCGCCGTCCAACATCCGCTCGCCGCAGACCGCTCGGAAGGCGCTGACGCGGCTGGAGGCCGCCATGGCCATCCACGGCGACGCTCTGGACGAGCGCCTGGCCAACGTGGACGCGTTTCGCGAGGAGATGGAGGGCGTCATCGAACGCTTCGAAGAAGTCCGCGACAGCGACGCGCTGGAGACCGGCGAGACGAAGGGAGCGTACCGGAGGCGCCAGGAGGCGCGGGCCGACGCCGTCGATCTGATCCGCAACTTCCAGCTCGCCGCCGAGGCGACCGAGTGGATGCAGCCCGAGGCGCTGGAGAAGCTCCACGGCATCTTCGACGCCCACGTCGAGTCCCGGCGCCGCACGGTGCGTGAGGACGACATCCTGGAGAATAGCGGCGACCCCGTAACGCCCGAGCCATCACCCCAGCCCTCGCCGGAGCCCACACCCGCCCCGGCGCCCGCCGACGACCCCGAGGTCGCCGAATAGGCCCTCCCAATCCCCAATCCCTAGTCCCCAATCCCTGCGGGGCGGCGCGAGCCGCCCCGCCGAGGGGGCCGACACGACTCCGCAGCCCACGACTCGCGTCCGCAGCCAACAACTCGCCGTCGCGACCCGAGAAGCCGCTATTCCCGCACCGATCACGCTCCCGCGCCGACAGAATTGCGTTTGCGACCCGCCAAACCCCGCCCCGAGAAAAATCCACGAATATTCGACGAACGAGACCGCCGCGCGCCGCGCACCACGACCGCGCGGCGACGCTCACGAGTACGCGACAAGACGGGCGAGTTCTCGAACCGATAGCCGCCCACGCGAACCCATAGACGACCGCGCGAACCGTCGAGACGCCTGTGCGAAGACAAAAACGGCCGTGCGACACCTCGCACGACCGCCTATCTCGTCGAAAAGCCGTCTCGTCGCCTCGAAGACCCGCGTAGCCCGTGGCGAGTCCAAGTCTCCGGCCACGATGCCGCCTCTCTCGCCGCACGGTCACATCGCAGGACGATAAGTCGCGCCTCGGTCTGTTGCCCTATCTCGGAGCTTCTTCGCCCGCTTCTTGCGCTGACTCTTACTTAAATCGGTGAAGTCGATGAGCGCATGAGCCGGGTCGGGCACCGGCTCCTCGATCGGGTCCTCGAAGCACTGTAGGCCGAGTTCGTCGCACTCTCCAACCGTCACGCTCCAGGTTCCGGCCGAATCGAGTTCTTTCTCTCCCGTGTAAAGCTCGTAGGCCTCTTGCGCGTTCGCCAGCGAGTCACGATCGACCGACAACTTTCCCTCGTCCCTCGGGAACGGCTTAAACGCGGAGCTCGTCACCCGACCGTCTTGAATGAAATTAGGATGGACCTGCCGGTGCAGCAGCTCGTCGTTGTCTCGCAGGCGTTTGGCATCTTCCGTCACTACAACCCCCAACTTAATCCGCAGAGTCTCTCTCGATGATAAATCTTGCGATGCGCGCGGCGAGTTTCTCGTCACTGATGTGGGCAGCCCACTCGTCCCAGGTCTGGTCCGTGCGATTCTCCGCCATCACCAGCACTGCACCGTCGGGCTCCACCTCGATTTCGACGTCCCAATCGTCCAACTCCCATTCGAGTTGGAGGCCGCCCTCCGGAGTGGGATACACGAACGGCAGGTAGGCATTGTGCTCGTAGGCTGCCTCCCGGACAAAGTCGAGTACCGCGTCCATGATGTCCTCGCGCGGCGCGAACCCCTGCCCGTGATACCAGCCATCCTCGATCTCGTGCAGTTCGTCGAATCGCTGTTCCAGTTCAGGCCCTCGATCCTGGAGGAGAATGTCATCAACCGATGTGATCTTCTTGAGCTCACCATCGGGAGAAAACACAGCGTTCCCTTCGAGCCGAACCTCCAGCGCACGATACTGTCGAAGTGCATCGAGAACGTCTCTCTCATGCTCGGATTGGAGTACAACCTCGACAAGGCCTTGCTCGTGCGCCTGTATCTCAAAACTATGGCGCGAAGGATCGGCCTCCGAGACGTATCCGACCAACTCCACCGTTTCTTCGTAGGGCTCGCCGAGCGTCTTCAAGACCTGCTGGCGGACAGTCTTGTCGAGTCGTGGACCCGAGGAGCTCGCGTCTCGTGCCAGCTCGATAGACTCGTCGTCCCGAAGCGTCCTGCCGAAGTACTTGAAGTGAGACAGAACCTCGATCGGAAGGTCGACCTCGCCGCTGTCCTCGGCTCGCGATTGGAGAAATCGATTCAGGCGATCACGTGCTTGCTCGAATTCGTCGCCTTCAGGGATAAGCTGCGGCTGCATCTGCTCGTCGTCGGGTGCGATACGGCGAAGAACGGGGGCCGCCGACCCTTCCTCCACGTCACCCAACGCGAGCCCAAATCGATCTACAAATCCGCGAGGGACACGCTTTCGCTCCGGATGCTGCTCGTAGAAAATCGCCTTGGCCAGGTCAATCAACAGAGCCTGGTAGCGTCGAAACTCCTCGAGCACCTCCACCGGCACGTCATGTTCCTCGAAGCGCTCGCCGCGGAACACGGGCCTCAGAAATATGTCTGTTTTGTCACCCATAATGTGTCCTGACTCGTGAGCAACAACGTAGCACGAGACGTTTAACAATGGCGAGTGAGGAAACAATCCGCCCTGTCGAGTTTGCCCGGGACCCTTCCTCCGGCCCTGAGTTGGTCCGCAGGCTGCCAGCCTGCGAACGCCGCGGAAGCACGTGCAGCCTCAACCACTGGACCGCGTCGCTGTCTTCGGTGGGCAGCGTCTTCGGCTCCCCGAGCCGCACCTGCGGCCCGAACTTCACCGGCAGCGTCCCGAACTCGAGTCCGCCAGCCTCGAGATCGGCGACAATCCCCTGCAACAGCGTCTCGGTCGCGCGACTCCCCAGGCATGCACGCGAGGGAACGTACGACGCAATCGCGACCTCGACGCCCTTGTCGCCTTCAACAAGTGCCGCGATGGGAATCCGTGCCCCGGAGAATGGTTCGGGCACAAAATGAATCATTCTGAATCGACGGTTCATGTCATCGCCTCGATTTCCTTCAACAATCTGCGGGTCAAATCGGCGGTGTTCTCGCATCTCGTTTGTATCACTTCCACGTACTCTAACACGCTCCCCTCGCTCACGAAGTCAGAGTGTGCGCACGAGCGCGCTGGACTGTGTTTTTGTTCAGTGGTATCTGTTAAAGTCCGAAACTCGAAACCATGGGGGTCAAATGAGTACAAGTCACGACTTCGGCGGCAAATGGACTCAGCGCAAGCTGGGAGCTGTACGAGATTACCTGAACTTCTACACAAAGGCGTTAAAGAACCAGCCGTTTAGCCTGATGTACGTTGATGCCTTCGCCGGTACGGGAAAGGTTGGCCAGGCGACCAAAGACGAAGACGGCGACTTATTGGTCGACTTGCCCGAGAGAGAGTTGATGGAGGGTTCAGCGCGGATTGCCCTGGACTTGGACATACCGTTCGACCGGTACGTGTTTTTCGATACCAAGAGCGAGCACATAGACGCGCTCGAGCAACTCGCCGAGACATACAGCGAATATGACGTCGAGATCGAAAGACACGATGCGAACGCCGCGCTGAAGGCGCTCGCCGAGGCGACGGACTGGCATCAGTGGCGCGCCGTCGTTTTTCTCGACCCGTATGGGACACAGGTCGAGTGGGAGACTCTCGTTGCGCTTGCCGAAACACAGGCCGTCGACGTCTGGTTGCTCGTGCCGTTTGGGATGGCATACACGCGAATGCTACCCAATTCCGGGGAGGTCCCCGACAGTTGGGCCGAGCGCCTGACGAGTTCTTTTGGTACCGACGCGTGGCGTGAGGCGGCGTACGAAGAGACACCGAGCACGATCGACATGTTCGGTGGCAGTGACAAAGAACTCAGGCGCAAGAAACTCGAGGATGTCGAAGCGTGGTTTATCGAGAGACTCGAGACCATTTTCGAACGCGTATCCCCGCCGATCTACCTCGAGAATTCGAACGGTACGTGGCTGTATTCGCTCTATTTCGCCGTTGCGAGCCCAACCCGGAAGGCCCAGAAGCTCGCCTTTAGAGCTGCCGATTACATCATCGACAAATTCGGAGACCAACGTGGCACAGGCTAGCGGGATCGAATGGACGGACGCGACGTGGAATCCCTCGACGGGATGCTCGAAGGTATCGACGGGCTGCAAGTATTGCTACGCGGAGTCGATGGCGGCGAGGCTGAAGCGAATGGGGAGCGCGCGCTACGACAACGGCTTCGACTTCACAATGCACTGGGACAAGGTCGAGGAACCGCTCTCGTGGCGAAAGCCCAGGAAGGTATTCGTCAACAGCATGAGCGATCTCTTCCATGAAGAGTCGTCGCTGGACTTCGTACGCGAAGTCTTCAGCGTCATGCAGCAGACCCCTCGGCATCGCTACCAGGTCTTGACCAAGCGGCCGGAGCGCATGGCGAAGTGGCTCGCCGAGCTCCAGGCCGCCGGTGAGTACACACCCGCCGACCACATCTGGTTGGGAACGTCGATCGAGAACAACCTGGTCGTCGAGCGCGCTGATCACCTTCGCGCGACGCCCGCCTCGATTCGCTTCCTGAGCTGCGAGCCGCTACTCGGGCCGCTCGACGAGCTCGAGCTGGACCGAATCGACTGGGTCATCGTAGGCGGCGAGTCGGGCCAGCACCTGTGGAAGGAACGCGCACAGCGCAGACGCGGCCTGGTCGAGTACCTCGACGGCACCTGGGAGCCGCGCGCCGACCGCCGCGCCTGGGTCGAGGACCTGCGCGAGCGCTGCATGTCCGCTGATATCGCCTTCTTCTTCAAACAATGGGGCGGAGCGACCCCGAAAGCCGGCGGCCGCACACTACGGGACCGCGAGTGGAGCCAATATCCCGCGCCCGCGAAACCGCCGCGTCCACTCGACAGAACACCGCGCGGCTCGTAACTTCGCCTATATGTCCGATCGGTCAAGAGACATCCCGCAACGCCGGAATATCCGCTCCTTCGGCGACGGCGTGATGTACGAGATGAACGGCGTGACATATTACGTGGATTCGCGGCGGTTTTTTGAGGGTGGATTTCGCCCCAGCCCATGGTCGAAGCGAACGCGTGCCCGACACGCAAAGACAGCAACGCAAGTCCTAATGGAATTAGGGGGATGGCATCGAGAACTCCAGCGAGAACAAGACACCACGCGCACTGCTATTGTTGGTCATACTCATCGGCATTTCGGTTATAGTCTTGATTGCGAACCCCAGGGACGATGACTCCAAAAATTCGATTCAGCCGGCCGCAAAGACAGGCAATGCAGCAAATGGCACGCAGGGGCAATCTGGCACCGAGACGCCGGAAATGGTGAGCCATGTGCCGGTCGTTCAAGTCACGGCTGCGGATATCTCGAAGGCTGAGTGTACGCGTGACCTGCCATCTATCCGCCGCTGTCTCGACGATATCGATTTGGCTGTGAACCACTATGCCAGTGAGCGTTTCGAGCGAGATTGGACGGCTTATGCACCTGTGGTCGAGCACATCGAACAGAGCCAGGGCTCACTTTTTCCGGAAATGCGGCGGGCTTTCGCGGAGAAACTCGACCAAAACCTGGAGCTGCCTGGCTTCTCAGCACGGTGTAGAGGCAAGAATTGCCGGAGTCTCGAGTTGCGAGCGTCGCTATTCAGCACCAAACGAAATTCGCTGCGCTTCTACTCACGATTCGAATCGGAATTGGAGAGATTGCGCTTCGATATTGTCGAGTTCAGCGACACAGCCGGAAAAACACGTTTCCCATTCGGCCTAGAGTCTCCTAGCGATGAGCAGGTGTTGAAGTGGCTAGAACAGCCTAACGATGGCTGGACTGGGCTCGATGAGCGTTCAGAACTACCCGGCTATGTACGAATCAGAGTCGGCAAACGGCCGCCCCTTACGTCGGCGAGAGTACGAGAAGTCTTCGCTTTCATTGAACGCGAGCGGGGAGACTTCGCTATCCCTTTTCGCGATCAGCCAAAGCACAAATTTCATGAGCAGTTCGAGAGCTACTCCGAATACGCGAGTTGGCAAGCAAGTGAATCCTTTCGAGATCACGAGCTTTCCTTTGCAGTCGTGCTCGTCGGTCCGGAGAAGTGTGCGGCGATAGCGAAGAAGAATTTGCCGGCCGGCGGATGGGCGGTGCACTCGTGCGCTAGCCTTGGTTCGTCGAAGGCCCTGCCACCTTCCGATGCCAACCGGATGGACGACGCACTCGACTCCATTGCGCGATGACTGCCTCGCGGCCAGGGGCCGAGAGGCATTTCGACTAGTCCGGGCAACGTGAGCCTGCCCCACAAGTCTAGCGCTCGCGCTCGAACGATGACCGTGCGACTCTTGGATTGATCGTCATGTCCGATCGGTCAAATAACATCCCGCAACCCCAGAATATCCGCTCCTGCGGCGACGGCGTGATGTACGAGCTGAACGGCGTGACGTACTACGTGGATTCGCGACGAGTGCTCAAATTGCGCAGCGAAGTAAGGTCTCAAGGCTGTTCCGCTTTCCAAGACTGCCACTCCTGAGCGATCTGAAATCCGGTTTCGTCGCTCTGGCGCCCCGCGAATTCAGATTTAAAACGAAGCGCAAGTTCAGCTAAATCTGCATCGTACATATTTTCGCGTTCGAGTCGAACGACGGCATCCAAAATCTCAGCGCCTCGTGTTGCTGTGGGTTCGTCAAGCGCTAATGTAGTCGTCAGCGGAATACGCACATCGGAGGGATCCGACTTTCCAAACGCCAAGATCTCCGCCGCGTGTATCGGATCCATGCACCACCATGACTGGTGGGCGTCCTTGGCTGCACGCTGAAGTAGGCGGTCCCAAGTTACAATAACCGGTATCGTCCCGCGTTCCGTAGCGAGTTTCTGTACTGCGTTGACGGTCTTGATGTCGTGCTTGAGAACAATATCCGGGCGTTTATCGGCCATCTTACGGACTACCCTGTCAATTACCCGTTGCGCCTCCTTGTAGGGCACGCTGTCCTCTGCTGCCGTGCTACGCAGTACCTGGACGTTATAGTCAGCGAATTTTGTTTCTGAAGTTGACCCGCTTTCGTGGACACCGTGAAAGTGTCATGCAGCGTGGTGCATTGGGCTCCTTTTTTCGTAGTTGATGGGAGACAAGTAGTCGAGTGC
>JBNJFZ010000140.1:0-14694 GCA_051747295.1 Myxococcota bacterium
ATGCGGTCGAGGCTGCCTCCGGCCAGGTAGGTGTGTCCGAACTCGGTCAACGACTCGAAGCGCAGGTGGTTCATCCACAGCAACGACAACCCTACCACAAGGCACGGCAGGCAGAAGAGCGCGAGTTTTTTGAACGCCTCACCCCAGTTGCCCTTGCGCCACGTGCCTCCCGGAAAGAAGACGAACGCGAAGAAAAAGATGGAGGTGAAGAGCAGGGGGGTACGGGTCGCGAAGCCGGCGGCCAGGAACACGCCCGCCCAGAACGGGTAGCGCGCGTCGATGGCGCAGAGGATGTAGAGCAGCCCGAAGGTCACGCCGACGATGAGCGCGGTGAACCAGACCTGTCCGAGCACGGAGCACCACAGATGGGCGGTGCCAAACCCGAAGAGGACGGTCAGCCATAGGTTGTCGGAGCGGTCGCGCCCGCTTCGGCCGACCACCGAGAGCTTGCGCAGGAGCATGTACATCAGCGCGACGTTTAGCGCGGCGAAGAACAGGGTGAAGAGCACGTCGTTGACGTCGTAGCCCCAGATGGTCGCCAGCGGCATCATCAGCACGGCCGGGCCGGGCGGAAACGACACGAAGTAGCGCCGCTCGGACTTCCGGTGGTCGATCTTGTTGCGCTCGATAAAGAACACCTGATCATCGAGCGTCTTGAACCGGCCCTCACCCTGTTCGTCGAGCCAGATACCGCGGAATTCCGACCCGTCGTCGAGCGTGAGCTCCCAGTAGTTTGCCCAATCGTTGCGATGCGGCGGTCGGCGCTGCATCTCGAAGGGTTTCTTGCCTTCGCGCTGCTCGGCCGCTTCCTCCGAAAAGGGCGCGGCGAGCATCGTGTTGAAGGTATTGGCGAGGTAGACGAAGTGCGGATCGGCGGATTGATCGGTGACCCGCTCCCAGGCGAAGGCACCGAACACACACGCCGACAGGACGAACAGGATCAATGGCGTGACCCAGGCGCGCTCGCGGAAGCGTCGGCGCAAAAATGCCAGGAGCGACTCACCTTCGTGGTGCTCTTCTGCGGTCGTGCGGCCGGGGGCGATGTCGTCCTCGGCGAGTTCGTAGGGCCCGCCCGGTTCATGCAGCATAGCGTTCTCTCGATCGGTAAAGACGTCTTCGCGCCAGGCTCGCTGCCTCGTGGGCACGGGAGAGTCGTCGGCGCGATTGGCGCGCATCATAATACGACTCGGCCATTTTTGAAGCTCGATGCCGCGTGGGGTCTGTCGCGATTGCCGGGCGCCGTCGGCGCAGACACGATTCCGTGCGTATGAGACCTCGTTGAAACAGCACCCTTATTCGGCTAGGTTGGCGATTGTCGAGGACGCAATCTCAAAGTAAGTGAATAAAGGTTGCCCGCTCCAATCGGGTGGCCCGGGTCTCGGAGCAGTAGCGATGGGCCGCATTTTATCTATGACTAAAACTATGTGGATCGTCGCGCTCGCGCTGGCGATGGTCGCCGGATGCGCGTCCGGCGAGATCGAATCTCCAGACGCGGGCGACTCCGACGTGCGCCCCGTCGAGGACGTCGAGGACGCGGACGCGGGCGATGCGGATGCCGACCCGCCCGAGGACGCGGAAGACACCGACGAGGACGTCGACCCGCCGACGGATGCATCCGATGCCGAAGATGCAGACGATGCGGACACCGTCGACGACGTGGGGGACGCAGATTCTGGCGACACCACTGATACGGACGAGACGGACACTGAAGATGTCGAGGAAGACACCGGTGGGGACTGCGGCGGCTCGTGCCCGGCAGACCAGGTTTGCCGCAACGATCAGTGCCGAAGCATCTGCGCGATTCAAAACGTCCAGTGTGGCGAGACGACCCTGGACGGCAAGACGACCACTTGTGGCAGCTGCAGCGGGACATCGGCCTGCGTGAGCGGTCAATGCGTCGATCTGTGCGCCGAGAGCGGCGCGGCCTGCGGCGAGATCTACTGGAGCGGCCAGCAGGTCGATTGCGGGCAGTGCTCATCGTCGACCGAGACGTGTCACGAGAATCGCTGCGCCGCGGCGGGCTACCGGAGCATTACGGGCGGTTTCGCTCATACCTGTGCGACGACTTCAACCGGGCAGGTCGAGTGCTGGGGCGACGATCAGTACGGCGTGCTCGGCAATGGCAGCGGAGAAGGGGACTCGACGACGCCCGTCCTTGTAGACGGGCTCTCGAGTGCCGTCGACATCGATGCGCTGCTGTATCACAACTGCGCGCTCACCAGTGGTGGGTCGGTGTACTGCTGGGGCCTGAACAACGACTTTCGTCTCGGGTCGACCGGTATGAGTGAAGCGCAGGCCCCTCAGCAAGTAGGCTCCGTAAGCAGCGTCGTGGATATTGCGGCCGGCGCGGCCCACTCGTGCGCGGTGACCAGCAGCGGCGCGGTGTACTGCTGGGGCGACGACGCGCAGGGCCAACTCGGCAACGGCTCGCAGCAAACCGGGGAGGTCGCCAACGCCACGCAGGTCGTGGGCATCTCCGATGCGGTCGAGGTCGCGGCTGGTAGCGCATCGACATGCGCTCGAATGACAAACGGGGAGATCTACTGCTGGGGCTTCAACGGCGATGGACAACTCGGAAATACGTCGACAGCATCGTCGTCGACGCCCGTGAAGGTGACCGCGATCGACGACGCTATCTCGATCGACGTTGGGCTGGGTCACGCCTGCGCCGTGCGCCAGAGCGGTAAGGTCAATTGCTGGGGGCGCGGATCGAGTGGTCAACTGGGGGATGGAACCGGACAGAAGAGAATTCGGCCGGCCGAGGTCGAGACCCTCAACGACGCCTGGCGCGTGGCGACGGGCGCTTTCCACACGTGTGCAACGCGAAAGAACGGGGAAGTCTACTGCTGGGGCAAGAATGCCAACGGCCAAATCGGCAACAATACCTCGATCGACAGCAACTCCCCTGTTCGGGCCAAAGGTCTGACCGGAGCCATCGACGTCGGTGCAGGTTATGATTGGAGTTGTGCGGTCAAGTCTGACGGCACGGCCTACTGCTGGGGCAAGAACGACGTCGGCCAGATCGGCGACGGCACCAGTGGAGACGACGTGCAAGAGCCCGCCCAGGTTCAGTAACTCTTCGGGATGAACGTGTTGAGACATCGAGATGCAATGTTGTTGTGCGCCTGCCTCCTGGCGGGCGGTTTGTCTGCTTGCGACCAGGACTACGACGACGCGGCGCCGCGCCAGGACGTCGAGGCTGTGGACGCTTCTGATGATGCGGATGCAGTCGATGGTGCCGATGCGAGCGATGATGCGGATGGGACCGAAGAGGAGCCCGGGCCGGGCGTCTTCGACTTCAGTCCGCGTTTTTTGACGTTCGAGGATGTGGAGCAGGGCGAGACCGCCTCCCAGAGCGTGTTGCTCAAGAATCTGGGCGAGAGCGACCTGTTGGTCACCGATCTTCGGCTGGTCGAGCGCGCCGACGGCACGGCGGATGGCGAGTTGCTGCCCGGTGAGCGTTGGGTCGACGAGGAGTTGGTGATTCCTCCAGATATCGGCAAGCGGATCGACGTCCAACTCGCACCTACCGATTACGCCACCGACAGCGGATTTCTAGAGATTACAGTCCTGGCCGACACTCAGACCCAGCACGTCGTGCCTATCGATTCCATCAACGCCTACGCGGATATCTCGGCGCCCAAGACGGTGCGCATCGGCTCCGTCGACGTCGGGGAGACAGAGCGCCGCCAGGTGACGATCTACAATCGCGGCATCGACGTGCTGACGGTCAACGACATCACGTTGAGCGGCAGCGACGGGTTTCGCTACGACATTCGGACGGGCTCCGAGGTGCCGGACGCGCTCCAGCGGGGCGAGTACGTGTCGCTGGACGTCATCTTCGAGCCTCAGGACGCCAGTGAACAGTCGGCAACCCTGACCGTCGACAGCTCGGATCCCGACGAAGAAGCCTTCGAGATCGTGTTATTGGGCAACGAGCCGGCGCCGTGTATCGGCGTCTCGACACGTTCGGTCGAGTTCGGAAAGGTCGACGTGGGCTCGGAGGCGCGCGAGACCATCACGCTGCTCAACTGCAGTCAGGACCGCACGTTAGAGGTGTCGGACGTCAGCTTTTCGACGAGCGCGAATGGCACGTTTCGCCCCGAGCTTCCGGATCCGCTGCCATTGAGCCTGCTCCCCACACAAACTACCGACGTCGACATCGTCGCCAGCAGCGACGAGGCCCGCGAGGCCGTCGGCAACCTCACGATCCGCTCCAACGACACCGAGCAATCCCCGTTGCTCATCGATGTACGGGCGACGTTCGAGTAGTTGGCGAGCGGCGCCGCTCGCTTACGGCGTAACGCGCTCGCACTTGGTCGTCTCACGACTCTATGTTAGTGATCACTAACTACGGAGGGTGACAGCCTGCGGCCTGCGGCCTATACTGCCGCCGAATTGACGAGATTTGCGAAGATAGACGCTGCGCGGTGGCGCAGTGCCCCTCTGGATGGAGTCTGAAGATGCGCGGTACGAATAACGTGTGTACGCCGCTGTGGGCAGTCCTTGTGTTCCTGGCGCTCCTGGTTCCGTCGAGCGCGAGCGCTCAGTATGTCGATCGAGACGACAATGTTCGCTTCGAGGAGGAGTTCGACGATAACGAATTCCTCATCGCGCCGCGGATTCGCGCCATCACCATACCGAAGTTCGTCCTGGATCTCTGGTTCGACGAGCACGAGAACCACTGGAACGGGCGGTCCAACCTGTCGTATGGGCTCGAATTCGTGTGGCGAAAGGTCGACCAGTACGAGATCAGCACGGCCTTCGACTACGCGCAGCTCGGCATGCAAGAGGGCTTTTGGCTCGAGAAGGGCGACGACCCGACCCAGGCCGACTACACCGAAGTTGACCTCCAGGTCGCATCGCTGGTCGTCTCGGGCTACTGGTACTGGGACGTGCAGGATTGGTTCTCGCCGTATGTCGGCGGGGGCATCGGCGCCGGGCTCGTGATGGGAGACATCGTCAAATACGACCCGCGCCAGGGCTCGAGTTGTTACGGCGGCCTCGGTGGAAGCAGCGGGTTCGCGCCGAACTCATGCTTCGGTCCGGACGGCGAACCGGACCCGAGTGCCATCGATCTGGACAACCCGGACGTCGAGGACTCGGTGCCGCCGGTCGTCCCGATGGTCAACGTCTCGGGCGGTGCGCGATTCAATATCGCGGACCACGGCGTCATCAAGCTCGAGATGGGATTCTATGATTATTTCTTCGTCGGTCTGTCCGGCGGATACCAGTGGTAAGACTAGCGTAAGAACTTCGACATTTAGCGCGGCGCCTGGCTAGATAGGCTGCCGCGGAACCGACAATCACGGGAGACGGTAGATGGATAAAGTCTTCGAGTCAGCCGAAGCAGCCATCCACGATATTGGGGATGGCGTCACGCTCATGAGCGGGGGTTTTGGCCTCTGCGGCAACCCCGAGAACCTGATTCGCGCGCTTTGCGAAAAGGGTACGAAGAACCTGACGGTCATCAGCAATAACTGCGGGACCGACGACTACGGGCTGGGCATCCTGCTGCAGGCCAAGCAGATCGACAAGATGGTGTCGAGCTACGTCGGTGAGAATAAGGAGTTCGAGCGGCAGTACCTAAGCGACGAGCTCGAGGTCGAGCTCAACCCGCAGGGCACGCTCGCCGAGCGCATCCGCGCTGGTGGTGCGGGCATCCCGGCATTTTACACGCCAACCGGGTTCGGAACGGTGGTCGCCGACGGCAAAGAGACGCGCGAGTTCGACGGACGCATGTACGTGCTCGAGCGGGCGCTGAGCGCGGACTTCGCGTTCGTGAAAGCGCAGAAGGGCGACACGCACGGCAACCTGATCTTCAATGCGACCGCCCGCAACTTCAACCCGCTGATGGCCAAGGCCGGCACGACAACGATCGCCGAGGTCGAGGAGCTGGTCGAGCCAGGCGAGCTGGATCCCGATGAGATTCATGTGCCCGGGATCTACGTGCAGCGAATTCTCGAGGGTGAGAACTACGAGAAGTGGATCGAGCAGCGCACGACGCGGCCGAAACCATGAACCAGTCGTCGAGATCGCGGCAGTTGCTGCGGTCGATGGCGAATCGAACGGACAGAATAGACGCCTGATTCAGACGATTGGAGGACCAAACGATGGCGATTACGAGAGAAGAAATAGCAAAGCGCGCCTCGCGCGAGCTCAACGACGGTGACTACGTCAACCTGGGGATTGGCATTCCCACGCTGGTGGCGAACTACATCCCGGAAGGCATCAAAGTCACGCTGCAGAGCGAGAACGGCCTTTTGGGTATCGGGCCCTTCCCGTACGAGGGTGAAGAAGACCCGGACCTGATCAACGCCGGAAAGCAGACGGTGACGACGCGGCCGGGTTCGTCGTTCTTCGACAGCGCCGAGAGCTTCGCGATGATTCGCGGCGGCCACCTGGACTTGACGCTACTCGGTGCCATGCAGGTCGCCGGCAATGGCGACCTGGCCAACTGGATGATCCCCGGCAAGATGGTCAAGGGCATGGGGGGCGCGATGGACCTTGTTGCGGGCTCGCGCCGCGTCGTCGTCCTGATGAGTCACGTGACTCGCAAGGGCCGGCCGAAGCTACTCGAGGAGTGCACGCTGCCGCTCACCGGTGTCCGATGCGTCGACCGCGTCATCACCGACCTGGGCGTCTTCGACATCACCGACGGTACGCTGGTGCTTCGGGAGACGGCGCCCGACGTGACGGTCGACGATATCGCCGAGGCCACCGAGGCGAACTTCGAAGTCGATAGTGCCGCGAGCGTGATGGAGTTTTGAGAACGCCATGCCGGCGAGCAAAAACCCCGCGCAGTCGTTTGGCTGCGCGGGGTTTTTCTATTTCTCCGGCTCGCTCTGCTCGTCGCCACCTTCTTTCATCTCCTGCTTTCGCATCGGCATGCTGTCGATCTCCTCGAAGATCATCTTCAGGGGCACGGCTTCCTCGCCGCGCATCTTCTGGCTGCCGTCTTTGCCGATGAGGATGAAGGTGAAGGCATCCTCGAGCACGGCGTGCCGGCGCTGGAGCTTCCTGGCGACCTCGACGGGCACGCCCTTGTCTCCGACCAGCCCGGGGCGCTCCCAGAACAGGTGGTAGATAACCAGATCGCGGTCCTCGACGCCCTCGCGCGATTCGGCCAACTCGGCCGCCATCTCGCGGTACTTGGGGTTGTCGGGGTTCTGCGCGAAGAGCAAGATGGCCCGATCCTCCCAGAGGTGTTCTTCTTTCACATCGACGGACTCCACCATCTCGGAGGGTTCCTTTTCTTCGATCGGTAGCGTCACGTTGTCCTCGCTCTCCTCGACATTTTGCCTGGTCTGAGTCTGGGCGCTGGATGCGTTCGACTCGGCATTATCGCTCTTGCATGCAAAGCCGAGACTGGTCGCCAGGAGGAGCACGAGCAGTACGTTGGTGGTAGAATTCACGGGACCTCTTCGATATGAGCAGGTGGACGCGGCTGCGATGTCTCGTTACAAGACCCACGCTGGAGCCGCGTCGAGAGCATACGTAATGTAACGCGCCGGCTCAGCGCATCAACCCTGTCAGTTGCTCGAGAGTACGTTCGTATCATGGACATTGGCGAAATTATTGAATTCGAATCAGGCGGGAGCCATCACTTTGGAGCGATTGTGCGCAAGCTCGGAGGCGGCAAGAAGTTGGTCGTCCGAACGGCCAGCGGCGACCAGATGCGCACGACGCCCAAGAACGTGACGTTCGAGACCGGCAAAAAAGTCCGCGATCCCGACGTCGACTCGATCATCGAGAGCACGCTGCAGACATTCGAAGAGGAGGTCGCCGAGTATATCGCCGAGGTCGACCTCCAGATGGTCTGGGAGTTCGTCAAGGACAGCGAGGAGCCGGTACCTGCAGAGGATATCGCCGAGCTTTTCTTCGCGGATACGCAAACGGCAGTGGTGCTCGCGATTAGCAGCGCGCTTCGTGATGACTCGGTGTACTTCAAAGAGCGTCGTGACGGCTTCGAGCCGCGCTCGGAGTCGGCGGTCGAGGAGATGCAGCGCCAGATTCGGATCGAGCAGGAAAAGAAAAGGGAGCGCGACGACTTCATCGCCGATGTCGTCGAGGTCCTCGAGGCCGACGAATCGGTGCGCTTCGAGCTCGGAGACGAGAAGATGGCCGACCCGACGTTTAGGCAGCGGGCGCGCATCCTGCAGAAGTACGCGATGGACGGGCGCGACTATCCCAACCAGGAGCAGGCCGAGGAGCTGATCGAGGACATCCAGAGCAGCCTAGGGCGGTCGTTGAAGGGGCGATACGAGATCAAGGCGTTCTGGCTGTTCGTCGACATGGGCGTCTGGGACGAGCACGAGAATCTCGAGCTGCTCAAGCACAATATCCCGACCGACGTCGACAAGGAGGTCGAGGAGGCGGCCGAGCTCGTCTTCGCCAGCGACTGGGAGCCGGATAGCTGGCGCACGGACCTGACAGGCGTGCTGACCTTTAGCATCGACTCGGCGTCGACGCAGGATATCGATGACGCGCTTTCGTTCGAGTCGCTTCCGGGAGGGGGGTACCGCGTCGGGGTACACGTCGCGGACCCTTCTGCGCGCATCGAGGCGGGCTCGGTGCTCGATCGGTCGGCGCGAGATCGGGGTACCAGCATTTACCTGCCGACGGGCAACCTGCCGATGTTCCCGGGGCGAGTGAGTCACGGGCCGCTGAGCCTTGTGGCGGGGGATGTGCGGCCGGCGATGTCGACGTTGATCGAGCTCGACGAGAACTTCGAGGTGGTCGAGAGCGATGTGGTCGCATCGATCGTCAACGTCGATCACCGCCTGACCTACGACCAGGTCGACGCCATACTCGCCGGGACATCCGAGATCGCCGGGGAGGCGCTCGCCGACGCGCTGGATGGCCTGAGTGACGCGGCCGCGAGCTTCGCCGAGGAGCGCAAGCAGCGCGGTGCGGTCGAGATCGATCTCCCGGAGCTCAAGTTGGATATCGACCTGTCCGGGCCCCTTCCGGTCGTGACCCCACATGTGATCGACGCGGGATCGCGAGCACGCGACCTCGTCAGCGAGTTGATGGTGCGGGGCAACCACTTTATCGGGGAGTTTTGCCGCGGACACGGTATCCCGATGATCTATCGCTCGCAGGACAGCCCGGAAGAGGAGGTCTATACCGACGAGCTGATGGCGCTTCCGGAGGGGCCGGTTCGCGAGTTCGCCAAGATCTACAAGATGAAGCCCGGCAACATCACGACCGAGCCGCAGCCGCACTTTGGGTTGGGCCTGCCGGTCTACGTACAGGCATCGAGCCCGATTCGTCGATACGGAGACCTGGTTTGTCAGCGCCAGATCAAGGCGTTTTTGCACGACCGCGAGTTGCCGTACGACGACGACGAGATCATGCAGATCATGGCGACGGTCGAGTCGGCGGCGAGCAATAGCAAGCGCGCCGAGCGGGAGACGCAGCGCTACTGGACGCTCTACTACCTCGCGAGTCTGGGGGCCGAAGAGGAGTTGGACGTCACGGTGTTGGATCACAAGGACCACGATGACTCGACCGCGGCGGTCTTCATCCATCGACTGGCCTTCAAGGCGAACGCGCGCTTCAGAAAGCGGCCGCCGGTCGGTGAGGTCGCGCAGGTGCGTGTCAAGAAGGCGAAGCCGCGGCAGGATGTTCTCCATGTGAATGGCTAATACGTTGCCGGAAGAGGATCCCCCTGTCGTGCGTCTTCTCGGGCGCATGTTTTGGTGGTGCTGAGGATGGCTACAGCGTGTCAATGCCGGTGCGATTTTTCGCTTGTCATCACAAAAGAACTGTTGCAAAATGCGGATCCCGATTCCGCCACAAGACGTATAGTGAAACCGGGTACGCCACACTGGCAAAAAAAGACCCGGACACCGCGAGGTGTCCGGGTCTTTTTTTTTTGACTCCTGTGGCGAGCATCTCCGCGTCGCCAGGGCGGCTGATTCTCACGAGTTCTGCGTCGAGGTCGGAATGCGATTTTCAATCGCGCTCTCGTGCCGTTCTAAACGGCCCACCCCTCTTAGAAATGCCACAGAAGCCGATCTTTGGTGGCATGGACGAGTTGCCTCACGGGCGGGGGTTCGCATCCTTTGTGATGGTCATTCGCGCCAATGCTGATGCGCGCTCAGACGGTATCCCGCCTGATGCTTGGAAAGCCTACCGCGTTTCGCGTTTCACGCTGGACGTGCACCGCACAGAGGACCCGCATTCAGAGCTCGAGGGGCCGTTTCAGCTGCCCTGAGTAGTCGCGGAGTGTTCACCCAACCCAGCCCACGTACACGTAGTTGATGCCGCCGACGAGGGGGTACGCCTCGACGGAGCGGTAGGCGCCAGTGTCGTCCATCATCGCGACGAACTCGTCGCCGGAGGGGAACGCGTCAGAGGTGCGCTGCAGGTAATCGTACGCTTCGCGCGAGCCACTCACCCAGCCGCCGATGATGGGCAGGAGCACGCGGTTGTAGAGGCGGTAGAGCGGCTGGAGCGCCTCGTGGGGCTGGCCGAATTCGAGGATGGCGACGCGCCCGTTTGGTCGGACCACACGGGCGAGTTCTGCGAGGCACTTGGAAGGTTCGTCGACGTTGCGCACGCCCCATGCGATGGACGCGATATCGAAGGTGTCGTCGTCGAATTCGAGGTCCATCGCATCCTGGATGTCCCACTCGATCTCGAGTCCGCGCTCCTCGGCTTTCGGGGGCGCGAGCCGCATCATGTCGGGGTTGACGTCGGTGGCGACGACCTGGCCGCCGGCGCCGACCGCCTCCTTGAAGAGGACGGACAACTCTCCAGTGCCGCAAGCGCAGTCGATCACGCGCTCGCCGGGGCGCGGTGCCGCGTATTCGACGGTCTTGCGCCGCATATAGTCGACGAGGCCGAACGAGATCGCGTAGTTCGTCGCATCGTAGCGAGGCGCGATGTCCGAGAAGATCTGGTCGACTCTTTCGCTCATGCGACTGTTCCCACGTAGATGTAAGCAATGCCGCCGGTTAGTCTGAAGTACTCCTGATCGCTAAACGCCCCGGTGTCTTCCATCAAGTCCAGGAAGTCTTCGCGGCAGGGAAACGCGATGGAGGTCTCTTGCAGGTAGCTGTAGGCCTCGCGGTTGCCACTCATGATACCGCCGACCGTTGGCAAGACGAATTTGTTATAAAATTTGTAGAGGGGCTTCATGATGCCGGTCGGCTCGCCGAATTCGAGGACGACGACTCGGCCACCGGGGCGCACGACCCGCGCCATGCTCTTCAAGGCGACCGATGGGTCGTCGACGTTGCGAATCCCGAAGGCGATCGAGGCGACGTCGAAGGTGTCGTCTTCATAGGTCAGGTCCATCGCGTCCTGGACCTCCCACTCGATCTCGAGGCCCTCGTCATTGGCCTTCTCGGGGGCGAAGGACAACATGTCGGCGTTGAAATCGGTGCCGACGACGCGGCCATCCTCGCCGACGGCCTTCTTATAGGTGATTGCCAGATCGCCGGTGCCGGTCGCGCAGTCCAGCACGTCGTCTCCCGGCGATACCTCGCTGACCTCGACGGTCTTCTTGCGCCAGAGGTGGTGGATCCCGAGGGACAGGACTGTGTTGGTGGCGTCGTAGTTCGGAGCGATCTCCGAGAACATGTCGTGGACTTGCTGGCTCATGGCAAAAACCGTTGTGGGAGCTTCAGGATTTGAGCTTACGACCGGTTGCCGCAGTGATGGCGGTCACTCGGTCGATGAGTTCGTCGAATTGGGTCGGCGACAGCGCCTGGTCGGCGTCGGAGAGCGCTTCTTCGCGCTGGTCGTGGACCTCGACCATGACGCCGTCGAGCTCTGTCGCGACGGCGGCGGCCGCCAGCTTCGGGATGAGGCCCGGGAGTCCGGTGGCGTGCGATGGGTCGACAATGACCGGCAGATGGGTGCGCTCCTTCGCCCACAGGGCTCCGGCGAGGTCGAGGGTGAAGCGGGTCTCGACGTCGAAGGTTCGGATGCCCCGCTCGCAGAGGATGATGCGCTCGTTCCCACCCGCGGCGATATATTCTGCAGCTAACATCCACTCGCGAAGCGTCGCCCCGAAGTTGCGTTTGAGTAGCACCGGCTTGTCGGTCTGGCCGAGCGCGCGCAGCAAGTCGTAATTCTGCATGTTTCGGGCGCCGACCTGGAAGGCGTCAACACGCGGCTCCATCTCCTCGAGCGCCGTCTCGCCCATGATCTCGGTGACGATCGGAATGTCGTGCCGCAGAGACGCGCGTCGCATCAACTCGATACCCTCGAGCCCCAGGCCCTGGAAGCTGTAAGGGGACGTGCGCGGCTTGAATGCGCCGCCGCGAAGCACGCGGGCTCCGTGGTCTCGGACCAATGCGGCGATGCGGTCGATCTGGTCGGAAGATTCGATGGAGCAAGGGCCGGCGATAACCACGAAGTCTCCGTCGCCGAAGGTCACATCGCCGATGGAGACCTGCGACGTCGACGCCTTCGTGGTCCTGGCCACCCGAGGATATTCGGTCTGCTCGGCGTCCTGCGATGCCGCATCGGGGGCGTCTATTCTGGATTCATTGACTGCGTTCGGCATGACCGAACCTCCATGGCGGGGGCTGCCCGCGCTTCCACTCCATCGATTCGAGCGCCAGCAGGCGTCTCCACTCGGCGGAAGAGCCCGCCTCGCGTGGAAGAAATGGTAACCACAGGGGTGAAATTTCAAAAATTTTTGAAAGGTCTAAACGCCCCTTCATCGGCGCGTAGGGTTAGCAGCGATTGGCCGGGGCTTCAACAAGCGCACGCTGGCGTGTCAGTCGTCGGACTGGTCGCCTCGGCACTCCGCTCGGCAATCGCGCTCTATTTGTTCGATGGGTACCGCACGCATCTGATTGGCGACGGTGCACTTCTCGACACAATCTTCGAACGCTTCGACCTCCGAAGTATCCGATGCGTTTGTTGCCGACTCAGATTCGTCGGTCTCGTCCGAAGATTCGCCGGCAGCGCTCTCGGATGGCGACTCGTCACCGCTGGGCGAAGGTGAACTCTCACAGGCGACGAGCGACACGGCGACCACCAATATTGTTAGAATACGCATACACTCCTCCTCGAATCTCAAGATGTACCACACGCATCGAAACTTTTCCCAACACCGCTCGTCACTAGTGAGTACACGCTCGGTGCACTTTTCGTCGCCGGATCGAGTGACGAGTGCGGCGTAGCTGGGGAGCAATTGTTTCACTCGACGCAGTTTCCTGCATACATTCTCCCTTGAATTGCATCTATTAGATACGCGGAGCCAGGCCTGCCGCAATGCGCGGCTGAATCGCACCATCTGGGGATGATTCATGAAGCAGAGATACGAGAGCGTTCGTCGGTTGACCGAGAAGCTGTGCGAACCGTTGACGACCGAAGATTACGTGATTCAGTCGATGCCGGATGCGAGTCCCACGCGCTGGCACCTGGCACACTCGACGTGGTTCTTCGAAAAATTCATTCTCGAGGAACTGTACGACGGGCAAGTGGTCGACTCCCAGCTGAACTTCATGTTCAACTCCTACTACAACGCCGCCGGCGATCAGTTTCCGCGCTCTGAGCGAGGACTGATATCGCGCCCGACGGTCGCCCGGGTCTACGAGTACAGAGCGGACGTCGACAGTCGGATGCGTGAGGTCGTCGATGACTTCGCCAGCCTCCCCGAGGAGTATCAATTCCGCGTCGAAGTCGGTTTGAACCACGAACAGCAGCACCAGGAGCTGCTGCTTACCGATCTCAAGCATATGCTGTCGCGCAACCCCCTTCGGCCCGCGGCGTATGAATGGTCGGCTGGCTCTGTTCCGGGCGAGGACGGATCGTCACCGATCCTGCAATGGCGGTCGTTCGACGGCGGGATGCGCCAGGTTGGTTATGACGGCGATGGCTACGCGTTTGACAACGAGCGCCCTCGCCACGAGACGCTCATCCACCCGTTCGAGATCGCCAATCGTGCCGTGACGTGCGGAGAGTACATCGACTTTATCGAGGACGGGGGGTACGCCGAC
Organism: Myxococcota bacterium; assembly: GCA_051747295.1. Taxonomy (GTDB): domain Bacteria; phylum Myxococcota_A; class Bradymonadia; order Bradymonadales; family Bradymonadaceae; genus JBNJFZ01. Next base: position 13,968 of record JBNJFZ010000140.1, read on the forward strand.
TCGCGTTTGTGGCTCTCCGATGGCTGGGCGACGGTCCGAGACGAGGGCTGGAGTGCGCCGCTGTATTGGGAGAAGCGCGGCGGTGATTGGTGGCAGTTCACGCTCGGCGGGATGCGCGAGGTCGACCCGCACGAACCGGTCACGCACGTGAGTTACTTCGAGGCGGACGCATTTGCGACGTGGGCCGATGCGCGCTTGCCCACCGAATTCGAATGGGAAGTCGCGTGTGCCGCCGCCGAAACACGCGGCACGTTTGCCGACAGTGGTCGATATCACCCTGCGCCTGCGGGCGATGTCGACGAGACGGAGCTCCACCAGTTCATGGGCGATGTCTGGGAATGGACCTCGAGTTCCTACGCCGCCTACCCGGGTTTCGAACCCTGGGAGGGCGCGATCGGCGAGTACAACGGCAAGTTTATGTGCGGCCAGTACGTACTTCGAGGCGGGTCGTGTGCCACGTCCGAGTCGCATATTCGGCCGACGTACCGCAACTTCTTCTACCCTCCGTCGCGCTGGCAGTTCTCCGGAATCCGACTGGCGCGTTAGTCGCGCCGTGAGCGCGAGCCCAAACCCCGCGCCGAGCAGTACGAGTGGAGTCGATAATCTGGCAGAGTAGGTCGCTTTGAGGTCTCGAGAATCGTGAGAATTACGAGACTTTTTGTCCGCGACTTCGGATCCCTGAAAAGTGGCCTCTGGCGCCGTTCTAAACGGCCCACCCCTCTTAGAA
>JBNJFZ010000141.1:0-7424 GCA_051747295.1 Myxococcota bacterium
CGATAAACTCCTGGCGGTCCGCCTGCCCCCGCTGCGTGGCGCCCTGGGCCAATTCTTCGACCAGCGCGAGGCTGATCTGCTCGGCGTAGGGGCTGTTGCGCAGGATCTCGGCGAAACCGGCAACGGCCACGGCGAATTGAAAGTCCCTGGACGCTTCCCGCAGGTCGGCGCGCATATCACCGCTGGTCAACTGGAAGGCCTGCTCACTCGCCTTGGCGCCCTGCGGCTCCTTGTGGCGCACGCGGACCGTACCCAGCTTGCCGTCAGCTCCGTCCTGCAACTGCAATTCGTACAGCGCGGTGACCGTGTGCCCGGCCCCGATCTCGCCGGCGTCTACAGCGTCGTTGCGGAAGTCCTTGTCGGCGATATCGCGGTTCTCGTAGCCGATCAGACGGTACGAGGCGACCTTATCCTCGTCGAACTCGACCTGGATTTTGACGTCCTTCGCGATGACCTGCAGCGTGCCATCGACCTGCTCGCCGAAGACCTTGCGGGCCTCGTCCATGCTGTCGATGTAGTAGTAGTTGCCGTTTCCTTTGTTAGCGAGCTGCTCCATCATCGTGTCTTTATAGTTGCCCATGCCGAAGCCGATGGTCGACAGGGTGACGCCCTCGTCGACGAAGTGGCGGATGCGCTTCAGGATCTGGTTATGCGAGCTCGCCCCGACGTTCGCGTCGCCGTCCGAAAGCACAATCACGCGGTTTACGTGGTCCTTCTTGTAGTCCTTCAGCGCGAGCTTGTAGGCGAGTTCTAGACCGGAGTTCATCGCGGTCGAACCACCCGACTTGAGGCTCTCGAGCGCCGTCATGATGCGCCCACGGTTTTCGACACTGGTCGGCGGAAGAATCTCGGCCACGCGCCCGGCATAGGTCGCGATCGCAACCGTATCGCCCTCGCGCAGGTTATTAGTCAGCACCTGCAGCGACTTCTTGGCCAGGCCGAGCTTGTCGCGGCTGCTCATCGAGCCCGAGACGTCCACCAGAAATGTCAGGTGCACGGGCTTGCGCTCGGTCCGCGTGATGCGGTCTCCTTGGACTCCCACGCGAAGAAGCTGACGTTCACCCGTCGAATCGAACGGGCTGGGCGCGCCCTCCATATGCACCGCAAACGGTCCGCTGTCGGGGTCCGGGTAGTCGTAGCGGAAGTAGTTGACGAATTCCTCGACCCGCACCGACGATGCAGGCGGAATCTGGCCCGACTGCAGCTTGCGCCGCGAGATCGTGTAACTACCGGTGTCGACATCGACCGAGAACGTCGACTTGTTGTCCTCCGCGGTCGACGTCATCTCGTTGACCCCGTAATTCTTGTAATCCTCGGTATTGGACACACTCTTTTGTTTGTCTGCGGGCTTCGGTCGAGGTCTTGCCTCGTTCATGCTCCGCGCACCGCCGAGCGCTGCCGAGCTATCCGAGTCGCTGCGGACACGGCGCTTCTTGACCTTCGCCCGGGTACGACCTGTTGGACTCGGCGCCTCGACCGAATCGGCCGTCGGCTCGGCTTCTTCCTTGGCCTCGACCTCGACCGGCTGTTGCTCCGGCGCCGGGGCGGAGCTGGCCTGCGCCTCGTCGACTTTACGGACGGGCGCTCGCTTCGCCGCCGGCTGCTTGCGCTCGTAGTCGGTGGTCGACGAGGCGGCCGCGCTGCCGCTCTCTTCGCTCGCGCTCTCGAACTTCGACTTTTCGGCGTCAGCAGCGCACCCAGCGATCAGCGCAGTAACGGTGATGAGGGCGAAAGCTCGACTGCTCAGTGACTTGAATGACATGGTGTTCTCCTTGTGATTCCCAGGCGAATAGTATTGGCTTCGTAAGCCTCGTCTGCGTGCAGTGGGTTCACACGAGTCGTGCGCCAAAACGATCTAAACTTTTTTGAAGCAGGCCCCGGAGTCGACGAAAAATGGCCGCGATAGTGACGATTGAAGACCTGGGCTGGACGCCTCCCGACACTGACACAGCCGTCCTGGTGGGAGTCGATCTCGTACTCGAGGCGGACGAGCTGGTCACATTGCGCGGCAGCTCGGGCTCGGGAAAGTCGACGCTATTGCGCTGTGTCGTCGGACTCGAGCAGCCCACGTCCGGCCGTATCCTCTGGCGAGGTGAGGAGGTCGCCGGCGATCGCTTCCTGAGCTATCGCAACGCGGTCCGCTATGTGCAGCAACGCCCCACCAAGGTGGCCGAGACAGTCGCCGACGACCTTGGCTTCGCCCGGGACATCGCAACTGAGCGCGGTGGAGGAAGCGATGACGCTGAAAGCCACCAGCGCGAGCGCCTCGCTCAGCTCGGGCTCGGCGGGCTCGACTGGTCGCGCAGCTTCGACGATCTGTCGGTCGGCGAGCAGCAGCGCGTGGCGCTCGTTCGGGCGTTGACCTCGGAGCCGCAGGTGCTCCTGCTCGATGAGCCGACGTCTTCGCTCGACCCCGAATCGGTCGGCGACGTCGAGGCCATGCTCCGCGCCTACCTCGACGAAAGCGACGAGCGCGCCCTGCTCTGGGTCACCCATCAGAGCGAACAGCTCGAGCGTCTGGGCGGGCGCCAGCTCGACCTCGACGACCTCAATCAGCAGTCGGGAGACGCCTCCGATGACTGAACTCGTCGAACTCACACCGTGGGACCTCGCGCTGGCTGCCCTCTTGATGCTGATCCCCGCGGCGATCAGCATCGGACTGAAGCTCGGGCTCGAAAAGAAGCTCGGCATCGCCGCCATTCGCACAACCGCCCAACTCGCGTTTATCGGGCTGGTGCTGGAGTGGGTCTTCGACCTGAATAAGTGGTATCTGGTGGTACCGGTGCTGCTCGTGATGCTCGTGGCCGCAGCGCGCGCCGCCATCAAGCGCTCGGACTGGCGCTTTCCCGGCGCGTACCTCGCCGCCTTCGGCTCGCTGGTCCTCGCCAGCACGGTCACGGCCTTCAGCGTGACCGAGATCGTCATCGGCGTCGATCCCTGGTACTCGCCGCGTTACGTGATTCCGCTGATCGGCATGCTGCTCGGAAATGGGCTCACGGGCATCAGCCTGGGCCTGGACCGGCTCCTGAGCGACCTAAAGGCCCAGAAGCGCTCCATCGAAGGCCGTCTGAGCCTGGGCGCGACGATCTGGAGGGCGATCCTGCCGTGGATGCAGGACGCCGTGCGCAACGGCATGATCCCCATTATCAACTCGATGATGGTCGTGGGCCTCGTCAGCCTGCCGGGTATGATGACCGGGCAGATCCTGGCGGGTGCTGATCCGCTCAACACGGTCGCCTACCAGATCCTCATCATGTTCATGATCGCGGCGGCCACGGCGTTAGGCGTCATCCTGCTGTGCCTGATCGCGTATCGGTCGCTCGCCGACCCCGACCACCGCATCCGCTGGGAGCGGATTATCGAAGACCCGAGCGGTTGATCAGTGCTCCTGCGCCGCATTGACCGCCAGCGCGATCGCCCGCGGAAACAACCGATGTTCCTGCTCCTGGATGCGGCTGTGGAGGCTGGCGCGGTCGTCCTCGGGGAAGACCGGCACGGCGGCCTGTGCGACGACCGGGCCGGCATCCATCTCGCGGACGACGTGGTGGACGGTGACGCCGGTGATGCGCACTCCTGCTTCGAGCGCCTGACCGACCGCGTCCAATCCGCGGAAAGCTGGTAGCAAGCTAGGGTGGATATTGAGCATCCGCCCCTCGTAGGCATCGATGAACTCGCCGGTGACCAGCCGCATCCAGCCCGCCATGACGACCCAGTCGACATCGAACGATTCGAGCAACTCGAGGACATCTGCGTCGAAGGATTCCCGGTTCGGGTAGGCGCGATGGTCGATCAGCAGCGCCTCCACGCCAAATGTCTCGGCCCGCCCAAGTGCAGACGCATCCGGGTTGTTGCAGACCAGGCATGCGAGGTCGATGTCGAGCTCGCCGCTCTGCACGGCCCGGGCGATCGCCTCGAAGTTCGTCCCGCTACCCGAGGCGAGCACGCCGACTCGCGGCTGCGCGCCCTCGATACGGGGAATCGTCTCGAGTGACGGACTGAACAGGCTGTCGTCGGCCATCGGCTTCCTCTCATCCAGCATACGTCCCGGGATTCGGTGTGCATGCGGCCAAGATGGCCGCATGACGAAGGCGTCGCCCGCGTCCCTCTTCAGTACCTCCATACCGCAGCCAATCCGGCGCGTGAACCGCCATTTGTCTGCAATGCCGAGCGTACTCATCGTCGACGCCATCCAGCGCGGCGAAAGAGCGCATCGGTGTTGCCTTCACCGTTCCTCAGTTTCACCTTTCGTAGCCGAAAGCGCCTCGACGGCGGCTCGGAATCACAATGGAGCCACACGTTGAACTTGAGGTTCGGCGCCGTAAATCCGTGCAGGTTCGTCCAGCCGATTTGCTTCGCCAGGAATCGAATGTAGCGCGCTCGGGCGCTGTTGCCGGTGCGGCCGTCCTCCCAGCCGGCGCGAAGCGCGCCGACAAAGAGGTCTGCCAACTGAACCCCGCGCGTCGACCGACTATCGACGCGATCGTAGTCGACGAGCAACTCGTGGTCTCGCCCACTGCGGTTGCGGGAGGCGGCGCCAATGCAACGCAGGTCACGGCGCATTCTCTGGAGGTTGGTCGAGCCGACCTGGTCGACCTTCACCGCGAATTGCCGGGGTCCGCCCGGAAGCCCGTCGAAGCGGGGCATCTGAGTGGCGAGCAAGGTACACAGTAGCTTTCGGTGCGCGACGTCCTTCGACTTTCCGCGCGCCATGATCCGCATCGAGGACTTCTCGACGAAGAATGCCTGAAAACAAAGCCACGGTTGCGAGAAGAACCACCGCGTCATCCATTTGAGCCGGTCCAGGTCCTTGCCCTTGAGAAATTTCCAGGCGAACTCGCTACGACGCCCCCAGATCTCTCCGAGCTTCGACTCCATGTGCCCGACCTTGTCGGCCGGGCACCACAGCGATCCCCACGCAAAATAGTCATTGTCGTGCGTCCCGGTCTCATCACAAAATACGTTCATCGTCCGCATCGCTGCCTCCGAACAACCACCATTGCCCTCTATAATAGTTTTCGGCAACCCCCCTCGAATCGTTGCGTAGAAAGTTTCGCAAGCTCGGCGACAGATCACGCAAAGGCTGAAATATTCCAGATACTTAATAGCGCCACTTCGACGGATCGAGCCGAACTCGTCTCTATTGATCGACCAGGCGGCATACAGACGAAAGTGGGGAAATAACCTGTCCCGCCTAATTGCTCCCAATTCGAGGCTTTGCTATCGTCTGAGCAGGAACACGGTCGTCTTTCGCAATTGTGATACCTCGATGCTTCAAAGCGCCCCCAAAATTCGGGCCTACCTCCTGCACCTGCTGGGTGTCGTGATGGTTGCACTTGCTTTCGGGGTGACCTTCTCCGCGACCTCGACCGCCACGGCCGACGTCCCATGTGCGGATGAGGCCGAGACGGTAGACGCCGAAGACCCGTGTGAAGTGCAGTGCCCCGGCGATACGCCAGAGGGCGACTGCGAAGAGAATTGCCAACACTGTGGCTGCTGCAGCTCCGCAGCCGCATCCACCCTGCTCCCGCAGAGAATAATCACCTTCGCCACGGCTTCCCCATCCGGCGACCTCTGTGCGGGCCCCTCCTCTGTTGCGCCCACCGGCGTGACGCATGGCATTTTCAAGCCACCAAGACACACCACTGCGTAGCGCACACCATTCATAGCAGCAGTTGATCTGGCGCGGGCCCACTGGCCATGCGCGTTCAGTCGTGAACTGCAATCGATGGTGTCGTATGTCCAATCGGCTCGCCCACATCCTTATCTAGACTGTGCGCGAGCACGCTCACGCGGTGATTGATCTTGGATGACCCATGTTTGAGAAGACTCGACCGGAGACCACTCCGGTCATTGTAGCTGTCGACCCAAAGGTCGTCAGTCCGAAACACGTTCTTCGCAGCGCGATGCGTCACGGAGGACTCTTGGTCCTCGTGCTGCTCGTACTCGCCGCTTCGTCGAACGCCCTCGCGCAAGAGGACACCGACGCGAACGACGCGTTCGACGGAGAGCCCGTAACGCTCGAAGAACTCCTCGCGATGGCGGACGACAACGCCCCGGACGTGCAGCTAGCTCGTGAGCGAATCGGGCTCGGTCGAGCGGCGGCGGAGGGAGCCCGCATGCTCCAGCGACACAACCCCGAGATCGAGGGTGAGGTGGGCGTCGGCCTGGATGACCCGGGCATTAGCCGCGCCGAAGTCACCCTCAGGCAACGACTCGAGATCGCCGGCCAGCGCGGGCTGCGCGTCAAAGCAGCACGACAACGCCAGCGTGCACTCGACGCAGAACTCGAGCAGGCCCGCTGGGATGTCCATCAACGCGTGTATCGACTCTATCGAAAGGCGCTCATCGACCGAGAACAACTGGAAGTCGAGCGAGACTCGCTCGATTTCACCCAGCGACTGCACCGCATCGCCAAGCAGCGCTTCGAGACTGGTGAGACCGCACGCACCTCGGTCATCATTGCCCACGCCGAAGTCGCGAGGGCCAAACAGCGCCGCGTCCAGGCGAAGATGGCGTATGAGCAGACCGCGCGCGAGCTCGCAGCCGTCGTGGGCTGGGACCGCGAAGCGCCGCCGATACCGCGAGGAGAGCCCGACGCGGCCAGGCCCGCTCCGGATCAGGCGGAGCTGCTGGATAGCGTCCGCGCCAACGACCCCCGGCTCGCCGTGCTTCGGGCGCGACTCGAGCAGGCTCGCGCTCAGTTGAGTGTCGAGCAACGCGACGTCTGGCCCGATCCGACCGTCGGAGTCGGGTACGAGCAGGGCAATATGGGAACGTCCGCCGTCTCCAGCCAGCTTCGCTTCATCGTTGGAATCCCCCTGCCCCTCTGGAATCGAAATCAAGGAGGGATCGACCTGGCAAAAGCGCGAACCGGTGTGTTCTCGCAGGCCATCTCCAACCGAACGCAGATTCTCGAAAACCGCGTCGCCCAACGCGCCGCTGCCGTCGACGCTTCCTACCGACAGGCCGAAATCTATCAGGACGAGGTCCTCCCGGCCCTCGAAACCCAGCTCGAACTGCTCCAGGAGGGCTTCAAGCTGGGCGAAATGAGCCTGCTCGACGTCATGAACGCACGCGACCGGCTCCTGGCCGTCCAACGCCAGCACCTGACCGCACTACACGAATACTTTGCCGCCATCAGTCAGCTCGAAGAGCTACTCGGCACGGCCATCTGGAATGAAGACGACAACCAATAGGAGAAGAACCATGATTCCACCCACACTAAAGCGCGGCCACGTCTGGTTGTTGATCGCCCTGTTGGCGTTCGGCCTCTCGCTGATCGCCTGCGATTCGAAGGCTCCCGAGGGCGAGTCGACCGAGGACGAGTCATCCGAAACCGAGCACAGCCCGAACAACGGCGAATGGTGCGCGGGACACTCGATCCCCGAGTCGCACTGCACCAAGTGCCACCCCGAGCTCGTCGA
>JBNJFZ010000141.1:7524-14653 GCA_051747295.1 Myxococcota bacterium
GTCATCCGAAACCGAGCACAGCCCGAACAACGGCGAATGGTGCGCGGGACACTCGATCCCCGAGTCGCACTGCACCAAGTGCCACCCCGAGCTCGTCGACGAGTTCAAGGAGAAGGGCGACTGGTGCGCCGAGCACGGCTTCCCCGAGTCCAAGTGCCCGACCTGCAACCCCGCCACGCCGCCAGGTGAGGCCAAGGCAGCCGCCCATGGCCCGGATAATGGCGAATGGTGCGCGGGACACTCGATCCCCGAGTCGCACTGCACCAAGTGCCACCCCGAGCTCGTCGATGAGTTCAAGGAGAAGGGCGACTGGTGCGCCGAGCACGGCTTCCCCGAGTCCAAGTGCCCGACCTGCAACCCCGCCACGCCTCCCGGCGAGGCCGGTTCTGAGGATGGGGCCGAGGAGCATTCGGCCGACAACGGCGAGTGGTGTAAGGGCCACGGGCTCCCCGAGTCGCACTGCACCAAGTGCCACCCCGAGCTCGTCGACGAGTTCAAGGAAAAGGGCGACTGGTGCGCCGAGCACGGCTTCCCGGAATCCAAGTGCCCGCAATGCAACCCCGCCACGCCGCCAGCCGGCGCCGCAAAGCCGATCCCGGGCGTGCCGCCGGGCAGCAAAATCGTCTTCAAAGACAAGTCCCATGAGAAGACGGTCGGCATCGAGACGATGCCCGCGCGTGACGCCTCCGTGGCTGTTGGCGCCGAAGCCCCCGCGCGCATCGAGTACAATATGAATGCGTTCGCCGACGTACGCGCCTCCGTTCCAGGCATTGTCCGGGACGTGCGCGTCGACCTCGGCGAGTCTGTCGAGAAGGGCGACGTCATCTTCGTGCTCGAGAGCGCTCGGGTCGGCGAGACGCAGGCTCAGATTCGCTCGGCCAGACAGCAACAGAACGTCTCGAAATCGAACGCCGAGCGTAAGAAGAAGCTCTACGAGAAGGACCTGACATCGAAGCGCGAACTCGAGCTCGCCGAACAGGACTACGAGAACGCGACCGCCACACTACGCTCGCTCGAGGAGTCGCTGCGCCTCTCGGGCAGCTCCAGCCGCTCCACCGGCGGGCGCTACGTCGTCCGAGCTCCGCTGAGCGGCACCGTCGTCAAACGCCCTGGTGTCGTCGGCTCGTTCGCCACCGAGGAGACGTCACTCGCCAGCATCGCCGACACCGCGACGGTGTGGGCCATGCTCGATGTCCCCGAGCGCGACAGCTTCGCGCTTCAACAAGGGCAAGGCGTCCAGCTCGCCGTCGATGGCGCGGGCGACCGGACCTTCGGCGGCGAAATCACCTGGATTTCACCGGAGGTCGATTCTCGCACCCGCACGATCAAAGCCCGCGCCGAGATCGACAATGCCGACGGCCGGCTGCGCGCCAACCAATTCGCCGAGGCCACCATCGGCATCGAACCGGGCTCCAACGGGCTCGTCGTCCCGCGCGATGCGATCCAGCGCTTCGACGATGTCAGCGTCGTCTTCGTGCGCCTCGAGCGCGGCACATACGAACCCCGCGTGGTCGAGCCGCTGCACCGAACGGCCAAGCTCGTGCAGGTCCGTGGGGACCTTAAAAAGGGCGACGAAGTCGTGACCACTGGCGGGTTCATCCTGAAGACCGAATTGAGCCGCGACAGCATCGGTGCTGGGTGCTGCGAAGTTCCGGAGGAGTAAACGATGCTATCTAAACTGATTGAAATTTCGCTGCGCAATCGGCTCATCGTCCTACTTCTGACGGGCGTGCTGGTGGTTGTCGGGATCATCTCGTTCCGCGAACTGCCCTTCGACGCCTACCCGGACACCACGCCCGTCCAGGTGACCGTCAACACGGTCGCGCCATCGCTAAGCCCGCTCGAGGTCGAGCGACAACTGACTTTCCCGCTCGAGCAGGCCATCGGCGGGCTGCCGGGCCTCGAGGAGGTACGCTCGGTCTCGAAGTTCGGCTTCTCCCAGATCACGGTGATCTTCGACGACGACGTCGACATCTATCTGGGCAGGCAGGTCGTCACCGAGCGTATCCAGACCGTCGAGCTCCCCGAAGACGCCTCCAAACCCGCGCTCGGACCCGTCGCGACCGGCCTCGGTGAGGTCTTTCAATACGTCGTCAAGAGCGACGAGCGTTCGACACAGGAGCTGCGCACCATCCACGAGTGGACGGTGCGGCCCCAGATGCTCACCACGCCGGGCGTCGCCGAGATCAACACGTGGGGCGGCTACGAGAAGCAATTTCACGTCGTCATCGACCTCGGCCAACTGATCAAGCATGACCTCACAATCGAGGACGTCGAGTTAGCACTGAAGCGCAATAACGCCAACGTCGGCGGCGGTGTCGTCGGCGGTGGAGGCGAGAGCCAGATCGTCCAGGGCATCGGGCTCGCCCGCAACCTCGATGATATCGAGCGTATCGTCGTGGCCGCGGTCGACGGCGTCCCCATTCGCGTCTCCGATGTCGCCCGCGTCGAGGAAGGCAGCGAGATTCGACGCGGCGCCGTGACCGCCAATGGAGAGGGCGAGGTCGTGCTCGGACTCGGCTTCATGCTGATGGGCGAGAATAGCCGCGAGGTCACCGCCGGGCTGGAAAAACGCCTCGAGGAAGCGCAGGCGTCCGTGCCCGACGACGTCGAGCTCGAGCCGATGTACAGCCGGACCGAGCTGGTCGACAACGTGCTCGAGACGGTGCGAAACAACCTCCTCGAAGGCGCGCTGCTGGTCATCGCCATCCTATTCATGATGCTCGGAAGCTGGCGAGCCGGATTGATCGTGGCGCTCGCTATCCCGCTGTCGATGCTCTTCGCCTTCAATATGATGCTGCAGTTCGGCATCGTCGGCAGCTTGATGAGCCTGGGCGCCATCGACTTCGGACTCGTCGTCGACAGCTCGGTCATCATCGTCGAAAACGCCGAACGAAGACTCGCAGAGGACACCTCTGGGCGCAGCGTGGTCGAAATTGTGCGCGATGCGGCGGTCGAGGTGCGAAAACCGACGCTCTTCGGCGAGTTGATCATCGCCATCGTGTACTTGCCGATTCTGGCGCTGGAGGGTGTCGAGGGGAAGCTGTTCCAGCCCATGGCGCTGACCGTCATCTTCGCCCTGCTCGGCTCGATGATCATCTCGATGACGCTGATGCCGGTGCTCGCGAGCTACGCGCTACAGAGGCGTGCCAACTCCGATGAACCCCACCGGGATATCTGGTTGGTGCGCGGGTTAAAACGGCTTTACCGACCGGTGCTCGACTGGGCGCTCAACAATCGCAAGTGGGTCCTGCTCTTCGCCGCGGGCGCCGTGCTCAATGCGGGCGTGCTCGCCGCCGGCCTCGGCTCGCAATTCGTGCCGCGGCTGCGCGAAAACTCGATCGTCATCAATACGGTGCGCCTGGCCGGCGTCTCGCTCGACGAATCCGTGCGCTACGGCACGCAGCTCGAGAAGCGGCTACTTCAAGAGTTCCCCGACGAGATCGAAGACGTCTGGACGCGGACGGGTACCGGCGAGGTCGCGACCGACCCGATGGGCCTGGAGCTGTCGGACGTCTTCATCACGCTCCACCCGAGAGACCAGTGGAAGAAAGCCGAGACGAAGGACGAGCTCGTCGAGAAGATGCAGGGCGACCTGGAAGGCATGCCCGGAATGCGCACCATCTTCACCCAGCCCATCGAGATGCGCGTCAACGAGATGCTCGCCGGGATCCGGGCGGATGTGGGCGTCAAGCTGTACGGCGACGACTTCGACGTCCTCGAGGAAAAGTCCGGCGAGATTCAGACAGCGGTCGAGGCGCTTCCGAACGCGACTGACGTGACGACCGAGCAGATGACCGGCCTTCCGGTGCTCCAGATCGAGCTCGATCGCGACAAGCTGGCCCGCTACGGCATCGCAGCCGAGAATGTCCTGCGCTATGTCGACGCGCTCGGCACCCGCAAGGTCGGCGAGATTCGCGAAGGACAGCGCCGCTTCGACCTGGTGGTGCGACTCTCCGAGGAGTATCGAGACAATCCGGAGTCGATCGAATCCATCCTCATAACCAGCGCCGACGGCCAACGCGTGCCACTCGGTCAACTCGCCGACATCGACGTCGTCGAGTCGCCGGCGACGATCAACCGCGAGTGGAGCAAGCGACGCGTGATCGTCCAGGCCAACGTGGCCGATGGCGACATCGGCGGCTTCGTCAGGGACGTACGCGAGGCCATCGACCGCGACGTAGAGCTGCCCCCGGGCTACTACGTCGACTACGGGGGGCAATACGAAAACCTGCAGCGCGCGCAGAGCCGACTGCTCCTGGTCGTACCCATCGCGCTGCTGCTCATCTTCACCTTGCTCTACCTGACGTACGGACGCTTCCTGGACACGATTCGCGTCTTCACCGGCGTGCCGTTCGCCGCCATTGGCGGCATCCTCGCGCTGTGGATTCGCGACATGCCGTTTAGCATCTCGGCGGGCGTTGGATTCGTGGCGCTGTCGGGCATCGCCGTGCTCGGTGACATGGTGCTGGTGTCCTACGTGCGTGATTTGCTCGACCGTGGGATGGAGCCACTGCGAGCGATTCGCGAGGGCGCGATGACGCGGATGCGACCGGTGCTAATGACCGGCCTTGTCGCCGCGCTGGGCTTTATCCCCATGGCGCTCAACACCGGCGTCGGCGCGCAGGTGCAGCGGCCGCTGGCGACGGTCGTCATCGGCGGCATTGTGACGTCGACTATCGCGACGCTGGTGGTCATGCCGGTGTTGTATGCGGTGTTCGGGACGGGCGAGTAGCGGCGTGCGCGGCGTTGCCGCGCGGCTAAGCAGCGAGCGGCGAGCAGCGAGCAGCACGTGGAACCTTGAATTGAGGAAGCTTGGAGGCTGCCCTGCCGTGACCCGTTTGTCACGCGGGGCCGCCGTTGAAAGCACGCAGCACGCCTAGGCTCCGTCCTCCATGCGCCACTCGCCGCTTGCTGATCGCTGCTCGCTGCTCGCTGCTCTGCCGCTCGCCCCAGTTGAATACTCGCCGGGGCGCCGCCGTCCCAAGGGCATGAATGCATTGAAAACAATGATTGTGTTCGCCCTGCTCACGCTCCCCACGGTCGCGGCCGCGCAGACGGTCCACATCTCGGCGGACCCCAACCCCGAGACTGAACGATGTCAAAACCACCATGCAGCGTTTCACGCCAATGGCGACGTCGTGATGGTCGACTACCACGGTCAATGGCGAACGTTCGACAATGGACGCCGGCTCCAAAACGGCGGTATCGAGGGGCGCTCGTGCGAGGTGGAGCGCGTCATGCGGCTGACCCCGGAGCGCCGGGTGGTCTGGGAAATCCGCCCGTCACAAGATCGCTCCGAACACGGCTTCGCGCGGCAGGACAGGATCGATGCGCTGACGGCGATGCCCGACGGGGGCACGGTCCTCTCGGTGTCCGATGGACTGCTCCGAGACCACGCCCACAGCAACCTTTTATACATCGAAGCGGACGGCGAGCTTCGGTGGAAGCTCAGGACGAAGAGGGCACCGAAGTTCTCGATGTTCACCCCGCACGTCGGGCCAGACGGGCAGCTCTTCATCGACGTCTCCGCCACCAATTTCGGCTACACCGGCGGCGTGATTCAGCTCCCCGGGGGCGCGCCCACAAAGCTGCGAAAATCCCAGGAGGCCACCAACCTCGCACGCATCGATACGCGCAACGGTGAGGTCTTGTGGGAGCGCGCTGGAACGCGGCTTGCGGACATGCACGAGCACGGAGTCGTGACCCTGAAGTCCAGGTCTACGAGCCCTCCTCGCATCAAGACCCGCTATGTCATCGGCCAAGTCTCCTACGATGGAATCCTCGCCTCGGAGGCCGCCACGCCGTGGATGGAGACCGAGAGGATGTTGTCGGCGATCTACGACAACGAACATGTGCTAATGACGACACGAAAAGAGCACCTGAACCCGAGAGGCAAGGGCGTGTCCCACAGAACCGGAAACCTCCGCGTCTTCGATATGGACGGCAACTTAGTCCACACCCGGCAGCTGTCTGACGGGAGTCGGTTGGCGGAACGCGCTGCCGGGGCGCCGCTCAGGATCGTCAGCCCCACGAGCTGCACGAGGGGTGTCTCGGATTACAGGTGTGTCACCGACGCGGTGAACGTCATCACGCTGCAGGACTGGGAAGACGAAGGTGCCTGGTCTCGCCTGACGCTCCCCCGCGGCGGCCTGGTCGAGAACGACCACATCGAAGCCACCAGCACCCCCGACGGGCTCTGGTTGAGCGGGGTCACGTACTACGGCAGCGGCCCCGATGACGCGCACAACCCGGAGTCGGTGACCGCGGTCTTCTCGCCGGATGACATGCGAAGCCCGATCGAGCCGCAGGACGCATTCGTCTGGAAACCGAAACCGCAGCCCAAGACACCCGCGCCGGCGCCGAGCCTCACCCTTTGACCGGCCGGATGCGCGGCGGTGGCGCGCGAGTGGGTGAGCGGTCAGCGGTTCAGCCGAGCAGCTGAGCAGCCGAGCAGCCGAGCAGCCGAGCAGCCTCCATGCCCTCCGTAATCCACGCCTCCATGCGCTGCTTAGCCGCTTAGCCGCTTAGCCGCTTAGCCGCTTTGCCGCTTTGCCGCTTTGCTGCTTTGCTGCTTTGCTGCTTTGCTGCTTTGCTGCTTTGCTGCTTTGCTGCTTTGCTGCTTTGCCGCTTTGCCGCTTTGCTGCTTCGCTGCTTTGCCGCCCAGCAGCCCAGCAGCCGAGCAGCCTCCATGCCTCCCCTATCTACGCCTCCATGCGCTGCTTTGCCGCTTTGCTGCTTCGCTGCTTTGCCGCCCAGCAGCCGAGCAGCCGAGCAGCCGAGCAGCCGAGCAGCCGAGCAGCTGAGCAGCTGAGCAGCTGAGCAGCTGAGCAGCTGAGCAGCTGAGCAGCCGAGCAGCCGAGCAGCCAGCAGCCGAGCAGCCGAGCAGCCGAGCAGCCGAGCAGCCGAGCAGCCGAGCAGCCAGCAGCCGAGCAGCCAGCAGCCGAGCAGCCGAGCAGCCGAGCAGCCGAGCAGCCGAGCAGCCAGCAGCCGAGCAGCCGAGCAGCCGAGCAGCCAGCAGCCAGCAGTCAGCAGCCAGCAGCCGAGCAGCCGAGCAGCCTCCATGCCCTCCGTAATCCACGCCTCCATGCGCTGCTTTGCCGCTTTGCTGCTTCGCTGCTTTGCCGCC
>JBNJFZ010000142.1:0-14575 GCA_051747295.1 Myxococcota bacterium
CGGGCGAGCAGGCGGTCGTGGTAGAGCACGCGCTCCAGATACACCCGGCAGATGCGCAAGAGCAGGTCGACTCCGTCGCGGTGAATCGCCGCCGCCGCGCCGTTTCCGCCGGCGTGCGGGTCGTACAAAAAGAATCCGTCGGTCGACTTCAACTCGTAGTCGTCATCAGCGCGCGCGGCACTGATATGGAGCGCGACCTCGATATCACTGCTCGCGCCTCGATACATCGCCGGCAGCACCGCGCGCATCGTCGCTGCGATCAGCCGCGCATCTCCGAGTCGCAGCCGCGGGCAATCCTCGCGCGCGATGACGTCCAGGTCGGGGTTTGGGTACATGCCGAGCGCGACGGTCTCGAGCGTGGTCCGGCGCTTCTCCTCGGCATTTTCTCGCCCAAATAGGATGCGCTGTCGGATCTCGTGGCTCCTCGGGGCCAGCCGCAGCGTCGCCATATGCGTCGTCTCACAGTGGACCGGGCCGAGTGATACGCCCATCGGGAAGTCACCGATAAATACCGGCTCTCCCGACAGGGATTCGCCATCGCGCGGCTCGATGCGCGTGCGGCGCCTCGGGCTGGACAGGTCGTCTCCGAGTAGCGGCTCGACGATGATATCGGTCTCCGAGACCGTCCCGCCCTCGTCGCTCGCGCCGGCTTCTGCCGCGGTACCCACGACCACGTAGCGGCCACTCGCCCGCTCGATCACGCGGCCGGGGTAGAAGACGTGTCGCGCGCTGTGCGCATCGCTGACGTCGATCACGTTGAGGTTGGTGTGGTCGCGAATCGCCACGCGCTCGCCCGAAGGAAGCTCGACCTGCGAGACCTTCGGCGGCAGCAGTGCGCGCCGGGACGTATCCTCCTCGCTCGCGATCGCACGCGTCGGCACGCGAACATACAACAGGTCCTCGTATTCGGTCGCATCGTCCGACAGCGACGTACGCTCCTCGGAGAGCAGCATATCCTCGCGCGCCAGCCGCTCGAGCGTCTCGGATGCGGTGTTGCCGAAGATCGAGAGCACGTCGTCGACCTCGAGCCACGTATCCGACAACTCGGCGGCGAGATGCGCGTCGATGACGCGGCCAAACGGGGCGCGAACGACGGGGCGAGGTAGCGTCCCCACCACCTCGGCGATCGTGGAGTTGGGGTTGAGCTCGGTCAGCGCCATTTCCTCGTCGGGGTCGGAGACGGCGACAAACGCCACCGGCAGCGGCCCGCGGACGTCGAGTTCGTCATCAGCCTGGTCGTCTTCGCGCGCATCGAACGCGAGCCCGGCGCGGTTGAGGCGGCGCATCTCGCGCTTGACGGTGGGGGCGGTGCCCTGGAGGAAGACGACGCCCGCCGTTCCCGGGTCCTCCGTGTAGAACTCCGGTTCCTGTCGCAGGTTCAGGTGGCGTCGTCCCTGGCCCCTCGCCTCATCGCCACAGGGGCGATAGTGCCAGTTGACCCCGAGCCGCTCGCACGCCGCGATGATATCGTGCAGTGAGACCGACTCCCCGGACTCTGTCACGAAGTCGCCGAGGCGGTAAAAGACCTGGTAGCGACCGGCAGGCGCGCCCTGGAGCGCATCGATGACCCGTTTTTGTTCCTCGGCGGACTCGGGTTCCTCGTCTTCGGCCGCCGCTTCTTGTGGCCGCTTCCGGTCTTCGGCAGTGAGGCGCTCCTCGTCGTAGTCGAAGTAGCGCACGACCGCGTCCATGCCGCACAGCGTCCGGACCCAGGTCGGCGTATCGTGCATCGAGTCGTCGCCCATCGCCAGCACGACCGGCGCGCTCTCTTCGCCGAGCTGGCGTACGCCGGTCATCTCGCGAACGCGCGCCTCGAGGCGTCGAAAGGCGAGTTGCGCGTGGACCTCGATCGGGCCGCAGAACGCCTCCACATCGTCGACGATGATCAGGCCGAGGTTCTCCAGAAACGGCGCGTACGTCGATGGCTCGTCCAATATTTGCAGCGTGAGCCGCTCCAGCGAGCAGACCAGCACGTCGGGCGTGATGCCCTGTGCCAGGTCGTTGACCAGGTCGGCCCCGGCCCGGCTGACCCGCACGGTCCAGCGCAGCGTCGACGGCTCGAGCCTCGCGCGAAATCGCTGCGTGAAGGCCCGCGCCGACTCCTCGTCTCGGAGTACCACCAGCGTCGACCGGGTGTGCATCAGCGCGTGGTTGGCCGCCGCCAGCATCGCCAGCGTCGACTTTCCCGAGCCTTCCGGCGCGAGGACGATCTGGTTGCGATGGCGATCCTGGCTTCGGTTCTGGACGCCGGACTCGGAGGTCGATCCGAGCTCCAGCTCGTCGATATTCGTGGGCGGGTCGGTATGGACGAACGCCTGCAGGGACAGCGTCTCGAGCAGCGTCTGCTGCATGCTCGTCAGGCCCGGCCCTTCATCACGGATCTCCGAGAGCAGCGGCGAGATGAGCCCCGGCGCTCGCGATCGCCCGGCCGCCTCGAGCGCCCGGATCTTTCGCGGCCGCTCGAAGGTCAGCGGCTCGGTGATCTGCAGGCGCGCCTCCAGATCGTCCAAAATGTCCGCCCAGGTCACCAGCGTAGGCGCCGGGGCTTCGGGCTCTTCGTCGGGCTCCGGTTCGACCAGGTGGGCGCGGCCGTCGAGCAATAGATGCAGCGACCAGCCCAGCCACAGCACGAACGAGACCGCGAATAACGAGGACGGCATGCGGTACGGCGTGCCGCCGATCATCAGCCAGCCCCAGATGAGCGACGGAATCGCCGCGATCGGCAGCCACACCGCCCACTTATTATAAGTTTCATCCGTCTCATAGAGCCGCGTCGCCGCAAACCACGTGCGCCAAGACGAGAGTACGCCCGGGTCATCGACGGCGTCGGCGAGGTTCGTGCCGAGCGACTTTCGATGCCAGATCCGGACGATCCGCGCGATGAACCACCACACCGACAGCCATGCGAGCATGGCGAGGACGCCGCCAAGATACGGGAAGCGCTCCAGCGGGATGTACCACTCCATCTCGGGTCGTCCGCCGAGCAGCAGGTATTGCCAGGCCGGCGAGCCCTTCGTCAGGTCGAGCTGGAGGGTGAGCAGCGGCTCCAGCAACTTCGTCACCGCGAAGATGACCGCCGTGATGACCGACGACAGGAAGAAGGATGGCCCGAGCGTGGCCGCGAGGTGGGACTTCTCTTCCTCCTCCTCTTGCTCCTTTTTTTTACCCTCGGATGCCTCATCCTCGCCGCCGAATAGCGACGAAATGAGGCTCCCGATGCTGCTCGCGACCGCCTGCGCGATGCGAATCGGCAACGAGATGATGAAGATGACGAGGTAGGGCAGCGAGTAGGTCAGCTCGCGGCGCCAGATCGACACGTCGTCGTCGGGGTATTCTTCGAGCTGATCGTTGACGTGCTTCTGGTAGCGATACGCCGCAAAGACCATCAGGCCGGCCACGAGCATCATGGTCATGCCGCCGCCGAAGGTCCCCAGATGACGAGTCGCGTCGAAGAGCAGGGCGAGCATGGCCCAGAATTTGTCGACGGCCATCTCGATGAGTGCCTTGATGACGTCGATGAAGTCGAACTCAGGAAGCATCGTCGCCTCCTTCGCCGTCGGCCTCGACGAGCGCACCGCCGTCGGACTGTGCCTCGGAGGCCGCTCGCTCGTCTTCTTCACGCGCCTCGCGCTCGACCGTCTCCGCGATCCGAAGGACCTCGCTGTTGAGGTCGCGGCGCAGCGAGTCGTAGCCAGTCAGGTGGTTGATCGGCCGCGACGTACCCCGTCGGCGCGTCTCGCCGGTCATCGGAAAGGTGCGGTCGTCGGGCATGTGGGCGCGGTCGTGGAACGACTCGAACCGCCGCAGGTTGCGGATGCTGTGCGGGCGAATGCCCTGCGCGAGCGACAGCATATACGCGGTATTCGGCGCGATATTCGCCTCGATGACGTCCAGAGTCTGGGTGCGGGCGCGAGTCTTCGGGTCTTTGCGCGCCTGCTCCAGGACGGTTCGCAGCGCCGGGTGCAGCAAGAGCGCGGTCCGCGCCATGACGTCGACGCCATCGGGATCGAGTCCTTCGTAACCGGTGAACTTCGCGCCAAATCCGGTATTCGAGAAATGCCGCCCGACGAAGTCGAGCAGCCGCTCTCGGACTTCCTCATCGAAGCCGAACTGTTGGGTGACAGGTTCGTTGGTCAACTCGGCGAAGAGCCCGGCGCCGTAGCGCAAGATCGCGTCCGTATCCGAGAGGCATGCGACCTTGCGCCAGTTGTCGAGCCCTCCGGTTCCGTCGATAAATGCCGGCAACATGCGGTCGAGCTCGCGTTTGCCGCCGATCTTGGTCTCGTAGTAGTCGACGAGGCTCTCGGGCGCGATCAGCTTGTCGATGGGCGTGCGAGAGCGGGTCTCGAAGAGGTTGCTCACGTCGTCGTGGCCGGGCGTCGACGTACTATCGGACATCTCGGTGCGCACGCCGAGGCCCTCGGCCCGGCGCAGCAGCTCCTCGCGCTGCAGGTTGACGCTTCGCGCGAGGCGGCGCACCAGCGCCTGGTCCTCGAGCACCGTCTGATAGACGTGTAACGCATAGTTTCGAATGGCCAATCCGGCTGTGTGGACCAGGCGCGACTGGAAGAACGAGCGTACCGAAGGGCGGCCGTCGAGCCCGGGTCCTCCGCCGTCGACGACTCCGCGCGCGGCCTCGCCCAGTCGGCGCACCGCGTCCCGGACCGCGTCGACGCGCTGGTCCATGTGGCGCGTCAGCAGCCAGAACACCGGGATGAGCACGAGGATTGCGCCCAGGATTGGCGCGCCGGGCCCGAGCGCCATCTCCAGCCAGTTGGGGTTCAGGTGCAGGTCGAACGCCTTGGCCAGCGTCCAGCAAATCGGTGCGCCCAGCGCCGGCGCCATGAGCGCCCAGGCGAGCATCCCGAACTTCATCGCGGACCAATCGGGCTTTTGCTCGGATTCGGCGACGACGCTGCGACGCGCGCTCTCCATCGAGCCATATTCGGGGATCCGGTGGCGCACGCAGTCCGATTCGGCTGCGACTCGCTCGCCCTCGCGGCTGCGGAGTTGCTTGCGCGCGACGTCGTGCAGGTGGTTGAACCCGGCGCGCGCGGCCATCAGTCCGCCCTCGCTGGCGTGCTCTTCGATGAGTCGGTCGCCCTCTTTTTCGATCGCTTCGTAGGTCTCGTCGAGCTCGCCGGCGATCTCGCGCCGCAGCGCGTCCATCATCTCGTCCATCTCACCGCGGTTTTCGGTGAGGGCGTGCCATCGATGTGCGATCTTGCGCTTGAGCTTGTCTTCGAATGCCCGGTCGAAGCTCGCAGCGAGCCCGTCGGCGGTCGAGTCGCGGTCGACGCTGGATGCGGTCTCGACGTGCGTCTCGATATCGTCGGCGACCTTCTTGATATCCTGCTGCAGCCGCTGGACTGGCTCCGTCAGCAGCTTCGTTCGGTCGGGGGTTTCGACGGTCTCGTCGTCGACCTCCGGCGTGTCGACACGGTCGCCGCTCCGGAGGCGGTCGAGGCTGGCGCGCGAGTAGCGGTTTGCCAGGTACTCGCGGGCGCGCTCGGCCGGGAATTCGATCTCGTGGCATGCAAACGACGCCAGGAAGTCCTCGCCGCTCGCGCCCGTGGCCGTGCGCCGCAGCCAGGGGTCGGAGCTGATGTCGTTGCGGCACTGGAAGTTCAAAAAGTCGCGCGTCTGTCGGATCGCGTCCGAGACGCTGAGCACCGAGTTGTCGGTGACCCGGCTGTTGATGAAGACCTGCGGTATGCAGCGCGTGCCTCGCGGCACCGATTCGACCCATCGACGCACGCCCTGGACCGATTCGATGATCGCGGCTTCCTCGCATCGATTCTCCAGCGGGTGCGCGCCCCCAAAGGCATCGGAGGGGTGCGGCATCCACAGGATCGGCACGACGGAGAGCGCGCGGTCGAAGCCCTCGCGGTACGTCTCGAAGATCGGGCCGTAGGCGCGCAGCAACTCGGCGTGAATCTCGCGCAGGATCGGGCGCACCGTCGAGCGGGTAAAGGCCTCGCTGACGTCACCGACCACGTAGATCGACAGCCGGGGAGGGCGCCGCACGGGTCGGTCTCGGTACTCGGTCAAGAAGTGGAAGTCGAAGAGCTGACGCGTCTTTTCGTTGAGCGTCTTGCGCAGCTCGAGCAGGCCCTCGCGCTGGCGGCTCGGGCTGTCGGAGTCGACCGCCGACGATTGCGACCCATCGGTCTGGATGTCTTCGGGGCGCAGCTCGAGCTGGCGGAAGAGCATCCGGCGGTCCGCCCCCTTGGCGTCGGGCGCGAACCCGAGCGCTTCGAGTCGCTCGTGCAGCGCGTGTCGGGTCGTGTTGTCCGGCGACGATGCGTCGACGACCAGCCGCTCGAGGTTCGGTGTCGCATCCAGTGAGAGGGGCTCGCCATCGACGCGCGTGTCATCTCGTCCGGTCGGCGTCGAATCCGCGTCGGTATCGAGCGCCTTCTCCGAGAGCAGCGGGCGGACCAGAAGCTCGCCGAGCATCTCCAGCGATTGCCGGAGCGACTCGTCGACCTGGTCTCGCCAGCGACCGCTGACGGGCTCGGGCTCGGCGGTGTCGACGCGCTCGCGCTGCAGGTCGACCCACATGCGCACCAGGCCGCGATGGGCGTGGACGGCGAGCTCGCGCAGGCGCTTGCGAAAGTCCGTGGCGCGACCCTGGTGGACGCGAGAGACGCCGTCGTGGTCGAAGAGCCCGAGTCGAAAATCGCTGACGTCGACCGGGCGAAACTCCGCGTCGCGACCGGCATTCATCTCTTCGGTGGCCCAGCCGGTCGTCTCCCAATCGACACGCAGCAGGTTGCTCGGCTCGGTGGCCGCCATCAGGTCGCGGGTCGTCGGGATGAAGACCGCCGGCAGCTTGATATCGAGGCTGCCGCGTGCCTGGGCGGGCATCTCGCTGGGGAGCCCGCCGCGCAGCGACTCCGAGCGGCGTCGGCCCTCCATCCACCCCTGCCAGCCCTCGAGCGGGTCGGGGGCGAGGCCGTCGAGCGACGCGATCAGGTCGGAGTGATTGAGCCAGGCGGGGCGGAAGGACAACGTGCGCCGAGCGCCATACGGGTCGGTCGCGCCCTGCGTCTTGGCGGCCTCGGACATCCAGCGCCACGGCGCCGGGTCGCGGCCCTCGGCGTACGCGCGGCAGCGGCTGATCGCCGCCAGGATCGTGCGAGGGCTGTGTCCCTGGCGCACGCGGTTGAGCAGCGGCGCGACGAACAGGTCGAGCTCGGGGATGCGCTCGCGCTGGACCCGCAGTCGCTCGACCGCCGTGATTGGATCGGGGCTCAGGTCGTGCCAGGTAAAAAAGCGCAGTCGAGCCGCGCGGTCTTGTTCGTCGGTGTCGTATCCGGCATCGCGCGGTACGGCGACCTGGTAGGTGCCGTTTCGGTAGCGCACCAGCCCCAACGAGCGCAGCAGGAGCATGTCGACGGCCAGCGACGGGAGGTCTCCGTCGCCGGTATAGCGGGCGATCTCGACGAATTGACGCTCGTTTTTGCGCCAGCCCGGGTCGGTGCCGTCGTCTTCCGGGCGCACGTGCAGCAGGCGCAGGTTCTTGAGCGAGGGATCGTCCGTCGCGCTCGACAGGGATTCCCAGTCGTCCGCGATCCGCTCGAGCACCGCGAGTCCGAACCGCCCCACGCCGAGCACGATGGTCGGCGCGGGAAAAATGTGGTTGTCGCTCGGGTCGTCTGCCATCGAATCGTCTTCTCGGTGCTAGTCCCGGTCGAACTCGCCGGTCCTCAGGGTCTCGAGCGTCTGTGTGAGTTCGTCTTCCTCGAGCGGGTTGAACAGCGACCGGAAGGTCTCCGGGACATCCCGAATCTCCTCCGGATTCTCCATGGCGCGCCAGCTCTCCTGGAACGCCCGGAGCAGCTCGACGCTCTGGCGCAGGTTCTGCCTGGCCTGTTGTTCGGTCAGACCGGCATTATTCGAGCCGACCGAGTCGCCACCGACGGTCATTTGCTCGGCCTCCATGTCGCGCAACCGGTCGAGCAGCCCCTCGAGGGCTTCCTGCATGCGGTAGAACGAATCCGTATAGTCCTTGAGCTTCATCTCCTGGTCGGGCGACGGATTCGTGCCGTACTGCGTGCGTAGCTGGTCTCGATTCTCGCGCCACCTGAACGGCAGCTTGACGACCTTGCGCAGCACGCCCGGCGCCAGCCCGTTTCGCACGCCCTGGAGCACCTGCTGGAAGGGCATATACTTGACCTTTTCGGACTCCAGCACCTCCGGGAGTCGCTCGATCGCCTCCGCCAGCGAGTGGCCGAGCAGGGTCATCGAGTTGTCGTTGGCCGCCTCTCCGCGCGACGGCGACCGCAACAAATACGCCCCGTCGCGATGCACGATATAGCCATCGTGGGCGCTAAATGGGTCGCTGAGCGTCAGCAGCACGCCAAAATTGATGATGTGTTGGCGAACGTGCTCCTGTCGGTGCTTCTCCTGCGCCCCATCGGGGTCCAGGTCCGGGAGCGAGTCCTCCCAGTTTTTATCAATGTGGAGGACTTTCGAGCGCTTGGCCAAATTTTTGAAGCGATAATAGTAGTCTCGCATCTCGTTCATGCGCCCGAAGACGTACATCGGCACGTTGAGCACCGAGCGATAGAAGATGATCTTGTGCGGGTCGGACCATCCCTCGCTGACCCACTTGATGCCGGCGGTTTCCACGCTCTGGATGGCCTCCTGGATGACCTCGTCCTCGAAGTCCTCGGAGATCGCACCGATGAAGACATAGTTGGGGCGCACGCCGCCGTGCTGGTCGCGCGACTCGTCGTAGCTGCACAGCAGCGACGCCTTCTCGGTCTCGATGCGCTTGACCTTGTTGCGCAGGTATTCCTGGTAGATGTCCCGCGACAGATCGATCTTCTCCTCGTCGGGCAGCGCGCGGTAGTTGGCCACCGCGTTGCGAACCGCCTGGCCGCGGTTGCCCGAGATCTCCTCGCTATTGGTTCGGTACAGCGCCCGGTAGGTGACCTCCAGCTTGAGCGCGTCGGCCAGCGTCTGCCCGTAGCGCCGGCTCTTGTCGTTGGCCTTCGGGTCGCCGCCGATGCGCGTGTCCAGAAAGTCCGCGGCGTAGTCGGCGAGCGCGTCGAAGAGCTTGTTGAGGCTCGCGGACGTCCCGCCGCCACCGCGCAGGCTCAGATCGCGCACCGTCCCGCTCAAGAGCTGCTGGATACGCGGGTTTCCGAGGCTCAGCTCGCTCAGCGGCGCGACCTTGTCCTCGTAATAGAAGTCCCACATCCGGCGGCCGTTCTCGATCTGGAGCGCCTCCGAGTCGATGATGTACTGGTTTGCGCTGGAGTCGCCCTCCTGGCGGATCTGCTCGATATGCTTGGACTGGTTGCGCTCGAACTCCTGGAAGCCCGACTCGAGCTTTCGCAGCGTATTCGCGGTCTCGCGCAGCGCGCTTCGGAATTTCGCGCGCCGCTCGGCGAACGCCATCTCGATCTCGTAGAACGCCTCGTCGACGGCCTGGTCGTAGAGCTTATCGACGATCGGCTGGGCTTCCTTGTCCCGAATCTTGTCGTCTTCATCGAGGTCATGGAACTCGGCCGGCGCCGGCTTGCGCGGCTCGGCGATCTCGTCGCGCAGCTCGTCGAGGATCTGCAGCACCGCGTACCGCTGGGCGGTCAGGCTGACCTCGTTGGCCTCGTCCTTGATAAACGACAGGTCCACCAATTGCTCGGTGCCCGGATACTCCGTGCTATTTCGCAGGTAACCATTCTCCAGGATGCGCATGCCCGTGCGCTTGATATCGTCCTTCCACGACGACGCGACGTTCTTCCACTGCGCCAGCGTCTGCTTGTCGGGCTTGGGCTGGCTGGCCGCGCGGTCGCCGGCCTCGTCCTTCATCTTCCGCCGCGCCTCGCGCAGCAGGCCGGGGTTGAATTGGTCGGGGGCGGGGCCCGAGACCGCGTCCAGGATCAGCGCGCCGATACTGTAGCTCATCCCGTGCTCGGCGAGCTGGACCATCGCCTTCTGGCGGCGCTCGGGGACGATCTCCACGTCGTTGTCCGCCGTCGGAACTGCCCCGGGGCGGTGGCCGTGACGAAAAATTGCGCGAAAGCGGCCGGCCTGGCTCTCGTCGAATTCACAGCGCGCCAGGAGTCGCACGCGCTTTTGAAAGAGCCGGTCGCGAAGCTGGAGTTGCACCGCCTTTTCTTTCTTGTGGAAGTCCGACAGGTGCACCGGCCGAGCGTCCGCGTCGTCGCTCTCGGCGACCTCGTAGAACGGCTGCGGGTTCTTGCGCAGGGTTCCGTAGGTCGGATCGCTGGGGATCGATCCCAGGAAGTTCTCCCGCATCAGGCTCAGCGCCGCGGCCTGGCTGCAGTAGTCGACCAGCCCGTCCACCGGCACGAGCAAGACCGCCGAGCCATACGACCCGTAGAACTGCGTGTAGCCGACGATGCCCTTGGCCTCGAAGTCGTGCGGGACCAAAAATCGCTGGTGTTGCGTGTAGTTGTCGTAGTCGCTGGCCTGTTCGGCGAAGATCGGCGAGAAAAACTGCAAATAAAGCCCGTCTGCGGCCGCATCGACCGGGCTGTCGAGGCTGTAGGACTCCGGCTTGTCGATCATGTAGACGAAGTCGAACGGGCGTTGCCGCACCTTGCGCTTGGTCTCATCCGACGGATCGTAGTGAAACTCGAGGCCGCCTTCGGGATAGAACCGCGACTCGGGCGCGCCGAGCTTCATCATATGCTCGAGCTCCTTGAGTGCGGCGTAGCCGTTGGCGAACGTCCCGTCCTTATTGGCGCCGGTCTTGTCCTCGAAGACCGCCGGGAGCACCGAGACGCCGTAGAGCGACGCCTTGCCCAACTCGTTGGCCTGGTCTCGCAGCATATACGCCAGCGGCAGGTGACTCCCCGAGCCCGTCCCACCGGCGACCGAGTAGCAGATCACGACCCGGATCTCGGTCGTGTCCAGTCGGCGATGGCCGTGCTCGTGGGATTTGAGCTCCTCCAGGATGCGCCGGAAGCGCGGGACAAAGTCCTTGTGCTTCATCTGGTAGTAGCAGCCCAGACGCGCCTCGATGCGGATCTGGCCGGCCCCGGCCGTATCTCCCGCCCGAAATCGGTAGTCGTCGGGTACCCAGTGGGTGAAGTAGTCATCCGCCTCCAGGAACATCTTGCCGGCGGCCAGGTTGGCGTATTCTTCCTTCTCGAAGTTGCTGATCAGGAAGGTTTCGTCGGCATCCTCGCGGTACTTCTCGAGGTCGTTGACGTTCGTGTCGACCAGCGCGAACTTGATGAGATCCTTGAATCGCTCATCGTAGTCGTGCTGGCGCTTGAGGTGACGCGCCACTCTGACCGCAATCTGGCAACCACAGCCGCCCAGCCCCACAAAGAGGGTAGGGGAGACCATGCTCGGTTTGGTCAGCATTTCCTCGACGACAGCCTGTTGCTGGTTCGCCATCTATTCTACTCCAATCTGTGTATGCTGTGAGTCACCCGACTCGCCAGCCGGCGGGATCGCCTTCGCGCTTCTCGCCGCTATTATCGATGAGTTGTTCTCGTCGTATTCGTTGACATTCCGGGCCTTCGTCTGCGCCGTATCCGCCGCCGTGGTAGCCGTCCTGGAGCTTCACCGCGCCAAATCGGCCCTCGTCGTCGGGCACCCCGAAGAACTCGACGCCGCCGTGGCGGGCCGTCGCGAAGATCTGTCCGACCGCCATCTCCGGGGCCTCTTGGACCTCGGCGTACTTGTCGCGCATCTCCACCACGCCCAGCGCCAGGTGCTGGACGCTCCTGGGCGTCAGCGTCAGGTACACCGTCTCGTGGTACTCGTAGCCCGGCAGCCCGATCTTGAGCGGGTTCGACTTCAGCCACGCCAGAGCCCGATCCTGGAGCTTGAGGTTGCGCTTGACGACCTGGTGGACGCGTCCGGCCGCGCGCTTGTCTTCCTGCGCGGTTCCGTACATGTCCCACTTCAGCGGTACCAGTTTGTCGGCCAGGCGGTCTCTGTCCAGAAAATGGGAGCTTCGGATCATGTTGACGATGTAGGCGATCAGCAAGATCAGCAGCAGTGCGGCGAGCACCCAGAGGATCGCCGGGCCCCAGCACAACCATACGCCTGCTTCCTCGACCTCGACCTGAATCGGTACTCGAATGGGTTCCTTGCTGCCACCCTTCGAGACCATCGCGAGCTCGGTCTGGTACGAACCGCCTCCGCAGCACGCATCGGAGACGAGCTTCATCCGAAGCGTGTCGTCGTCCTTGCTCGGCGAGAATGTGACTTCGCGCGCTCGTGCCGGTTCATCTTCGCCGGCTCGCTCGATGATATCGCCGTCCTCGTCCAGGAAGACCAGATCGAGGTCGTCACCGGGCCAGCTTCGACGTTCGTCGATCGGCGGGACGATGACGTCGAACGTCGACTCGCGCGTGAAGTTGCCACGCACGTCGAGCGCGATCTCCTCGGCGTCGCCGGCTTCGATCGATGCGCTGACTTTCTCGGGGACCCTGATCTCGTTGACCAGCGACAGGCTCACCGGCACGACGAGCGTCGGGACGGACACCAGCCCGGATGATTTGTCGAATTCGAGTCGCACCGCCGTCTGGATGTCGCGCGTGAAGGAGTTCGGGCCACAATAGGGGGCGATGCCCACTTCGAGCGTGTAGGACTGGTCGGGCGTGATGGTCTGCGCCTCGCCTTCCTCCTCGCCGTTGAACGCGAAGTTGACGCACTCGGGCACCTCGTCGCGGTTTTCGACAACGAGCCGTGCGCGCGTCGACGGGAAGTTGCCGCGTATCTCGAGCTCCTGGAACTCCTCGCCACCCGGCACCATCTTGCCGAGCTCGAGCCGCGAAGGCTGGGATGACACGTTCACCGACGAGACCTGCAGCGAGTTGGCCGCGCCGCGCAGCGTCACGCGTGCGGTCTGCTCGCCGGGTACCGCCATGTGCACCAGCGGACGGAAGACGTGGTCGCCGCGCTCGAGGTTCGCGCGCTCGATGACAAAGCGGGCCTGGTCGCCGACGCGATTTGCCGGCAGTTCTCTCGGCTCGTCGGCGCCAGGTGGCGTGTATCGAAGCGCCGCGTCGGTGCCCCGGCTGGCGACATCCGAGGTCAGGGTCTCGCCTCGCTCGTTGATGAGTTTGACGTCGACGCAGACATTGCTGCCGACCTCGACGTACTGCGTGGGCTCGCCGTCCTCGTCGCAGAGGCCCTGCCGCACGTTCATCTCCACGAAGATCCGGTATTCGGGTACCGCGACCACCCTCCAGTCGCGGCCAGCGCCGTCGACCGAGATGCTCACCGGCACCGTGCCGGGCTTGTAGTCGAGCGCGGCGTAGCGGTATCGTGGGCCGCTCTGCCACTGGTGCACGCCTTTTTGCGGCGCTCCGATCCGCTCGGGATCTTCGCCCTTGCGGGCTGGCGAGATCTCGAAGCTAAGCGGCGTCCCCTTGTCGGGGGCGACGGCGAGCAGCCGCACACGACGCGCGCCGCGGTGGGCGCCCAGGCGATTGTCGCCGGGGCGAAGCAAATACGCCTCGTAGCCCTGTGAGCGCGACAGCGCGCTGGCGAATGGCTCGAGGATGGCGGTCGGGTCGTCGGCGCTGGCGCTGATCGCCATGCCGCCCGACTCTTTGGCCAGCGTCTCGAGCGTCTCGGTGTAGTCTCGGCCCTGGAATCGCAGCAGGAAGAACTTGAATAACTCGTCCTCCGCGGAGTCCAGGCCGCCCATAATCGCCGATGGGTTCGGCGTGCCGCCGGTGCATTCGCCGTCGGTCAGGAACATCACAACCTGCGCGACATTCGGCCGATAGGCATCGTTGAGTACCTCCGTGACGGACTCCAGCGCCGTTTTGCACGGCGTGCGCTCGCCGTCGTAGGCCGCGATGGGCCCGTCGAGCGACAGCATGCCTTCCAGGGCGGTCCTATTTTCCGAAAGGGGCGCGATGCGCGGCGGCGTTTGCCCCTCATCGGGTCCATTGAGGCGAACGACCGTCGCCTCGTCGGCGTCGTCGAGCATGCTGAGCGTCGAGCGCACCGCGAAGACGGCGAGTCGATTGGGATCAGCGGCTGGTTTGCCGCCGACACGCCTGCTCATGCTGCCCGAGTCGTCGATGACGAAGACGTACTGCGCGGTGCGCGCCTCGGCCGACGCGACTTCGGCTTGCGCGGTCGCCACCGTACTCCAGAGGAGCGCGGCTGCGACGACCCCCACGAAAATGAGACGGCGATTCCAAAATGTGAGCGTATCGTTGGGGCGGGTCAGAGACACCACGCGACTCCAGACACAGGCAATGCGAGTTCTTTGGGATGTTCGCGGGCATTCTATGCGGCGAAGTCGAGGTCCGCAACGTATTGTCGCTGAAAAGACTCGTTCTAATGAGGTTATGGGCCTCATGATTGATCACTTCTCCTGATGTCGCTGTCAGCGCCGAGAACGACATTGAGATCGAGATCGGAATCGAGATCGGAATCCAGATCGAAAGCGGTCACGAAACCGACAAGGAGGCGAGCAGTCAAATGTTTGCCCCCGGCCGAGCGGAGCGAGACCGGGGGATCTGCGCGCCACTACCCCCTTTCCTCCTCTCCTCCACGCTCTCCGCGCGGTATCGATGATCGATATCGCCATCGGTATCGTTCATCGGTATCGGTATCG
>JBNJFZ010000143.1:0-14340 GCA_051747295.1 Myxococcota bacterium
CCGGTGTGGCAGAACAGGTTGAGCCATTCGCTGCCAGGTGGCGCGAATTCTCGCAGCAACTCGCGGTTGTCGCGCTGGTCGGCGAAAAAGCCGGTATCGACGCCCTCCCAGGGCTCGACCCAGTACTTCAGGCCGGCCTCCATGCCGATGAGGCGCTGTCCCTGGCGCAAATACGGCATACTTCCGCGCACCAGCTTGGCCTTGGGCATGGTCTCGCGGCGGATGTCACGCAGGTGCTCGACCTCCAGGATCACGGCCTCGGGGTCGAAGTCGAGCATGTTGTCGTAGACGCGCTCTTTGAATGCGTAGCTGGTCGCGCCGGTCAGCGTCGCACGCAGCACGGGCCCGACGCGGTCCAGGTGAAAGCCCGGAAGGCCGTCTGCCTGCCCGTGGATGAGCCGAAAGAGGTCGGTCTCGGCCATCGTGCGTAGCAGGTCGGTGCGCCGCGATACAGCCTCATCGACGCGAATGTCGACTTCTTCACCGAAGCGCTCGGCGCTCTCTCGGTCGTGGCTCCACACGCGTGCGGCGAGCTTGCCCGTGCCCTCGATGAGGGCATACGGGCCGGAGGTATTATCGACGCCCTCGAGTTGGACGAGGTCGCCCGGTTGGAGGTGGTCGCGCTTGCCGGTCTTGCTGTCCTCCAGCACCCACGGGTGCTTTTGCTTCGTCAGCACCTCCATCGTCTTGGCGGATACCAGAAGCTCGCCGATTTCTCGCGTCTCGGGCAGGTCATCGCGCTCGGACGAGTCGACGGTTTCCGGCAGCAGCACGACCGGATCCGACGGCCACCAGCCCTTGCCGGGATTCCAACTGTGCCCGAGGTCTCCGCTGGATTGATAAAACGCCGTCACGCGAAGCCGCACACCGCCGGCGACCATGAAGCCCCCGCGCTCGGCGTCGCCCAGGGCGGGGATTTTGGCGGCTGCCAGCGCTGCCAGCAACATCTTCGCGGGATTCAGAGCGGCGAGCTCTTCGTCGCTCAGGTCGGCGGATGCGGGCTCGGCTGTGAGCTGGAGTTCGCTGACCCCGGATCGAATCGTGGTCGTGCTGTAGTTGATCGGCACGCCGCTGACGCTCTCGATGCGTCCCTGAGCTTGCCCCGGTGACGGCACCAGCGCGCTCCAGGTGATCATCAGCTCGCCCGAGCTCCATGCGTCGAACAGCTCGTCGGCGCGCTCCGGGGTTTCAGCGCACAGCCACGGCCCGCCGGCCTGGTCGGGATGCTGCCATACCGGGGTAAATGTCGAGCGATCCATACCGAGCGTGTCGGCCAGGAACATCACCGGGTTCATCGGGTCGTCTCGGTCGAGCTCGCCGGACATCCCGGTGGGCTTTTCGACCACGACCCACCCGTCGCCGCGAGCCAATTCGGCTGCCTCGGGGATGCCGACCGGCTCTTCGCCCGCTTCGACGTCGACCGCGATGGTCGCGCCAGGCTCGGGAGCGCGGTCCGGGTTCATCGAGACGCGTTCGTCGACGCGGACGCGTTTGTCTTTGAAGGCGCGATGTATCTGCGCATCGGTGGCGTGTGGCCACGCACGACCCACGAGTTCTCGGAGGGTCTTGCGGTGGTGTTCGTTCGGTACCAGAAATTCGAGTCGTCTCATGTCGGTTGTCTGATCGGGCGGGGGCTGGATCAGGTCCATGCAAGGATTGGTCTTTGCCTCGACGTCGCAGGGTGTCTAACATACATGCGGTTTGGATGCTCGCGCCACGGAGGCAGACGCCGGCAGGCCCGGGCTCTCGCACGCCGCACCAATACACACATCGATCGAGGACAGAGATATGACGCAGGGGACTGACGACGAGACGACCTACGAAGGGCACCGAGAGGGACGCGCCGCGCTCGCCGCATGGCGAGAGTCGCAGCCGAAGAATTTCTTCGAGGCCGACCCTCACTTTCGGCGGATCCTGCCGCTATATGCCCGCGAAGATCTGCTCGACGAACTCGTCGACGAGCTCAGTCGCTTCGGCGCGGAGGCTGCGACCGTCGTCGACGAGCTCGTCAAAGAGAATAACGAGCGTCAGAACCTCCCGCGACTCGACCGCTGGAGCGGCATCGGTGAGCGCACCGAGGAGATCGAGCACCACCCGACGTACCACGAAGCCGGAAAGTACATCTACGGCTCCGGCATCATGGAGGCCTACTCCGATCATCCCAATTCGGTGGGCGTCCTCTCGCGGATGTACGTCTCGTCACACAATGGCGAGGCCGGCCACAACTGCCCGATCGCATGTACCGCGGGCGTGATCCGGGTGCTCCAGGACCTCGCGCCGGACGATCTCAAAGAAAAGTACCTGCCGCGCTTCCTCGACCGTGACTACGACACCCATTACGAGGGCGCTCAATTCCTCACCGAGGTTCAGGGCGGCAGTGACGTCGGCAAGAATGCATCGCGCGCGGTCGAGCAAGACGACGGTAGCTACCGCATCTACGGCGAGAAGTGGTTCTGCTCGAACGTCGAAGCAGACGTATTCTTGATGACCGCACGCTTCGAGGATGCGCCCGACGGGACGCGCGGGCTGGGCCTTTTCTTCGTGCCGCGAAAGCTCGATGACGGCAGCGTCAATGAGTTCCATGTGCGTCGCCTCAAGGAAAAGATTGGCACCCGTACCATGGCCTCCGGCGAGTGCGACTTCCGAGGCGCCGTCGCCTACCATATGGGCGAGCCGGAGAACGGGTTCAAGAATATGATGAACTTCGTCATCAACACCTCCCGCCTGTACAACGCGTTCGCCTGCGTCGGCTCGGCGCGTCGCGCGTACTTGGTCGCGCAGGGTTACGCGCAACATCGCGTGGCATTCGGCCAGCCGATCCTGAACTATCCGCTGGTCAAAGAGACGCTCGCAAACGTCAAGGCCGAGCTCGACGCGATGGTCTCGTCCTGCGCGCACATGGCGTGGCTTCAAGACAAGCGAGACGCCGGCGAGATGAACGAGGTCGAGAGCCAGTTCATGCGCATGGCGCTCAACCTCAACAAGGTGCGTACCGCCAAGGGAAGCCGCTGGGCGTCCGTCGAGGCCATCGAGGTACTCGGCGGAAACGGCGCCATCGAGACCTTCTCGGTGCTGCCGCGTCTGTTGCGCGACTCGATCGTCACGGAAAACTGGGAGGGCACGCACAACACCCTGCAGATGCAGGTGATGCGCGACATGGCCAAGTACAAGGTCCACGAAGGCTTCCTTACCTACCTCAATGGATGCCTCGAGGCCGCGCGTGACGACGACGCAGAGATCGTCGCCCAGGTCCAGCAACATATCGGCGAGGTGATGGAGGACCTCGGTGGCCTCAGCCAGGTCGATCAGGGCACGGCGACGTTGATCATGCGCCCGCTCATGGACCGGCTCTCCTGGATTATGTACGCGGCGGTTCGCCTCTGGGAGCGCGGACAACTCGAGACCAGCGACGAGGTCGATATCGCATCGCTCGAGCACTTCGTGGAGTGGCGGCTCGGCCAGCAGACCGACCGAAAGGATCCGGCGTATATGAAGCGCATCGATATCCTCTCCTCGAGCACCTGATTAGCATCCCCCTTGCGCAACGAGCGGCACGATGGCCTTGCTTCACAAAGCGTCGATGCACGGCTATAGTGCCGCTCGTTATTAGCGGCGCCAAAACCATAGACGTATCGAGAACTAAAGATGAGTGAATCAAGCAAGCCTTGGACCGAGCCGATGCCCGAAGATCAGTTCAACCTGATGCGGGACATCCTCGGTGCACCCAGCCCGATTGGCCTCGAAGGAGCGATGACGTACGGCGTGCTCAAGCCGTATTTCGACTCCTTCGAGACCGATGGATGGCACGTTCATCAGTTCAAAGGAAATGCCGGCATCGTGCTGGACACGCATCCGGGACAAGATGACATGTTCTCGGTGATGATCATCGGCCACGCCGACAAGATTCGCCTGCAGGTGCGTCGAATCGGCGAAGACGGCAAGATATGGATCGACTCGGATTCATTCCTGCCGACGACGTTGATGGGGCACGAAGTCCTCTTGTTCAGTGAAGACCCCGATAATCCCGGCTCATACCGGATCATCGAGGGCGGAACTGTCGAAGCGATCGGCGCGATTCACTTCGCCGACAGCGCACTCCGAAGCGGCGAGAAGGGCATCAAGAAAGAGCAGCTCTATCTCGAACTGCAGATCCACGGTGAGAACAAAAAGGAGCAGGTCGAGAAGCTCGGCGTGCGCCCCGGCGATGCGATCATCCTGAACCGCAAGATCAAGCACGGCTTTAGCCCGAATACCTTTTACGGGGCATACCTGGACAACGGCCTCGGCTCCTTCGTCACCGCGGAAGTCGCCCGGCTCATCGCCGAGCACGGCGGCACGGACAACGTGCGCTGCATGTTCGCCATCGCAGCCTATGAAGAGATCGGCCGCTTCGGTAGCCGGGTGATGGCAGGACACCTCGAACCGGACGCGATTATCGGGGTCGATGTCAACCACGACTACGTGGCTGCGCCGAATATCGGGGACCGCAATATGGCGCCGCTGGAGATGGGCAAGGGCTTTACGATGTCCGTCGGCTCGATCGCGAGCGAGCAGCTCAACCGGCGCATCGAGACGACCGCGCGTGAGTACGATATCCCCATGCAACGCGATGTCTGCGGGCGCGATACCGGCACAGACGGCATGGCCGGTGTGCTCGCGTCCATCGATACCGCAGCGACGTCTATCGGGTTTCCGATTCGCAACATGCATACGATCTCGGAGGCCGGTAATACCCAGGACGTCCTGGCCGCGATCCACGCCATCGGCCGCTCGATTCTCGCGATGGACGAGGAAGACAACCTGCACCAGTCCTTTCAGGACGGTCACCCGCGCCTGGACGAAGCGTCCGGGCTCGGCCACCAGGGCGTGCCGGAAGACGACGAAGCATAGGCCGGATTTCTCACCAGGCTCGAAGGCGGCTGCGGAGGACGATCCGCGGCCGCTTTTCGCGTTCGAGGGGCCCACGACGTTGCGAATATGATGCCATTCGACCCGAAACAGGTGCTGCCAGAGGGTGTCTCGCGCGTCGCACTGGTCGGGCTGGCCAAGAACTCCGGCAAGACCACCACGCTCAATGCATTGCTAGACACGGTCGACCGTGATCGGCGGACCGTCGGCATGGTCTCTATCGGGATCGACGGGGAGTCCAGCGACATGCTCATCGGCACGCGAAAGCCGACGATTCACGCGAGCGAGGGCGACTGGATCGTCACCGCACACAATGCGATTTCGAGGTCGGGGGCGACGATCGAATACGCCGAGTCACTCGGTTTTTCGACGCCCCTCGGTGATGTCGTGGTGGGGCGCGTGCTCGAAGCCGGCAGCGTCATCCTCGCGGGCGTTCGCCACCAGGCGGATCTGCGACATGCGCTGTGCCTGCTCGACGATCACGGGGTCGACCTGGTGTTTATCGATGGTGCCTACGGCCGCATCGTAGCCGCGCAGCCCGACATCTCGGGCGGAGTCGTGGTGTCGACCGGCGCGGTGCTCGGGCCCGACATCCCGACCATCGTCGAGAAGACGGCATACGTCGTCGACCGCCTCGTACTGGGTAAGGTCGAGGCGTCGTGGCAGCGCGAGTTGCTCGAAGATGCTGTTGAATACGAGGGCGCATTGCTCGGGGGACCAGAGATCGACCCGATCGAGCTGCCGTCCCGCTCGGCGCTGCTCGGCCTCGATCAGGCGCGTGATCTCTGGTCCGACGAGATCGCTGCAATCGCCATCGTCGGGTTGGTCAGTGACAGCGTCGTCGAGTCGTTGCTGGCGGTCGGCGGGCAAGGGCGGGTGCTGCTGGTCCCAGATGGGACGGTCATCCAGTGCAGTCCTCGCCTGTTCGCCCGGCTCGAGTCCACGTGGTCGATTCGCGTAGGGCAGTCGATCCGCGTGCTCGGCCTCAGCGTGAATCCAACGTCGGTCCGGGGTGATTCCGTCGACGATGTCGAGCTGCGAGCCGCCCTCGCTCGGCGCTGGGCGAATACGCCGATCTTCAATCCACTTCACGTGACGGGTATAAGCGCCTAAGATGTCGGAAGTGGTCTACGTCAACTGGGGTTGAGTCCGCCGTATCTCGGGAGTTCAAAAAGTGCCAGAGTCCATTCATGAACGCATCCAGCGTTTGGTTCGCGAGATACTGACCGTCCACTTTGAGCTATTTCCGGTGCTACTCGCCGACAAAGGCGTGTCTCGACGAGAACAGCGCATGCGGCTCGACGCGCTCGCCCGGGCTTTGATGAATGTAAGGGCAGAGTCGAATGTGAGCGTCGGAGGGCGACCGGTGCCCTTCGCCGTCGATAGCGATGCGTCTCCACCGGTTATCACGGTCAATGAGAAGCTGGTCGCACAGGTCGATGACGACGAGTTTTTATACGCGTTCCACCAGCCGATCTCGGAGTTGTTGAGGCTCTCGCCGGTCACCGTGGGTCTGGTTCTCCAGACGCGGGACGATCGCCAACTCCGAAGCCTGTACAGCAAGGCGATGAAGAAGCTCGACGGTGAGGCGGTCCGATTGACGACGGTGCCGGCGGTCGTCGAACAGAGGATTCAGCTCTTCGAGAACCGATTGGGGCGCGCCATTGAAGCATTTGGCGAGTCGGCTTTCGTGATGCTCGAGGGCGGCGAGCGTTTTGGTCGGCAGCTTCGAAAGGCGCCGCGTGGTTGGCCCGAATGGAACGTGGTGCGCAAGGCATCCTTCATCAAGAGCGCTGTACAGACCCTGACGGATGCGCTCGCAGATATCGAGCGTGCGCCGGACCCAGAGGTGATAGGCGAGCTCTGTTGGGACAGCCTCG
Organism: Myxococcota bacterium; assembly: GCA_051747295.1. Lineage (GTDB taxonomy): Bacteria > Myxococcota_A > Bradymonadia > Bradymonadales > Bradymonadaceae > JBNJFZ01. The sequence continues at coordinate 6,789 of JBNJFZ010000143.1, forward strand.
ATCTGTCACCGCAGTCGTTCCTTCGTCAGGCCGCGCAGCAACTCCGCAGCGCGGACGGTGTCGACATGACCGAAGCGCTGGCAGCGCTCTCGGAGATGGTCGAAGCAGATGACGAAGAGGTCTCCGCCGACATCAATGGATGGTCGACCTACGCTGCGCTCGCGGCCGCCTGGGACGAGTTGTTCCGGAGCGAGCAGCGAGTCCTGGCCTGGACGCCGGGGCGCCGTCGGACGCCGGGTATTTCGGTGTTCGATCCACCGGTTCGCTCGTTGCGACTCAACGAGCCCGAGAGCCTTCCGTGGTCCGAGCCGTTGCTGTCCTGGAGCGTCCGTGAGCAGAAAGCACTCAAGGATTTGCTCACCGGCCTCAAGCGCACGCTCGACGATCAGATCGATGAAGAGTCAGCGTCGAACGTCGACTGGTTCACAGAGCGGACGCCCGCAGAGATGAGCGTCGAGCAGCCCGCGAAAGAGTATACCGTCGAGGTGCTTGCAGGCCGCACGCCTCGCGCCGAGAACTACGACGACTTGATGATCGAGGCGCTGAGGGCCAACTTCGGCCGCATGAATGCACAGTTTGTCGAGCTCGAGCCCGCGTCCCAGAAGCGGGCACTTACGATGCTCCGGTCTGCGTACGACGGGTTCTTTGGGGAGGCAAAGGAAGTCTGGAAGCGACGCTTCCAGGCGATCGAGGCCTTCGACCCCGTCGAGGCATTCCCGATACTGATGGGCGAGCTACGCCACGTGCTGGGGACGAACGTGGTCTTCGATCCGTTCGACAGCCCCGAGACGGCGGAGTTGCGTCACGTGCCGACGTTTGTGGTCGTGGTTGCATGGCCTGAGGGTGCAGATAGCATCTCGGTCTCGCTGCCGCTTACGTCTCTGCGCTATACATTCCAGGACACACCAGTTCGGTTGCGGCTGGTCCAGTGTAATGGTTCCGAGCCGGCCTGGCTCGGCGACCTCGACATCATGATGGAGACGATCCGCGAATTTCCCACCGAGGACGTCCTCAAGGCTGTCGAGAACGATCGCGTGCAGTTGATGGTCGAGGCCCAGTGATTTGAGCGAGCAAGACCAAGACTGGAGGTTGAGCGAGGAGGTCGGCGGCGAGGAGCGCCTCCGAGCGCTGGTCTATGACTTCTACGAGCGCGTATTCGACGACCCGATCATCGGGTTCTTCTTCGCGGGCAGCGACATCGACGACATCGTCGACGCGCAGGTTCAGTACGTTCGCGCACGGCTCGGCAGCGAGGACGTCGAGTATACCGGCAAGGCCATCCGAAAGGCTCATCTCGATCACCCGATCCTCACCGGTCATTTCGACCGCCGTCATCAGATCCTTCGCGAGACACTCGAAGCTTACGACGTGCCGGAACACGTCAGAGACGCGTGGCTCGATCTCGAGCAGCGCCTGCGCGATCTGGTCGTGCGAACCGGAGCACAGGCCCGCGAGAAGATGTTAGGTGATACGGACTCCGAGACCTGACGGGGTCGAGGTTCGGGTCCGATGTTGTCTATTGATCTGCCAGCCGCTTCTGGACTGCCGACGCGGTCTCCTCGATGCAAAACTCCCCATCGCCGCTCTTGCGGGGTGCATGCACCCAGCCCTTGGATGTCCGCGTCTCGAAGTCCATCCGCTGGTTGATATCGAATTGATCGGTCGAAGCAACCGGATAGCATTTGACCAGCGGCTTGCGACTGTCCATGTCGAGGGCGGCGTTGTCGGTCTCGAAGGTAGGCATTCCGTCCTCGACCTGAATCCTGTCGGACTGCGCCTTGGTGGTTGTGGCGCGCTGATAGGTCAGATACCCCACGTACAGCAGGGCGAAGAGTACGCCGATGAGGAGTGCGCCGGTGAGCTTTTGCATGGGTTATCTCGGCCGTTTGGGGATCGAGTCGCATGACTACTTTACGTGGATGTGGAGAGTATCACCATGACTGAGCCACAAAAAAAGCCCGACGTGCGTGAGGCACGTCGGGCGGGTCATCCGGGTGATCTCGAATCAAGAGTTGAGCGGGTCTCCCGTCACGGACAGCGCGGCCTCTTTGACGATCTCGGCGAGCGTCGGGTGAGCGTGTGAGGAGCGCGCGACGTCCTCGGAGCTCGCGTGGAACTCGCTGGCGACGGCGAGCTCGGCGATGAGGTCACCTGCGCGCGGGCCGATGATGGCGGCGCCCAGGATCTTGTCGGTACGCGAGTCCGCCAAGATCTTGCAGAATCCGTCGGTCTTATCGAGTGCCCGGGCGCGGCCGTTTGCACGGAAGTTGAACTTGCCCTTCTCGTAGTCGATGCCGGCTTCTTCGAGTTCTTTTTCCGTCTTGCCGACCACCGCGATCTCCGGGTCGGTGTAGGTGACCTCCGGGATCGCATCGTAGTTGATATGCGCGCCGATGCCGTTCATACGCTCGACGCAAACGACTCCCTCTTCTTCGGCCTTGTGCGCGAGCATGGGGCCTGGGATGACGTCGCCGAGTGCGTAGACCCCGTCCACCGAGGTCTGAAAGTCGTCGTCGACCTCAATTTGTCCACGGTCGTTGGTCTCGAGGCCGATATTCTCGAGGCCGAGCCCATCCGTGTAGGCGCGTCGTCCAACGCTGACCAGCAGGCGGTCGCCAGTGATAGTCTTCGTCTCTCCGTCCTCGTCGCGCATCTCGTAGGTGACCTCGACCTCATCGCCGTCGACTTCCGCAGCGGTGACTTTGGCGTTGAAGATGAACTCGAGTCCCTGCTTCTCGAAGGTCTTGGTCGCTTCGCGCACAAGGTCCTTGTCCATGCGCCCGCCGAGCAGCTCCGGCAAGAATTCGATGACGGTCACGTCGGCGCCCAGCCGCTTCCAGATCGAGCCCATCTCCAGCCCGATCACGCCGGCGCCGATGACGACGAGGTGTTCGGGGACTTCGTCGAATTCGAGGGCCCAGGTCGAGTCGACAATTCGATCGTCGTCGAACTCGATACCGGGCAACGTCGCCGGTTTGGAGCCCGTCGCGATCAGGATCTTGTCGGTCTCGAGTTCCTGGGTTTCGCCGTCTTCACCTTCGACCTGGACGGTGTTCGCGTCGACGATGCTGCCGAAGCCGTTGATGCCCTCGACGCCGTATTTGTCGAAGAGAAATTCGACGCCCTTCGTGAGGCTCTCGACGGTCTCGGACTTGTGGCCGAGCATTTTTTCGAGGTCGAGCTCGACGCTGTCGATATTGATACCGACGTTCGAGAAGGTCTCTTTGGCCTCGTGGTACTTCTCACTGGACTCGAGCAACGCCTTGCTGGGGATGCAGCCGACGTTCAGGCACGTGCCGCCGAAGGTCGAGTACTTCTCGACGCAGGCGACCTTCATGTCGAGCTGTGCCGCTTTGATAGCCGCGATATAGCCGCCTGGTCCCGAACCGATGACAACGAGATCGTACATGGGTGATTCCTCTTGTGGGTCTGATGGGGCGCCGTGGTGCAGGACTGCGAGCGCCGATAGATTCGCAAAGGTGATGGTGTTCGCGGTGGGAGAGGGCGCCGCCGGACCGTGGCCCGGCGGCGCGCGACATCAGATCTCGAGCAGGATGCGCTCGGGGTCCTCGATGCACTCCTTGACGCGATACAGGAAGCTGACGGCCTCTCGACCGTCGATGATGCGGTGGTCGTAGGTCAACGCCAGGTACATGATCGGTCGAATCTCGACCTCGCCGTCGACGGCGACAGGGCGATCGACGATGTTGTGCATGCCCAGGATGGCGCTCTGGGGCGGGTTGAGGATCGGCGTCGACAGCATCGAGCCGTAGATCCCGCCGTTGGTGATCGTGAAGGTGCCGCCCTGGAGGTCGTCCATGGTCAGCTTGTTGTTCTGGACCTTCTCGACCTTCTCTTTGATGCCCAACTCGATCTCGGCGAAGCTCATCGCGTCGGCGTCGCGGATGACCGGGACGACCAGTCCCTTTCCGCTGCCGACCGCCACGCCGATATTGTAGTAGTTCTTGTAGACCATCTCGTCGCCGTCGATCTCGCCGTTGACCGCCGGATACTCCTTGAGCGCCTCGATGCAGGCTTTGACGAAGAAGGACATGAAGCCGAGCTTGATGCCGTGCTTGTCGGCGTATTTCTGCTTGTACTTGCTGCGCAGATCCATGACCTGAGACATGTCGACCTCCTGGAAGGTCGTCAGGCTCGCGGTGTCATTCTGAGCGTCGACGAGGCGGCCGGCGATGGTCTGTCGGAGCTTCGACATCGACACGCGCTCTTCGCGCTGGGAGGCAGGCACCGACGTGCGCTTCTCGGTCTTTTTGTCGGTCTTTTTCTCCGCTTTTTTGTCGGCCTTGCCCTCGTCGTCGATATAATCGAGGACGTCGCCCTTGAGGATGCGCCCGTTCGGGCCGGAGCCGTCGATCTTACTCGGGTCGAGGTCGTGCTCGTCGACCAGTCGGCGAACCGCCGGACTCAGGCCTTCGGAGTCCTCGTCTTTCGAGCCCTCGTCGGTCTCTTCGGTGGCTTCGTCCTCTGCGTCGGCGCTGTCCTCCGCCTCTGCCGATTCATCCGCCTCTGCCGATTCATCCGCTTCCTCGGATTCGTCAGCCTCGCCCGGTTCGATCTCGGCGATGACCTCGCCGACTTCGACCTCGGCGTCGATCTCGGCTTTCAGAGAAGAAATCGTGCCAGATACGGGGGCAGGCACCTCGACAGTGATCTTGTCCGTCTCCAGCTCAGCGAGGATCTCGTCTTCCTCGATGTAGTCGCCCTCCTTCTTCTTCCATTCGGCGACATATGCTTGCGTGACGGATTCACCGAGAGTCGGAACCTCGACGGATACGCTCATTCTAATAGCCTTCTAACTTAGTGGATAACGTCATTCACACGAAATTGTGCCGCGGCGAGTGGTCTGGCTGCGCAGATAGTCGACTGCCGGGCGGTAATCCTGCCCGGCAGTCTACGCGCCTGCATGTAGCTTTCAAGTGGAGACGGCGTTTTTCGCGTTGGGGAGTGGTACAGACCCGCCGCGACGCCCCCGAGATCAGTCCTGGTCGTGACCGAATGCCTGGCGAATAAGCAGCGACTGCTCCAGATCGTGACTCTCGGGTGAGCCGGTGGCAGGACTCGCGCTCGCCCGGCGCCCGACGAAGACCGGTGGCGAATCGTAGCCGAAGGTCTCGAGCAGGTACGGGAAGATGAACGACCAGGCTCCCATATTCTTGGGTTCTTCTTGGACCCAGTATAGCTCGGCGCCATCATAGGGTTCGACCGCTTCTTCGAGCGCGTCCGTGTCGAGCGGATAGAGCTGCTCGACGCGTACCAGGGCTGTATCGTACGCCTCTTGCTCTTCGCGATACTGATAGAGGTCGTAGTAGACCTTGCCGCTGCAGAGGAGCACCCGTTTGACCTCGGAGGCCTCGACGGTGTCGTCGCGCTCCGGGATGACGCGCTGGAATCCGCCGGAGCTGAGCTCGTCGAGCTCGGAGGTTGCCAGCTTGTGGCGCAACAGGCTCTTGGGGCTCATGATGATGAGCGGCTTTCGGAACGGATTGAGAACCTGTCGACGCAGCGCGTGGAAGTAGTTTCCGGGCGTGGTCAGGTTGCAGACGAACATATTGTCCTCGGCACACAGCTGGAGGAATCGCTCCAGGCGGGCGCTCGAGTGTTCGGGACCCTGGCCCTCGTAGCCGTGTGGGAGCAACATGGCGAGTCCGCTGAGCCGCTTCCACTTGTCTTCACCGGAGTTGATGAACTGGTCGATGATGACCTGAGCGCCGTTGGCAAAGTCGCCGAACTGCGCCTCCCAGAGGGTGAGTCCGTCTGGATAATCGAGGCTGTAGCCGTATTCGTAGCCGAGGACGGCCGCCTCCGAGAGCATGCTGTTGTAGATCTCGAAGTGGGCCTGGTCGTCCGAAAGGTGGCGGGCGGGCCAGTACGAGTCACCGGTCTCGGTGTCGAAGAGGGCGGCGTGGCGGTGGCTGAAGGTGCCACGCACGCAATCCTGTCCGCTCATACGCACCGGCGAGCCCTCAGTGAGCAGGGTGGCAAACGCCAGCGCCTCACCCATGCCCCAGTCGAGCGGTTTCTCGCCGTCGGCCATGGCCTTGCGGGTCTTGAGCAAGCGCCGGATCGTGCGGTGGGTGTTGAAGTCCTCGGGGGCATCGGCGAGCTGATTGCCGAGCGTCTCGAGGCGCTCGCGCTCCACAGAGGTGTCCACGGCGAGGTCGTCGTCGACGTCGCCACCCTCGTAGGGCTCCCAGATGCCAGCGCCCGAGCTGACGTGCTTTTTCTTAGGCTCGGAGTGGACCTCCTCGAAGGTCTCACTGTAGGTGGCCATGCGGTTGTCCCACCACTGGTCGTGGTCCTCCTCATCGATGATGCCTTCATCGACGAGCTTATCGCGATAGATCTCGCGGACGTGCTGCTTCGCGTCGATACGCTCGTACATCTTGGGCTGCGTGTAGCGCGGCTCGTCGCCTTCGTTGTGGCCGTACTGTCGGTAGCAGACAAGGTCGATAATGACGTCTTCGCCGAACATCTGACGGTAGCGCACGGCGAGCTTCATGACGCGCACGCACGCTTCGGGATCATCGGCGTTTACGTGGAAGATCGGGACTTCCATCATCTTCGCGATATCAGTCGCGTACGTGGTGGAGCGGCCCTCGACGGGTTCGGTGGTGAAGCCGATCTGGTTGTTGATGACGATGTGGATAGTGCCGCCGACGTCGAAGCCGTCGAGTCGGGCGAGGTTGAGCGTCTCGGCGGTGATGCCCTGACCGGAGAACGCGGCGTCTCCGTGCATGAGCACGGGCAGGATCTTGCTCTGGGTTTCTTCGAGGCCGCGACGCTGTTGTTTAGCGCGCGTGCGCCCGAGGACGACCGGGTTGACGTATTCGAGGTGGCTGGGGTTGAAGCAAAGCGACATGTGGATGCTCTCACCGCCCCGCGTGGTGAAGTCGCTGGAGTACCCCATGTGATATTTGACATCGCTGGAGCCGACGTAGCGCTCGGGGTCCGGAGTCTTCTCGAACTCCGAGAGCATCGCGTCCTCGGGCTTGCCCATGATGTTGTGCAGGACATTGAGGCGGCCGCGATGGGCCATGCCGAAGATGACCTGGTCGACCCCATGGCCGCCAGCTTCGTCGAGCATGAAGGCGAGCATCGGGATGAGCGAGTCGCCGCCGGTGACGCCGAAGCGCTTGGCGCCGACGTACTTTTTGTGCAGGAAGGTCTCGAAGGAGTCGGCCTCGATCAGGCGCTCGAGGATATGCTTTTTATCCTGGTCGTCGCCGACGTCGGCGTAGCCGTGCTGTTCGATCTCGCGGCGCAGCCATGCGCGCGGCCGATTGTCCGGGATATTCTGGTATTCGACGCCGATCGAGCTGCTGTAGAGCTCGCGGAGCCGATCGAGGACCTGGCGCAAGGTCTTGGTTTCATCGGGGCCGAATAGCGGCTCGCATCGGACCTCCGTGTCCAGATCGGCCTCGGTGAAACCGTACAGCGATGGGTCGAGCTCTGGGGGAGCCGGCGGGCGCGGACGCTCCAGCGGGTCGATGTCGGCGATCAGGTGGCCGTGCAATCGGTAGGCACGGACCAT
>JBNJFZ010000144.1:0-14290 GCA_051747295.1 Myxococcota bacterium
CACGGAAGACCGAACTCCTTGCCAGGTCGTTGCGCATGAGCTATACGGTTCGCACTTAATATAGCACCCCATATTAAGGGGGGTCCTGAACCGAGGAGCAAACGATGCGCCTACGCCTTGTGTTTTTACTGATCGCAGCCACATCTCTGATGGCCCTGAGTGGCTGTGCGACCCTGATCGATCCGGGGCCAGATCGCGTCTCAGTCAACTCGAATCCATCAGGAGCACAGGTCTACGTCAACGGTGACCGTGTCGGTACGACACCGACCACCGTGAGCCTGGACCGCAACGAATCGGGGCGGATTCGAATCGAAAAATCCGGATACGAACCGGTCCTGGTCGAACGCTCCAAGAAGTTCAATAGCTGGGTCATCGGTAGTATATGCCTGGGCATTTGGCCGATCGTCATCGACATGGCGACCGACAACCACGAGAAGTTCGAGACGAGCCCCGTCAACGTGACGTTGCCGCCTGAAGGCGGCTACCGCGACGGAGACGACGTGGCGATGAGGCGCCCCCTGGTGTTACGCAACGATCCAGAGCCGCAAAACAGCGATGTCGAAGAGTAGTGTAATAACGAGTTCTCACCTGTCGTCACTCACCCTGCTCGCCCTCATCACCTTCGGGGCGAGCGGGTGCGCGACGTTCTCGGTACCCGACGAACCTCAGGAGAACGCGGGCGAGTTTGGGCCGCGGCACTTCGGGCACAGTCACTCGCCGGATCCCGGCCCCGAGAGTGCGGCTGAAGGGCTCATCGCATTTTACCAGCGCAACATGCGCGCACCGACTCTGCCGGACTACGGATGTCCATTCCACCCCTCGTGCTCGGAGTACGGTCGCCAGGCCTACCACCGCTACGGTCTGGTGGGCGGCACGGTCCTGACCATCGACCGCCTACTCATCCGCTCACATCTCTACGCCGATGACTACTACCCGATCCATTGCGACGACGACCGCTGCCCGCGGCGCTACGACCCGGTGCCTTGAGCGCCTTGGGGTCTTAGCGGTCGCGCTGACCACCCTTCTCGCGGCCGAGTCGGGACTCGCGCAACCCGCACCGCCGAACTCGGGCGAGGCACAGGAGAGGCCCGCGCAGGTTCAGCCACGGGAGAGCGAACCCCAGACCGAAGCAAGCGCTTCAGGCATCACGCATGAACAGCTGGTATCGCGGCAGCTCGAGTTGGGTCGGCACTTCTACCATTCCGGGTACTTCTTCCGCGCGATTGGGGCGTTCGAGGAGGCGGCGTTCTTCACCGAACTGCCGGATCAGGCACTCACAGCGCGGATCTCGATCGCCATGGCGTTCCAGCGCGGCGGCGAACACAAGTCCGCCGTCGAACACTACGATGAGGTTCTATCGCTGGATGGATTGAGCCCCGAACTGAGCGGCTTCGTCAGCGTGCAGCGCGCGATGGCGCGCGCCGACGGTTGGTTGGCCCCTGGGCCAGACGACACGGCGCCCGACGTGCTCATCGGCGAGCTCGAGCCGTACGCAGCCCACCGATCGCAGCCATACCAACCCGATGCGCGCTACCAACTCGCTCGCCTCCAACTTCTGGGCAGGGACCGCGACGCCGCGCAGAAGACCGTCGACCAACTCCGACAGGACTGCCGAAAACTCGCCGATAGCCCCCTGCCCTGCCAGTCGATCCGCAAGCTCGAAAGCGGCCTTGCTGCGGACCCACCGCGGCACCGTAGCCCGGCGCTCGGGCTGGTCTTGTCGACGCTCGTCCCTGGCGCCGGCTCGGCGTATGCAGGACACTACGTGGACGGTTTGTATTATTTTGGTCTGACTGGCTTCGGCGGTTGGATCAGCTACGAGCTCTACGACCCCGACAAGCGCTTTGCCGATCAGCGAGCCAGCTTCTACACCGTCGGGGTGGTGACCGCGCTCATTTACACAGCGAACGTCGTGCGCGGCTGGACGGCGGCCGCCCGCTTCAACGCGGTGGAGCGTGAAACCTACCGGCGTGAGCTCTACCGAGAGACGAGCATTCCGATGCCACTGGAGCGATAGAAAGATGCGCCGATGTAGAGTCGCCGCCGATATCCCGATTGATGTTGAAAACCCTCTTTAAACCTTTTCACCTCACGAGCAGCCAAATATGTCCAGCAATACCTCGCTCGCCATTCGTCCCGCCAACACCGATGATGTGCCACGCATCTGCGAAATCGTGCGCGATACCCTGCTCGAGCATATTACCGCGTCTGGAGGCGATGAAGACCTGGTCAACGAGGAATTTCTGGTGAGCACGATGGAGCAGTCGTCGATACTCGTAGCTACGAAAGACGAACGCGTCGTCGGGTACATCCAGTTCCAGGTCCGGCCCCCCGAGTTGGTCGTCAACGGTGCCGCCGTCGAGCCGAGCTACCAAAAACGTGGTATCGGCACCGAACTCTTCAGAGAGTGTGTCGAGGACGGCAACAACGCCGGTTGCGACGACGTGGTAATCTCCGTGCAGCCCACGAACGAGTCGATCCACGCACTGTATCTACGTATGGGATTTGTCGAAGGCGACAATCCATCTGGCTGGAACCAGACCCTGTCAATGCCAATGGACAAGGTGGCTGCGTTATTCTCCGATTAGCGGACGCATCTGCGATACGACGTCGCCGACAAACCCACGAGAGGTGGTACGAACTCGAGAATCTCGGGTCCAAATTACTGCCGAGATGGAACAGAGAACCGACCGACTTCAAAACAGCACCATCAAGACCACGCCACGCCAATAAACCCCGCAAAATCAGGCACCTAGGCGGCACCCTCTCGCGCCAAAACTCTTCGTAGCTGCCACAAATCTCAAGAAATTACGCAACGATTCGGGGGGATCGGTCGAAAACCTTTATAGAGGGGCAGCACATGTGTGCTCGTCGTTGCCGCTGAGAATAACGGATCCGGGCGGTGTATCGGCGCAGCCGCATGTGCTGGCAGTCTCCTCGTTCATGGCGGTGGGCGGGTCGCTCTCATAGGACCTGTCCATGAGCATGAGTTTCGGCCGGCCAAAGGTCGTTCGGTGCCGGTACGGGCCGGGCGGCTGGCGGTTGGGCCTGTGGCAGAAGGTCGGTGAGCCGAGAGGTGAGCCGGCCAGCGGCAGGGCGAGTCGTATCCGACTCCAAAAATCTGTGATGCCTGTGTGGCGCCCTCGTCTCACGTCTAGTGGCGGATTCGGGTGGGTCACCAAATTGGTTCGCTGTCGTGCTGGAGCCGCGTCGACGTTGGACGCGGCCTAGACCAGCTAGTCGGAGGTCGTTGCGGCCCGGGCTTCGCGCTCGCGTAGCGGCACTTCGCACGCAGCTTCTCCAAAAAGGATCGCCTTCGGGCGTCAGGACACGGTTTCGGCCGTCAGGACACGGCTTCGGCCGTCAGGAAAACTCGGCAGCCCCGACGGCTCCGGGGGTGAAATCCCGGAGTCGTCGGTGGAGGTCGATTTGACATCGGAACAGCAGAGGCTCAACGGAGCTGGCAAAACTCGAAGCCAGGACGTCGACGCAGTGGTACATCAAATCACGCGCAGTGGGTCTTCATGAATCCTCGTCGCTGAGCACTTCGCCTGGCAATTCCGATAATCCACCGGAACACTGCCTCGAATCCGTCCGAGACAGCGCAGGGTCTACTCGAATAGATATTGGAAATACCGCTCGCGGTTGTTCAGGAAGTCGCGAGTAAGTTGAAAATGCTCAGTATCCTCGTAGTCGACCTCGGCGATCCCATCCTCGGATAGATGGAAAATCGTCGCGTCGGGATAAGCCATCAGAATCGGTGAGTGAGTAGCGATGATGAACTGCGAATCCTGTTCGACCAATTCGTGCATCCGAGCCAGGAAGGACAGCTGTCGCTGCGGTGATAGCGCCGCTTCCGGCTCGTCGAGCAGATAGAGTCCTTCTGGGCCGAATCGATGCAGAGCCAGATTCAGAAAAGACTCGCCGTGCGACTGTGCGTGCGGCGACTTGCCGCCGTAGGGCCGTGTGCCGCCCGGAATCCTCTCGAGCGCGGTACCGACATTGTAGTAACTCTCGGCGCGCAGGAAGAACTCCGTCCTCTCGCGCCTCGCATTGCGCACGGGTCTCAGCGCTTTGTGGAGCGGCGATTCGGTACGATTGGTCTCGAATTTGAGGTGCTTGCTTCCACCCTCGGGATTCATACCTAGCAGCGCGGCGACAGCCTCGATGATGGTCGACTTGCCACTGCCGTTTTCGCCGACGAGGATCGTAACCTTCGGATCGAAGTACAGCTCGTCGAGGTCCCGCACGGCCGGTATGGAGAACGGATAGCCATCCCACGCGATATCGGCATCATCGCGAAAGCGAACCCGCCTCAGAAACCCCTCATATTGCACGAGATTCACCCTGCGTTCTTCTTGGAGTCGGCCTTGTCGATCGTCCGGCGCCCCTCGGGCGTGAGCTCGGCCCACAGCGTTCGGTCGCCAGCGAAGCTCGACAGCATCCGGTCGAATGCGTGCTTCTCGGCGTAGAGCGTGTCGACCGAATCGGGATTCATGGCGCGCCCGAGAGGACTGTTCGTGATGGTCGCCGGCGCGGCCATGTAGATCTTGTGCATCATGTCGCTGCACCGATGCACCCACAGTAGCCGCTCTTCTTCTTCGGTCTCCACCGGTTCGAGGTCGTCGATCGCACCGCGGCGAGCCGCCTCCATATCACGCATCAGTATCTGATACATGCTGTCGACGTAGTCGCGGGTCCCCGATATCTCGACTTTGACACCGCGAAACTCGAATTGAAAATGAGTGCGTTCTTGGTCCGACATACGACTCTTTCTCCAGGTAACGTCTTCCACCATGATGCAGGTCGGAGCCGCTCGACACAAGCTTTCAGCTTCCCCATCCGTTTCAACCGCCGCGCGAGTGCGGTAGGATGTCCGACATGACACGTAGACTGGCCACTATAATCGCTCTCATCATTCTCTTGGCCCCGTCGCTGGCCGAGGCACACATCGATCTGCAAGAGCCGCCGCACCGCTACGATCGGCGGACTCAAAAGACCGGCCCCTGCGGCAAGGCCGACGGCGAGCGCGGGGATACCCCTACTGTGTTCACGTCGGGAGAGACGATCACGGTGCGATGGAACGAATACATCGATCACCCCGGACACTTTCGCATCGCGTTCGACACCGCCGGAGACGACGACTTCGTGGACCCGGACTGCACCGACGGCTGCGACTCCCGCAGCCCTACGATCGAGGAATACAGCAACGACGCGGTCCTACTCGATGGCATCGCGGACAAAAACGGCGGCGATTATGCGGTCGACGTGACGCTTCCCGATGTGACGTGCGATAATTGCACGCTCCAGCTCATCCAGGTCATGTACGACAAGCCCCCGTACGAGATCCCGGGCAACGATATCTACTACAACTGCGCGGATATCGTGCTCGAGCCAGCAGCGGGCGGCGATACGGGTGATGCAGCTGATACTGGTGCCCAACTCGACGCCGGAGAGTCGGTCGACGCGGAGGACGACGCCAGCGGCAACGACGCGAGCTCCGATATCGGTGAACAAGACCATGATACCGCGACGGCGGACACGTCGGACACGAGCCAGGACGACGCCGAGGCGGCAAGCAGCACCCACGACAATCGCGCCGAAGGGGGTTGTTCGACGGCCGAAGCCACGACGAACCTCCCCGGCGTGTGCTTCCTGCTGGTGTTGCTAATGGGCCATGTCTTCCTGAGGCGCGACTCCGACCAGAGCGAGTAACGTCGGTCGAAGTGATGCGCCCCTTTTGCCTGCGAGCGCCCCGTCCTACAATGGCCACGCTGATTTGACTGCCCATCGCGAGGTCCGACCCTTGAAGTTGTTCGATATCGTTGGCGGCCTGGCCGTAGCTGGCTGGCTGGTGCTGACCGGACTCTACGTCTACCGAGCCGAATTTCAGGACGCGACCACCTCATCCGAGTTGGACAGCGCGCTCGTCATGAAAGAGGGAGAGACGTGGCTGACCCTCCGACGTGAGAACGAGGACGTCGGGTTCGTGCATCAGACACGTACGCGGCTGCAGGAAGGGTGGCTGCTCGAGTACGACCTGGTGATGGCCATCTCCCTGCTCGGTTCTGACCGGGCCATCGAGACCAACGTCAAAGCCACCCTCGACGATGACGGCTATCTGGAGAAGTTCAACGCCGATATATCCGCGGGAGACAATACCTTCGCGGCGCAGGGACGCGTCGAGGGCACCACCCTGACGCTCAACATCGACCTGGGCATGAACCCTCAGCAACGAATCGTCGAGCTGCAGGAACCGCCGCGACTATCATCGTCTGCGGTCAACCAGCTCCTGGCGACCAATACACTCGAGCCGGGTGAGACCTTCGAGGAATCGTATTTCGACCCGACGACCATGAAGATGACCAGCATGGCGTTGAAGTACGTCGGGAAAAAGGAGGTCGAGATTCTCGACGAGACCAGGCAGGCCCACCACGTCAAGCAGCGGATGTCTGGCAATGAGCTCGACGTCTACGTCGACGACGACGGCGAGATCCTGATTCAAGAGTTTCCGCTCCGTATGATTGGCATGCGCGTCCCCCCGGAGTTCGGCAAGACACGAGCCGCATCGCTGCGGCGCCGGCTAGACGCCATGAAGGACAAGAAGAAGACCGCCCAGGCCAACGGATTCGACCTGAGTCTGGACACCGCACTCAACCTCATCGGTGGCGCGTCAGACAAAGAAGCAGTCGAGGACAAGCTCGGGGCTGACGCGCAGGCGGGCCGCTACGTCGTCGAAGGCGTCAACGACGAGATGGAGTTAAAACTGACGAGCCGCCGACAGACGGTTCGGTCGCTCGGTGGCGAAAAACGGCTCATCCGGACCGATCTGCGCGGCGACGCGGACTACAGCGGTGAGCCAGCAGCTGACTTGGAACGCTACCTCGCCAGCGGACCGCGCGTGGATGCTGACTCGGACGCCATCGCGAAGTTGGTCTCGACAGCAGGCGAGAAGGAACCGGGCGCCATCGCGAGCGCGGTCGCGGACAGCCTCGATGTCGCCGGAGAGGCCGGCATCTCGACGGCGTCGAGCGCCCTCGCCCGCGGGCAGGGGGACTGCACCGAACACGCGCTGGTGCTCGTCGCCGCCCTTCGCAACGCGGACATCCCGGCTCGATTCGCATCCGGCGTGCTGCACGAAGACGACAAGATGACGCCCCATCAGTGGGTCCAGTACTACGACGACGGCGCCTGGCGAGAGCTGGATATCACCCGAGACAATATGCGGGTTGGTACGCGCCACATCCAGCTCTACACGCACGCCACACCCGAACACAGCGGTTACGTCCACGCACTCGACCAACTCCAGATTCAGCCGGCCGTGCCAGCGGGTGACGTCGATGACATCGATGACGAGCAGGCGGACGAGAAGACCGAGACACCTGACGAAGCCGACGGGACACCATCCGAAGGGACCAAGTGACCGATTACAAAAGTACATCCACACCGACAAAGAACGCCGATTCGATCGTCGTCCTCGACCAGTTGGAGAAGAAATACGGGGATTTCACCGCGGTTGATGGCATCGACCTCGACGTGCCGTATGGGCAGGTTTTCGGAGTCCTCGGCCCCAACGGCGCGGGCAAGACCACGACCCTACGCATGATAACGGGGCTCCTGCAGCCCACCGACGGCACCATCGTGATCGACGGGCACGATATGGCCGAGGACGCGGTGGCGGCCAAGAGCGTGACCGGGTTCATCCCGGACCGGCCGTACGTCTACGACAAGCTCACCGCGTTCGAATACCTGCGCTTCATCGGGGGGCTCTACGAGATGCAGGCCGCACGTGTCGCCGAGCGCATCCGCCAGATGCTGGCGCTCTTCGAGCTCGGTGAATGGGGCGACAGCCTCATCGAGAGCTTCTCGCACGGGATGAAGCAGCGCCTGGTCTTTGCCGGTGCGCTGCTCCCCGAGCCGCGTCTGCTCGTCGTCGACGAGCCGATGGTCGGCCTCGACCCGAAGGGCCACCGACTCATCAAGAACCTCTTCAGAGAGCTCGCCCACGAACACGGCATGACGGTGCTGCTGTCCACACACACGCTCGAGGTCGCCGAAGAAGTCTGCGACCAGATCGTCATCGTCAACCACGGTAGCATCGTGGCCCGCGGGACGCTCAGCGAGTTGCGCCTGGAGTCGGGCGAGTCCGACGGCACGCTCGAAGAAGTCTTCCTGCGGATCACCGAGGAAACCGAGGACGAGCGAGCAGCGGCTGTCGCCCAGCGCTTCGGCCGTGGCGACGGACCCGACCAATTTGGCGACGAGGACCGGAGCGCTTCATGATTCTGCGCCTCATTGGCATCAAGATTCGCGCGGCGTTGGGCGGGCTGCGCTCCGACCACAGTGGCAAGTATCGAGCACCGCTATTTTTCGGGCTGAGCATCCTGTTCTGGATCATGCTCTACCGAGGCGGCGTGTGGCTGGTCTCCGAGGCCGTCGCCATCGAACCGGTGGGCGAGCTGCTCGTCCAGAAGCTGCTGAGCATCGCATTTCTGATCTTTTTGGGGCTGCTGGTATTCTCGAATATCGTCACCGCCTTCACGACGTATTACCTGGCGGACGACCTGCAGTTCTTGATGTCCAAGCCCGTCCCCAAAGACGATCTCTTCAGCTCGCGCTTTATCGAGTCGTTGGCGCAGTCCTCCTGGATCGTGCTGCTCTTCGGCATGCCGATCTTCATCGCGAGCGGTGTCGGCGTCGGGGCGCCGTGGCGCTATTACGCCGGCCTCGTACTGGTGCTGATCCCCTTTGTCGCCATCCCGACGGCCATCGCCACCCTGGTCGCCCTCGGCATCACCAACGTCCTGCGCGCCAGCCGAACGCGCGACGCGATGCTCCTGTTTGGCGTATTCGGATTCGCGGTGCTGTTCGTCGTCGTGCGCTCGCTGCGGCCCGAGCGACTCCTCAACCCCGAGAGCTTCGAGTCGATCGGCGAGATGCTCCAGCTACTCTCGGCGCCGACGAGTGCCTATTTGCCCAGCGACTGGTGCCTGAACGTGCTCATCCCGCTTCTCTTCGGCAGCGGTAGCCCCGACTACTGGTCGCTGAGCATCCTGTTTAGCACGCCCGTCGCCCTCTATTTCATCTCGGCCTGGCTGCATCGCCGCTGGTATTTCCGCGGGTACTCGAAGGCCCAGGAAGGACGCCACGGCGCCAGCGTCGTATCCTCGCTGCGTGACTGGATCATGCAGCGCGCGACCGAGCTCTCCGGAGACCTCGACGAGCATATCGAGGCGCTCGAAGACAAGGGCAAAGAGGTCGTCACCTCGCTCGGCCAACTGGTCAAAAAAGACAATAAGATTTTCCTTCGCGACGCCAGCCAGTGGTCACAGCTTCTGGTCGTCGTCGCCATCATGATCATCTACCTGGTCAACTACAAATACTTCGAGATCGCCGCCGACGAGCGGCTCTTCGGCGACGTCGGGCTCTTCTTCTTCAACCTCGCCGCGTGCGGCTTCGTGGTCGTCGCGCTGTCCGGCCGGTTTTTATTTCCTTCGGTCAGCCTCGAAGGCCGAAGCTTCTGGCTCATCCTGCAGGCGCCGATATCGCTGGAGAAATTCCTCATCGGCAAGTGGCTGGGCGGGATGACACCGGTCGTCATCGTCGGCCAGCTGCTCATCTGGACGTCGAACCTGTTGGTCTTCCAGAACTGGTTTCTGATGCTGGCTGCGAGCTTCATCGTGCTGGTCATGAGCATCGGAATCGCGGCGATGGCCGTGGGCTTCGGGGCGGTTTACCCGCAGTTCCACAATCCGAACGCCGCCAAAATCGCATCGAGCTTCGGGGCGGTCATCTACATGATCCTGGGTATGTTCGTCGTGCTGTTCATTCTTGCGTGTACATTCCGCCTGACGATGCATTATGGAGCGATCGTGGACGGCAAGGACGCCGGTACGTTACTGACGTCCTCGTACGTCTCGACCGCCGTGGGCGTCATCGCACCCTTTGCCATCGCGGCGGCGATGATACGCCTGGGTGCGAACTCCCTGCGAAAGCGGATGTGATGAGCGAGGACACGAAAGACAAAGTTGACGACCCGAGCCGCCGGCAAGACGTCTGGCGGCCCCTCGATGCCTTCAAGCGCCCATTCGACCTCGACTTACCGCTGCTGCTCGTCCCGTTTGCGGTGGTCGCCGGTGTCATGGGGCTGGTTCCGCTGCGAAACTGGGATTACTGGTGGCATCTATCCGTCGGGCGCGTCATCGACGTCTATGGCGCGGTGCCCGACAAGAACCACTACCTGTATACGGTCAGCGAGGATGCGGCGTCGTTCATCCAGCCGTGGCTGTCCGACTGGCTGATGCTGTCGATTCACGACGCCGGCGGCCTCTACGTCGGACTCACCGCACGCAACTTGCTCGCGGCCGTGGCCTTTGCCCTTGTCGGCGCGGTCGCATCTCGTCGGGCAAATAACCCGGTGCTCGGCTCCCTGTTGGCGATTCTAGGGTTTCTCGTCGGCGCGACGACGCTCTTCGCCGGGCCGACGGTCTTCGCCACGCTGCTTTTCTCGATTGTCGTGGCAGTCGGCTACGGTGTTCGAGAACGCTTCCTACCCCGAATCACCCTCGTAGCCTTTCCCATTGTGACAGTACTTTGGGCGAATATGGACGCAGCGTTCTTGCTTCCCGCCGCGCTGTCGTTCGCATTCCTCCTGGGCTCATTTCTGGGAGGAACCGGGGACGAGTCCTTCGATACCGACTATCGCGCAGCATGGGCGCTTACTCTCGGGCTGTGTGTCATCGCGCCCGTGTTGAACCCGCGCGGCTTCGAGATTTACGGCTACCTGACCCACGTCATTTTCGACCTCAGCCTTCGACGTCTGGTCTTCTACGGACTCTCGATCGGAGACTACGCCGGTCAACTACCATCCATCGCATTCTTCGCGGGTTTGGTCCTGATCTTTGTCCTGACCCCGCGCGACTACAAACGCCTGGATCGGACGGACTTTTGCGTCATCATCCTGTCGCTGCTTGGCTCGTACTGGAACGCCCGGCTATTGCCATTCTTCGGGATCATTTTGACCGCGTCTCTCGCGCGTCATACGGCGGCAACTCTGCCTGATTTCGCGTGGCCAAAACTCAGCGGTAGCCGCTTCAAGGCCGTGCTCGCGGCGGTCTTGTTGCTCGTCGTCGCCTTCGGCATGCAGCGCCTCACCAACACGCAAGACGACTTCATCAACGCCATTCAGCCGTTCGAGGCCCGTCAGGAACAACCGCTCAAAGGCCTCGTCCCGCCCGAGACGCCCGTCATCCACGCCGAAATCCTCGATGGCCTCGCGGTCGTGCCCAGACTGTACCACGACCGCAGGTATGCGGGGTTTCTCATCTTCCAGCTCGTCGATGGTAAGCCCGACCCTATCGTCTTCGTGGACCCCCGAGTCGATCTACCGCCTGCGGACATCTGGAAGCTGTACCATATGATCAACGACGGCGAGGCGTGGCGCGGTACGTTCCAGCAATTCGGGGTCAACTCGGCGGTACTCAACAAACAAACTCAGGCACCGCTCATCGAGGACATGCGGACGCGACGAGAGTGGCAAGTCGCCTATGATGACGACCACAACGTGCTATTCGTCCTCGAGTGAACGGGCATCGAGAAGACCGATTACCGCCGAGATGCGGACTCAATGAACAAGGGCATCGCACAGATCGCGCTCGCCGCCGTTGCCGCGAGCGTCTTGCTGCTCGGCGGCTGCGGTGACCAGCGGTCCGAGGAGCCATTGCGCGTCTTCGCGGCCGCCAGCATGGCCGACGTTCTCCCGGACCTCGCGCGAGATTTCGAGAAAGACCACGCCGTGCAGGTCGAGTTCAGCTTCGACGGAACCTCGCGGGTCGCGCGGCAGCTCGAGTCCGGCGCTCCAGCCGATGTCTTCGTATCGGCAAACCGCGACTGGATGGAATATCTCGCGAGCCGCGACGCCATCGCCCCTCCCTCCCGACGGACCTTCGCGGGGAATCGCCTCGTCTGGGTCGAACCGATGTCCGTGTCGACGGAAATCTCGTCTCCGAAACAGATCAGCGCGGACCGAGTGGACCGCCTCGCACTGGCTAACGTCGAGGTTCCGGCCGGTCGCTACGCCGAGCAAGCGCTTCGTGACCACGGCGTCTACGACGCTCTGCAGCCGCACGTCGTGCGCGCCCCCCACGTTAGAGCAGTACTCGAGTGGGTTTCGCGCGGCGAAGTCGGCGCCGGAATCACCTACCGTACGGATGTAATGGGACGCGACGGTGTTCGCGCGGCCTTCGCTTTCCCCGCCGAATCACACGACCCTATTTCGTACGAAGCCGCCAAAACAGCCGACTCGAATCACCCCGCAGCCTCCGAATTCGTCGCATTTCTCGCAAGCGAGTCCGCGCGGGATACGCTCGAGAGGTATGGATTTGAGCCACCACCCGGCGACGTCACGACATCCGCGCCCGCTCGACCGGACAAGATCGATATCTGGACGCCCATAAGGCTGTCCTTGATGGTCGGCTTGCTGGCCGTGCTGCTTGGATTATTGCCTGCGATTGGGCTCGGCTGGCTGCTGGCCCGACGCGACTTCTTCGGCAAATCGCTCGTATCGACTCTGATCCTCGCCCCGCTCGCCATGCCCCCGGTCGTCACCGGCTTCCTGTTGCTGGAGCTCTTTGGAAAGCGCGGCCTCGTCGGCGGCTGGCTGTACGAGCTCGGGCTACAGGTTCCGTTTTCACGAGTCGGTGCCATTCTCGCGGCGTTTACGGTCGGGTTGCCCCTCTTCGTCCTCGCCGCGCGCAACGCGTTCGAGCAGGTGGACACGGTGCTCGAAGACGTCGCCCGTTCGCTGGGCGAGACGCAATTCGGAGCGTTTCGACGCGTGACGCTACCGCTGGCGTGGCCGGGACTGGCCGCCGGAGCGACGCTGATGTTCGCGCGAGCCGTCGGTGAATTTGGCGCCACGGCCGTATTGGCCGGGAACCTCGAAGGCGAAACGCGGACGCTGGCTCTCGCGGTCTACACGTTACTCGAGACGCCAGGCGGTCGCAGCGAGCTCTGGTGGCTGGTGGGCGGCGCCATCGGTCTGTCGTTTGCAGCCGTGCTCGGCTACGAGTGGCTGACCCGCTGGCAGCGTCGAAGATGTGGGGGTGAGCGATGAGCGCTGAGCACACGCTCGACATCACGGGACGGATTGTCTGGCCCGGCCTCGACCTCGAGGTCGACGTTCACAGTCGCGCCGATCGCATCGCGCTGGTCGGCTCCTCGGGCTCGGGTAAGTCGAGCTTGCTGCGCTGTATCGCCGGCCTTCAGCCCGTGCAGGCGCTCGATATCGCGTTCCGGGGAACGCCTTGGTCGGATCGCGCGGGGCTGCATCGTGCGAGCCGAGACCGAAACGTCGGCTGGGTGCCGCAGCACGCAGAACTCTTCCCACACCTGAATGCCTTCGAGAACCTGTGCTTCGGCGGCTCGGAGCGTTCGGCTCGGCAAATTGCAGATGCCCTCGAGCTAGAGAATGTGCTCGAACAGACGCCCAACACCCTCTCGGGCGGGGAGAGGCAGCGAGTTGCGCTCGGACGTGCGCTGAACCGAGAACCCGATCTCCTGTTGCTCGACGAGCCTTTTGCGGCCCTCGACCGCAAGCTTCGAGGCCGCGTCAAGAGCTGGCTGCTCGAGACCTGTGAGCGTCGCTCGCTCCCATTCGTGATCGTCACGCACGATCAACGCGACGTCTCCGAAGTCGCCGACGAGGTCTGGAAGGTCGCCTCGGGCGAAGTCGTGCTGGCGACCGACCGGTAGGCGATTCGCAGCCGACCGCGTTGCGCGCAGGTAGCGTGGGCCGCTATCGACTTCTTTGCAGACCAAAGCCGTCGTCGCCTGGAACCTGCTCCGGCTGCGTCATCTGGGCCGTCACGTCCCCGATCTGGGGGCCGAAGAGGTGCTCAACGACGTGCAGATCGCGATTCTCCGGGAGAAACGTCCCAACCTGATGCCAGACGATGCGACCGCCGAGGATGCCATGAAAGCCGTCGCAGGGCTCGGCGGGCACATCCGACAGAACGGTCCCCCGGGGTGGCAGATCATCGGTCGAGGCTGGGAGCATATGGTCGAACTCGAGGAGGGCGTGCGCATCGCTGAGGCGATTGCAGATTAGAAGCGCTCAATCATGGGGTGAGTAGGCCATGGGTCGCCTCTTGAGGTGACGTTGGCGTTTCCGGTGTGGTTTTCGGTCTCGCTCCGGCCTTCGGTCTCGGCCGTGAATGGGCGGGCCTGGCGACCCGCCCTGCTCGGTTCAGCGAATCATCGCTCTGAGCATCATTCCGACCCGCCGCAGCTT
>JBNJFZ010000145.1:0-14280 GCA_051747295.1 Myxococcota bacterium
CTCCCGGCCCTGATACACACCTCAGATTGGAGGGACTATGAGACAAATGCGCCCACTGCGCTACAGATGGGCTGTTGTGCTCTGTGTCGCGCTCATCGCCGCCGGATGCGGCAAAGATGACGGCGACAATAACGGCAATAACGGTGATCCGGATACGGGGGTCCAGGCCGACGCTGATACCGGCGGCGAGGATACCGGAATGGATACCGGTAGCGAGACCGACACCGTGAGCGATACCGGTGGCGATACCGATACCGATACCGATACCGATACCGGTGGCGATACCGACACCGACGGCGGCACGACGGGCGAAGGCCTGCAGCTGACCGGCGGGATCGTGCCGGCCGGCGGCACCCAGATGAGCAGCAGCTTCACGCTCAACGGCGGCATCGAACAGCCCGCCGAGAGCACCACAGTCGAGAGCGCCAGCTTCAAGCTCGAGCTCACGCAACCCACCACTCAGGGAGGCACGCCATGAATTCGGACGACACCCCACGTCGTGCGGCCATCTTGGCCGCACGCTCGAGCTGCCCCCAAGATCGTTGCATGACGCACGCGAACTCCAGACGAGATCGAACGATGAAATCACGACTCACCTTATCCCTGGTCGCCCTGCTCGCAGCCATGCTGTGGGCCGGTTCGGCCGTCGCCCAGGTCCCGCAGACCATGACCTATCAGGGCCGCCTGACCGACAGCGGCGGCCAGCCCCTCGACAGCACCGTCGAGGTCACTTTCCGCGTCTACGACGCCGCCTCGGGCGGCAGCGAGGTGTGGAGCGAGACCTTCGCCACCCTCGACGTCAACGACGGCAGCTTCTCCGCCGAGCTCGGCTCCAGCGAGCCCTTCGGCGAGACCTTCGACGGCTCGGACCGCTGGCTCGAGATCACCATCGATGGCGAGACGCTCTCGCCGCGCACGCCGATGGATTCGGTGCCATACGCGATCAAGGCCGGCACGGCGGCTGACGCCGACACGGTCGGCGGCAAGACCGTCAACGAGATCACGTCCGGCCAGGTCACGACCGCGGCCGACGTGGATTACGACAACACCAACTCGGGGCTGAGCGCCACCGACGTGCAGGCCGCGCTCGACGAGGTCGCGCAACTGCGAAGCCGGGTCGAGACGCTGGAGACGGCGCTCGACGACGGCAGCGGCGGCACGGTCGACGTCGCGTCGCTGGAGACGCAGGTGAGCACCAATACGGGCGATATCTCGACGAACGCCGGCAATATCTCGACGAACGCGAGCGACCTGAATGGACTCGAGAGCCGCGTGGCCACCAATGAGACGAATATCTCGGCGAACACGGGCGATATCTCGGCGCTGGAGACCGACGTCGCCGCGAACACCACGTCGATCGGCGATAACGCCGGCGATATCTCCGCGAACGCCACGTCGATCGGCGATAACGCCGGCAATATCGCCACAAACGCCACCGACATCGGCACGCTGCAGACGCGTGTGACCGACCTGGAGACGCTGACGCAGGATATGTCGCGTCAGACGGTCAACGGGGATCAATCGGTGTTGTTTACCGGTGTGAACGTGCACGTGCGAAGTGGGTCGGGGGCGACGGACGGCGACACGGGCGGCGGAACGAGCGTCAACGGGCTGGGGAATTTGATCGTGGGTTACGACGAGGCCCGAGCCAGTGGCAACGACAAGTCTGGTTCACATAACATTGTCGTCGGCGTGCAACACAACTATTCGAGTTATGGTGGGGTCGTATTTGGACGGACCAATGCCGTAGAGGGGTCGTACGCAACAGTGACCGGAGGGCGCTCGAACACGGCGAGCGGCGGGAGCGCGAGCGTCACGGCAGGACTATCAAATACGGCGAGCGGCACGTACGCGAGTGTCTCGGGAGGACTATCAAATACGGCGAACGGCAGTCGATCGAGTGTCTCGGGAGGAGCATCGAATAACGCGGTCAGCAGCTACTCGAGTGTTTCGGGAGGCTACAACAACTCGGCAAGCGCCTTGTACGCGAGTGTTTCGGGAGGAGAAGAAAACACGGCAAGCGGCACTCGGGCGAGTGTCTCGGGAGGATTCAATAACACGGCGAGCGGCGCCAACGCGAGTGTCTCGGGAGGAGAAGAAAACACGGCAAGCGGCACTCGGGCGAGTGTCTCGGGAGGAACATCGAACACGGCGATCGGCAGTGACGCGAGTGTCTCGGGAGGAACAACGAACACAGCGAGTGGCAACGGCGCGAGTGTCTCGGGAGGATCCTCGAACGAGGCGAGCGACCGGTTTGCGAGTGTGTCTGGAGGAGTAATCAACACGGCAAGCGCTGATTTCGCGAGTGTCTCGGGAGGGCGCAACAGGGAGGCAGGTGGTCTTGACGATTGGCGTGCTGGCTCACTGTTTGAAGACTACTGACGTTTCATGGCCCGCCGACCACCCCAGGTCGGCGGGCTTCTCCAATCCCCAGTCCCTAGTCCCCAGTCCCGAGCGCGGGCTCCCGCCCGCGCTAATGGAGCGCAGCTCTAATCGGAAGCTCCTCGACCGCTTCGGCCTCGAGGTCCAGAAAGAAATCCGTCCGCTCCTCGACCACATCCTGGTCGAAATACGCCAGCGCGAGCTCGTAGAAGTCACCGCGGTGCTTCGACTCCGACGCCGCCAGCTCCAGGTAGAACTCACCCAGGTCTTCCTCGCCGGGCCGTGACTCCAGTTCACGCCCTAGCATCGCAAACCGCTCGCAGCCGCGGTACTCGATGATCGAGCCGAGCAGCAGTCGGTCGAGCAGCCGCTCCTGGCCGCCGCCGCGCGCCGGTTTCAGCAACTTGTTGACGTACGGGTCGGGCTCGTCGCTGGCGAGTTGAACGCCGCGCTCCTGCATGATGTGGAAGACCTGATGGAAGTGCTCGAGCTCCTCGCGCGCCACCTCCACCATCGCGTCGACGATGTCCGGCTTGTCCGGATACCGCACCACGAAGTGCATGGCGTTGGCCGAGGCCTTCCGCTCGCATGCCGCGTGGTCGATCAGGAATTGGTCGAGGTGGTCGGCGACATACGTCGCCCACTCTTCGGGGGTTTCGGCGCGGAGTTTGAACATGGTTTGTGGTGCCTCGTGCTCTAGATATATGCGACCGGCTCTTGTCGAGGAGGCTCAAAGCTCCTCGGCTACCACGCCGGCGTCAACATTGTGACATGGCATGGATTCCTCGCCGAATTCGAAACTTCCAAGCTGATAGAAGGTGCTCTGCCGGTCCGGGTCTATCGTGCCAACCGTGGATACGGGACGGTCGGGATCGCTGTACGTGAAGATTCGGAGGAAGATGTCCCGAGAGTCGGAGAGTTGGCTTGGGTTAATACCAATGTCGAAAGGGTCGCTATGGGCGAGGTTTTGGTCGCTCCGCACGACGTGAATATCGGGTCCGGGTGCGCTCGAGCTTTCCTGGATGTTCCGTATCGAGTCAAAGACAGGTTCGTCGAAGGTCAGATGCGAGGGTTCTTGGTCAGACTCCTCGTCGAGCCACCAGAATTCAGTGTAGACACATCGCGTCTCCGGCGTTGGTGGCTCGTTCAGGATAAACGGCACGGCTGTAAATCTTATCTCGATCCCCTCACTGCAGTTTTCATCGCGCTGCACCAAAGCGAGGATCTTATACTCGCCGATTCGGTGGACGGGTAACTGTGCGCTCAAGTCGCCGCCGACCGGGGAGAACGCCGGTTGTTGGCTGATGCTAAGGGCGTCGTTCGGGTAAGAAGGAGCTTCCACTCCGACCTCGACCAGGCTGGGGTCGTCAATCAACCAGTCGGGAGCGTTGTCGATGACGAGCGTGACGGTCGCTGGTGCACGAACGCGACTATCAGGGCTGAGCGTCTGGCTGTCGACTTCAAAGGAGATCGTAGCGTCCTCGAGGCCGCAAGAGGACCCGGTGTCGCGCTCGCCGTCGGCGGCATCACCCGTGTCATCGGCGTCCATGTTGGTATTACCGTCGTCGCCGTCCCGGGTATCCTGAGGCGACACGTCCCCGGCATCTTCCGCATCCCCCGCATCCATCCCGGCATCGCCCTCCGACGGCATCGGAAACTGGTCGGCCTCTTCTTCCGGGACGCACGCCGAGTTGCCCTCGACCTCGCGGCAGGTGTAGCCGTCGCGACAGCGCTCGTCGGCGTCGCCCACAGAGGCCGGGGCGCACGCGTAGTACTGACCCGAGCCCGCCACCTGGTTGTTGCATCCGGTGCCCACCAAAAGCAGACCAACGGCAAGGAAGGCGAAACCCCATTTCTGAAAAATCCTCATGGACAAAAACTCCGTGTCGGTGAGGAGTGTCGCGTAAGTAGGTGTCGGCATTGATCACGAAAAATCACTCGAGCGTGCGAAGTCGGCGAATAACGTAGCTCCGCGTCGGCCTGAGCCATCAAAGTGTACAGTTGGAGCCCTCATCGTACGGCGTGCATGTTCCCATGTTCTCGTTATCCGGAGTGTCACAGAAATGCCCCGGGCCACATTGGTCGCCGTTGACGGAGATGTCACACGGTCCTCCAGGGGAGACGTGCTCTTTACACTTGCCCGTGTCGAAGTTGCAGAAGAGTCCGAGCGCACACTCAGCCCCGTCGCTGCAATCACCGTCTATTGGCAGGACTTCCTTGCAGATTGACGGATCTCCCGAGCAGGCCGTGCCTCCTTCGCACACCTCGAGTTCATAATCACAGGGCTCACGTTCTTGCTTCGCTTCGACTGGCGTACAACTGCTCCCGGAACTGCCGAAGTAGCAGGTATAGCCCACGGCACACTCCTCCTGCTCAAAACACGACTCATTGCTTGTCTTCGAATACCACTCGACGCACGTCCCCTCAGAGCCGCAGATCAGACCCTTGGAGATATCGCAGTCCGATGGAGAATTGCAGGGTTGTCCGCTTTGCACCGTGTCGTCCGAGCACGTGCCGCAGGTGTCATTGGTGTATTTGCAGACTTCGCCGTCCGGGCAGTTGAACATGTTGATGCATTCTTGGCCGCTTCGATCCGCCGGAGGTCGGAGGACCGAGAAACAAACCTGGGGAATCTTGTCGTACATCGTCCGACACGAGTCTGCCCCGAGATTCTCGCCAACGGCCTGCATACATTCTGCCGCCGCTTCGCCGTTGAATTGCGTTTGTCCGCTATTCCAGGCCTCGTCCAACCTTTGGTAGAAGTAGTTATCGGCGACGAAGTGATCGGGGTCATGGTTGAGACACGATTGCAGATCCGGGGCGAGGCCGGCGTGAAATCGGATGAACTCGGTAGGCGTACATTCCGTTGAAAACGCGGCCTCGCACGCAGACACTTGTGACGCCTCTTGTACCCACTCGAGAAAACTCCCTCCCGTCATGCACTGCGCCGACGCGGGTTCGTCTGTTGGTATGACGCACGTTTGCTCCTCGGTACAGCCTCCCTCGGCAGTGCACTCCACACACGCATTCTCACTGCAGATACCCTCAGCACAATGTTCATTGTCGATGCATTCGACACAGCTGCCGGACTCTTCGTCGCACAGTAAATCGTCTGGACATCCGTCCGGGCAAGCCGACGCATCGTCGCTCGAATCCGTCGTGTCAGCGTCGTTCGTATCGCCCTGAGTGTCGCCGGGCTCAGTGTCTTCTTCGATATCTTCTTCGACGTCCTCTTCGGCATCCATTCCGCCCGCATCCAGCGATGCGCCCACGGCCGAGTCGGTCGGCACGCACGCATGCTTATTCTCGACGAGCCGGCACTCGTAGCCATTACGGCATTCGAGTGAGGGCGTGCACGCCAGATACTGGCCGTCGTCGGTTAGCGGCACCTCGCAGCCAGAGAGCCCGAGTGCAAAGATCAGCAGACATAGCGCCGCCGCCAAACCTCCGAGGTAGGAGTGATCCGTTGCGTCGAAGTTCATCACAAATCTCATTTAGAATTCGAGTCGATAACTGGCGGCGGCTCCGTCTCGCGTCGGCGCGATCAGGAAGCTCGAGGCGTCGGACCGGTCGGAGTCGGTCAGCAGCATGACCACGCCCACTCCGATGAGCGCGCCGCCGGCGATGTCGGCGCTGAGCCCGATGGTGTCGTAGAGGTTGGCGCGATCTTCGCGCTCCTGCGCCTCGATGTCGTTGAACTCGACGACGGTTACATTGGGGTCGCCGCCGCCCGCCTCGTACACCGGTGCGCGCTCCTGCGACGCGAGCATGTGCATCGCGACGCCGCCGCCCACGAAGGCTGCGCCGACACCGATCGATGCCCAGGCCAGCCCATTGCCGCCGCTGTCGACCTCGTCTTGCGACGGGGCCGGGCCGGGATCTTTGACGTCTTGTGGGTCCTTTTCTGCAGTTTGTTCGGGATCTTGGACCTTTGCGTCGGTCTCTGCGGATTCAGCCTCGGCTTTCTCTTCTTGCTGAGGCTCCTCGGCGGGCTGCTCCTTTGGACATTCTTCCTCGAGCTCCCCCAGATATTGCTCGGCCTTCTTGTCGATGACCCGCGGCGGCGGGTCGTCGACGGCCGGTGCGGTCAGCGCGTTTTGGAGCGCCTCGCGCGCTTCCTCACAATCGCCGAGCTTCTGATAGGCGCGCCCCAGGTTCAGGTAGGTGGCGTTCGCCTCGCCGTACGCCAGCGACTCGCTGAGCACGGCGACGGCCTTCTGGTGGTCGCCGTCGATGATGGCGCGCACGCCCTCCTCGTTGAGCTCGATTTGTCGATCGCTGATTTCAGCCGGCTCGCGGGTTTCTCCATCCGACTGCGCCCATGCGGGCAGCGCGACAAACGTCAAAAGGGCGAGTAGCGCGAGGGATAAGACACCTCGTGCACGAGTTGCTTCAGTACCCACTTGTTTCCCGGTCAGAATCGTCGTCATTACGATACGGTCTCATCGTAAGGCGACGTCCGGGGTGTTACAAGCTTTCTTGGTTGAAAAAGAGGTGCAGGCTGGCAGCCCGAGCGCCACCAGTGTGAGAACGCTTTTTCACGCCAGATTCTCGAACACCGTCTCGATCTGTTCGTAGCCCAGCTTCAGCAGGAAGTCCGAATTCCGGCCGTAGCTCTTGGCGCCGAGGATGTAGAAGTCCGGCTCGGGGCTGACGAGCGTGTCGAAGCCACCGGCCGTTTGGTCGAGGCAATCACCCCCGCCGCCGGATTGTGACAGCAGGTAGGCCGACAGGTTCATCGGGCCCTCGCTGGCGTAACACTGGTGGACCTGGAGCTCTCGAAACAGCTCCACGTCGGGTTTGTACCCGGTGTTGCTGACGATGCGGTCGACGGGGAATTGCTCGTGCTCGCTGCCGTCGCGCAGCTCGATCTCGAGCCCCGTCGCCGTGTCGCGGATGCGCCAGAGCTGGCCGTGGACCGGCTGGATGCCGTCGATGTGGCCCAGAGCGGCCTGGTTTCCGAACTCCGACAGCGCAACGCGCTGCGGCAGCGGGTCGTCGTCGGCGATTCTATAGGGCGGCGTGTCCTCGCGCATCAGCCACAAGACCTGAGTCGACGGCGCGTCCTCGCGCAGCTCCGATAGCAATCTGGCGCTGGTGACCGCCGAGTACCCGGCGCCGATGAGCAGCGTGCGCTTATTGGCATAGCTGTGTCGGTCTTCGCCCAGCGGGTCCGGGATCCAGCGCTCGAGCGCCTCCTCGGCGGTGTCTTCACCGAGGGCCGTGAGCCCGCCGGGCCCGAGCGCGCGCGGTTGCTCGTAGACCCCGGTCGTATCGATGACGATATCCGCGGTCGTAAACCGCTCGCCGCTCGCGTCGCGAAGCTTGATCAGGAAGGGCCCGGCCGCCCGGGCCTCGTCGCCGATGAGGTCGCCCTTGAGTGCGTCTCTGCGGCTCACCCCGACGACTTCGGTCTGCGTGTGGACGCTGCCCTCGAGCAACGCGTGGCGCACGAGCGGCTGGAGGTATGCTTCCACGTACTCGCGGCCCGTCGGGAACGCGGCATCGTCCGCCAGCTCGACGCCGGTCTGGCGCAGCGCGCTCGCCCCCCACTCGCTGCGATTCAGCGACCAGGGTGAGAAGAACTCGACGTGCCCCCATCGCAGGATGTGGGCGCCGGGGTGATCCTTTTCGTAGACCTCGACATCGAATCCCTGGCGCGCGGCGTACAATGCGGTTTCGATGCCGATCGGGCCGGCTCCAAGGACGGCGATTGTCTTAGATTTCTTCGTCATGAATTGCGTCTCTTCGGTCAGGCATCATCGGGCAGATTCGCGGCATTGAGTTAGACGCGACGAGTCGCCCCGACGTTTCGGATTTGACTCCCGAGAAGAAACCCGGACCGAGCTTCTTCTCGGGAGGCATCCATCTACATCTCGGGCCATAGATGCGTGGTTCGCGCGAGTTTCGCGTCGACGACCCTCCACTGCCCCGAGGCATCCTGCGCGATGGTCAGCAAGACCGCGGGCGCATCCCTGGCGGTCGTGTAGTTGTGCACGAGCGCCTGGTAGCCCTCGGTAACCGCGTAGATGCGGGCGACTTGACCGGCCTTCCAGCCACTCGCCCGCGCCTCGACGTCGTCGGGCAGTCCCTCGAACGTCGGCGATTCCGCCCACGCCTGGGCGATTCCGAACGGATCCGGCAGTGCGTCGGACGAGACGGTCTGCGTCTCCGTGGGTTCTCCATCGTCCTGCCGCTGGTTTTCACTGCTCTTACACGCCGCGGACAGCGACAAGAGCAGCGCGAGCGTGCCGAGGGCGAAGAGTTGTGTCGAATACTGGCGATTCATTGCGCCCCCTCGATGTCGCCGGACGTATCTTCATCGATGTAGCCCAGGAAGACCTTACTCTCCGGGATGCCCAGCGCCCCGTGCGTGCGCTGGAAATACGAGAGCCCCTCACCGACGGTCGTATTTGGGCCCGCCGCGAACATGACGTACGCAATTCTGGTCTCACTCCTGGCGACCAGCGATTCGACGGCCTGCGCGAGGCTCGCTCGATACGAGTCGGGTGAATCGGCGCAGAAGCTCACGTCCTTCGCACACGACTCGGGTGGGCGGTATTCCTGGTCGCCGATCCGCACGCGAAACGCCGCGCCGTCTTCGTGCGGGAACATCGCCACGACCAGAGGCGCAGCGTCTTCGGGCGTCGTTTCAGTCCCGAATACGGGCGCCGCGCCGGGGAGCATGAGTAGTTGGTCGGGTCCCTGCTGGATGACGTGAATGCGAAACAGGCCGATCGCCGACACGCCCATCACCACCCGCGAGAGGTCTCGCCAGGAGGCGCGCGGGTCGATCATCAGGTCGACCGACGCAGGCGCCGGATCTTCGCTCAGCAGCATGCCCACCCAGCGCTGCGCGGCCTTGGCGACCGCGGGCGGGGGCATCAACTTCTGATCTTCGGGGGCCCGGGCTTCGGCGACGAGCGCGCCGCGCCCGTAGGGCGTGAATACCGAGTCGGAGCGCACGATGACCGGCAAGGATGGCAGGTGAATCGCGTCGACCCAGACGGCTCCATCATCGGACCGAGGCAACGGGCCGCCCTGGACCGCGCCGATGAGCGCCCGAGCGTATTCGGGGTCCGGCAGCCACGCGACTCGCCAGGTGGCCGCGGCACTCGGCTCGGAGCGCTCGAGTTTGACCGGGAAGCGAAACTTTCGCCCCTCGTAGTCGAACCCGAGATCGGCTACGACGCCACGATTATCCGGCGTGACCTCGGCGACCAGGACCTTCTCGAAGGTCGCGCCCGAGCGAATCAACACGTCGAGCGAGTCGTCGGCCCCGCCTTCTGAGGCGAGCGCCTGCTCGAGCGCGGCCTGCATGGTCGGTGCACCGCCGCCGCTCGACTGCGCGAGAGCCCAGCTCGGCAGCAGTAAGACCAACGCGATGATCGGGATCGTCCAGCGGTATCTCAAAACGCATCACCTATTGGGAGAATCAGGGCTCCCATTGTCGTGTTTGCGCGCACGTATTTCAATCGAGCAGGCGAGCGCCGTCTTCCAAGAAGCAGCAGTGCGCCCCAGAGGGACGCACTACAAGAACCTATGACCTATGCCCTATGACCTACCCAATTACTTCGCGCGCCTTCGCCGCCACGTTCTCCGCCGTGAACCCGAACTTCTCGAAGTTCACGGGTGCCGGCGCGGATGCGCCAAAGCGCTCCATGCCGATAATCGCGCCCTGCGTGCCGACCCAGCGCTCCCAGCCCATCGGGGCGGCAGCTTCGACGGCCACGCGCGCGGTGATATCGGACGGCAGCACCGTCTCGCGCCACTCGGCGTCCTGCGCCTCGAAGACCTCCCAGCTCGGAAGGCTCACGACGCGCGCCGCGATGCCGTCTTCGGCGAGCACGTCGCGCGCCTCGAGGCACACCGACACTTCGCTGCCCGTACCGATGAGGATGACGTCCGGCTCGCCGTCGTCGGCGTCGGCGAGGATGTAGCCGCCGCGGCTGGCGTCGCCCTGGCCGTTGAGATCGGAGTGGTCGATCGTCGGGACGCTCTGGCGGGTGAGCACCAGGCAAGACGGGCCTTCGCGGTTGTCGAGCGCCAGCTTCCAGCACTCGCGCACCTCGTTGGCGTCGCCGGGGCGCAGCACCATGTAGTTCGGGATCGCCCGCAGCCCCGCGAGCTGCTCGATGGGCTGGTGGGTCGGCCCGTCCTCGCCGAGGCCGATCGAGTCGTGGGTGAAGACCTGTAGCGTCGGCGTCTCCATGAGCGCCCCGAGTCGCAGCGACGGGCGCATATAATCGGAGAAAATAAGGAACGTCGCCCCGAACCCGCGCACGCCACCGTGCAGGTTCATGCCGTTCGCGATCGCACACATCGCGTGCTCGCGAACCCCAAAGTGGATGTTTTGGCCGGCGTACTCGCCGGGCTGGATGACGCCGTACTCCTCGAAGAGCGTCTTGTTGGAGCCGGCCAGGTCGGCTGAGCCGCCCACCAGCTCCGGGAGGCGCGAGTAGAGCTCTTCGATGACCGCGCCGCTGGCTTTACGCGTCGCCATACCCTTCTCAGACGGCTCGAACTCCGGCAGCCCTTCGTCCCACCCGTCCGGGAGCTCGCCGGCGAGGCGTCGCATCAACTCGCTATGCTTCTGGGCGTCTTCGTCGAGGTAGGCCGCCAGTTGGTCGCGCCACTCCTGCTGCTGGGCTTCGCCGCGCTCGACCGCCTCTTGCATGTGGGCGCGGGCGTCTTCGGGCACGTAGAATGGCTCGTCCCAGTCCCAGCCGAGGTTCGCTTTGGTCTTTGCGATCTCCTCTTCGCCCAGCGGTGCGCCGTGTGCGGCCGACTTGTCGGCCTTGTTCGGCGAGCCGTACCCGATGATGCTCGGGATCGAGATCAGCGTGGGCTTGTCCTCGACCTCACGAGCTCGTGCGATCGCCTCGTCGATGGCGTCCACATCGTTGCCGTCCTCGACGCGATCGACGTGCCAGCCATACGCCTCGAAGCGCTGCAGGACGTCCTCGGTAAACGAGATATCCGTGCGGCCGTCGATGGTGATCTCATTGTCGTCGTACAGGCAGATGAGCTTGCCGAGTCCCAGGTGGCCAGCCAGCGAGGCCGCCTCGTGCGAGACGCCCTCCATCAGGTCGCCGTCGGAGCAAATCACGTATGTGAAGTGGTCGATGACCCCGCTGTAGTTCTGGTTGAGGTGCGCCTCGGCCAGCGCCATGCCGACCGCGGTGCTGATGCCCTGCCCGAGCGGTCCCGTCGTCATCTCGACGCCGTCGGCGAGGTGCGCCTCGGGGTGTCCGGCGGTGATGCTGCCCCACTGTCGGAAGTTCTTGATCTGCTCGAGCGTCATCTGCTCGTAGCCCGTCAGGTGCAGCAGGCTGTACAGCAGCATCGACGCGTGGCCGTTCGACAGCACGAAGCGGTCGCGGTTGGGCCACGCAGGGTCTTTCGGGTTGTGCTGGAGGTGGCGTTGCCAGAGGGCGTAAGCCGCGGGCGCCAGGCCCATCGGTGCGCCCGGGTGGCCGCTGTTGGCTGCCTGGACGGCGTCCATCGACAGCGTACGAATGGTGTTGATCGTCAGTTGCTCGATATCCTGGTTGGACATGCCTGGCTCGCTGGTCGCTGAGAAGGGGTTGGCCGGTAGCGCATCACGATTACACAGCTATTTGGGCCCCTTCATTGCAACGTCCGCGCAGGCATGTCAACGCCAGACTGATTTCAGCGGCACTCGTCGTCGGCGAACGAACACCAGTTGACGTCGAGGTTCTCGAACGTGCCCTCGAAGCGCTGGCCCGAGATGTCGTCGGAGACTTCCGAGCTGGTCTCCATCTGGAAGTCGTAGCTGCCGTCCAAGACTTCACCGGGCTCGTAGAACTCCAGGGTGACCTGGCCCTCCGTCGCGTTGACGCAAAACGCGCCCTCGCAGCCGAGCACGCGTATGCCCGAGGAGTCGCCGGGCTCGAAGACCACCTGGCCGGGCGTCTGGCTGTTCAGATCCAGCGCACCCTCGATGTTGATGTCGACGCGCGCCGGTAACACGCCGTCGCAGGCCGGAAACGGATCGGGCGCCAACGAGATGCGGGTGATGTGCTGGTCGCCGTCGCACTCGTCGTACACGCGTGCGCTCCGGATCTGGATGGGATCGGTGCCGGGTTCTTCGCTGTCGTCCTCGGCGTCGGTGCCCACGTCTGGATTGCCCGAGTCCTGGTCGATCACAGCGCGATCGGGATCCACACAGAAGCCGAAGTCGCTGCAGACGCGGTCGCCGCGACACTGGTCGTCGGTCGAGCAGCCGGGGTCGTTGATATTGGTGCAGCCGGCCAGAGAGGCGAGGGCGGTGAGCGAGCAGAGGACGAAAAGATACGCGCGTTTCATCGGTACACTCCGAAAATCCGTTTTGGGCGACGCCCGCACCATAAAGTATCTCGCCCCATCTTGCGAATAGGCTTTCGTACTGCATGGTCCGCGCGCTGAATGTGATGCGGGCATCCTGCCCGCATCGGGTCGAACCTGCTCGAACCTCGACCCTCCGCCCTGGGTGCGCTAAAGTTGCGGGCCAACGAATGGTCCCAGAATGTCGCTTCCGGAGCACTCCATGAAACGCGCTTGCTTGATCCTGCTGGCCCTGCTCGTCTGCGCCCCCGCGTGTAAGAAAAAGGACGCGGACGCCGATTCGAAAAACGAGACTGAGAAGACCGAAAAGGCCGACGAGAAGGAGCTTGCGGACGAGGCCGAGAAGGCCGAAGCCAACGACAAGCCCGACCCCATCCCCGCGACCGACGACTCGAACGACCCGGGCGGCTTTCGCTCACCGACCGAGATCGCGCTTCGCGAGATGCCGTTCGAGCCGTGCCGCCAGATCCACAAGACCGAGGACGGCGAGCTCATCCGCACGTTCGAGTACAACTACGAGGACGGCAAGCTCCTGTCGAAGCTCGACCTGACCGCCGACGATACGGTGCGCGCGGCCTGGTCGTACGACTACGACGAGGACGGCCAGCGGATCCGCGCGATGCGCGACGATCAGCCGGAGGGACGCGAGATGGCCGAGCCGGACCTGATCATCAGCTACAAGTGGAAGGACGGTAAGCTCACGAACTCCGCCTGGGCGTTCGCCGAAGAACCTGACGAGACGTGGCGCAACACGTTCTCGTACGACGACGAGGGCCGCCTGGAGAAAGTCGAGTCCGACGGCTTCCCCGCCGACCCGCCGCGCGACGACAACGAGCCGCGTGTCTGGACCCACCACTACGACGAGAAAGGCTACCTGATGCGACGGGTGCGAAAGCCCACCGACAGCGAAGCACCGTCGCGCAAGACCGACTTCACCTACAAGAACAGCAAGCTCGCCCAGCAGGTCCACAGAGCGGACATCCAGGGCGAGGAGATGATGCAATTCGACGCGCAGTACGAGTACGACGGCGACCAACTCGCCCAGCAGACCCTCGAGTGGGGGCACGAGAACTTCGGGACGGAGATGATTACGTACGAGTATGAGTGTTCCGAGTAGTTTCCGGCCGTTGTTCAGGAGCACACGTGAAGGCCCCCCTCCGCGGCGGCGTTGAGCGACGGTCATTCAGGAGCACACGTGAAGGCCCCCTCCGCGGCGGAGCCGCGGTGTCCCCCTCGCCACAATGCCAAGTGGTTGCTTCACGAGGGCGACCTCCCACGCGAAGCAACCACTTGCCAAAAAGCCCACGGAGACTTCCCCACCGGCGGAGCCGGTAGGGGAAGTGGCCGAGCGGAGCGAGGCCGATGGGGCTGACGCCGTGAGGTCCCTGAAACACGGTAGGAAACACCCGTTTAACCGATCGGTTTGTTTTGTCCCCCGCAACACGCTACCCTCGGCGGCAAAGACCAGATTTGCCAGCAGGGTATGCCCGTGTTTTCCAGAATCAGAGTACTCGCGCTCGTCCTGTTTATCGCGCTCCTGACCGCCTGCGC